>JBASRK010000106.1:0-12434 GCA_049273775.1 Candidatus Acidiferrales bacterium
GTCGGATGCAAAACGTCAAAGTGAGCTCATGGTGGATGATCCTGTGTTTGCTCGTCCTCTCCGCCGGCCTTTATATCGGCACCGCAGGGAGCCCCGCATTGGACGACGAAGACGTGGACGCCGCCCACGCCCTGGTCTCGCAGGAGATGTTGCAACGCCACAACTATGTCGTGATGTACATGAACGGGATACGGTATCTGATTCGTCCGCCATTCCATTTCTGGTTGGTGGCTGCCAGCTACAAACTGCTCGGTGAAAGTGAATTCGCGACCCGGCTCCCATCAGGGCTGGCAGTGGTAGGAATCGTTCTGTTGACGTTCGAGTTCGGCAGGCGGTTCTTTAGCCAGCGAGCTGGGTTCTACGGGGCACTGGCCGTGGCCACCAGCGTGGGAATGTTTATCTTCACGCGAAACATGATTCCGGAGGCGATCTACGCCCTGGCGTTCGAAGGAATTTTCTACCTGTTTCTCCGCTCCTGGACTGGCAGCCTCGATCCGCGTCTCGGATACTGGTGCGCCGCCGCCTTGTGTGCGATCGCCGTCCTGACCCGCGCCTTGATCGGCCTGCTCTTCCCCGTCGGTGCGATCGTCGTGTTCATTACGTTGACGCGGGGCTGGCACCGCTGGCGCGAACTCCGTCCGTTTTCCAGCACGGCAATTTTTCTTGCGATCGCGGCGCCCTGGCACATTCTGGCCGGATTGCGCGCGCCCGGTTTTTTCTGGGCATTTTTCATCAACGAACATGTGAACCGCGCCCTGGGCAGCCGTCTTCCGCATGACTACGGTGCGGTGCCACTGTGGTTGTGGTGGAGCGCTCACTTGGTGTGGTTGTTCCCCTGGAGTTTCTTCGTCCCGCTCGCTCTCCGGGAATTGCCTGCTGTTCGAACCTGGGGCAGAGACATGGATAAAAGCGCTCAGGCGCGATTGCTGCTGTTTGTCTGGGCGGGAGTCATTCTGCTCTTCTTCACGTTCGAAAGCGGCTCACGGATGGAATACTACAGTTTCGGGTCATGGCCCGCGCTGGCGCTGTTGCTGGGGCTGGGTATCGCGCATGCGGAGGAAAACAATTCCCGCTGGCTGCTTCCCATCCATCGAGGCTTGGCGACGCTGGGGGTGTTGCTGGCTGGTGTTGCAGGCTACTTTATATGGGGTTCTTTGTACGTTCGCGCGGCAAATGATATTTCCACGCACCTGGAAATGCGCAGCCCCGAAGCCTATCTGACTTCCATGGCTCATTTGCTCGACTTGACCCCGGAGTCGGTCGCCGACCTCCGGGTCCCTGTCATCCTCTCCGCGCTTTCCTTGCTCGTCGCGTTTGTGGCGGCATGGGCCCTCCGCAAACGGCGAGTGCCCTGGCTCCCGAGCGCCGCTCTGGCTCTGGGGATGGCCGGATTCATTCTTGCTGCCCATATTGCGTACGACGCGCTGAACCCTTCCCTCTCCTCTCGTTCTCTCGCGATGGAGATTCGTAAATGCCTGCGGCCCGAGGATCAAATCGCGCTGTACGGGGACATTCGCGTCGCACCCGGTGTCGCGTTCTATTCTCACCGGCGCGTATTGCTGTATAACGCCACTGGGAGCAATCTGGAATTCGGCTCTCATTATTCGGACGCGCCGAAAACATTTTTCACCGACCATGGTTTCAGCCAACTGTGGAGAGGTACGGGGCGGGTGTTCCTGGTCGTGTCGGCAGAACACAAGGAGGAAGTGCGGAAGCGGCTTCCAGGAAATTCAATCTGGATTCTAGCGGAGACCGGAGGAAAAACGGTGTACGTGAACCAGCCGCCTGTTCCCGGACAGCCGCCGGTGGCATCGCTCGGAGAAAGATTGAGTCTCACCGCCTCGCCTTAGCGACGGCCACCCCGGTTGCTTCCCTTCTCACCGACGGCAACCCGATTGTGCAACGCTTCAAGCCCCGCTCTACTCCCGGTAAAAGACCAGCATCAGCCCAACCACCACGAAGAGGGATGGTACGACGTAGCGGGAAACCCAGCCGGGCTCTTTCTGGACGTCTCCGACGATCTTGGTCACGCCGATCAGCAGGATTCCAGCGCTCATCCAGAAGTGCTCGACATGGATAATTCGCACGTGGTTTCCGTGGTGGAAGAGCAGAATCAGGCCAGCCGCCAGGATCAGGGCGTTGATCAACTGCCGCCAGGCAAGGTTCTTCAGCCAGCCGATGCGCCGGAACAGCTCGATCAATCCGATGGAGAGCCCCGCCATTTCCATGAATTTGTGTTCCGCCACGGGCTGGGTCCACTCCCCATGCAGGATCCAATGCACCCAAGGCTCCTCAGGATCGCTCCAGATGAACACAAACGTGGTGAAAGCGATCAGCGGGAGCGGCCACAAATAAGTGAGGAATGGGTAGCGCACCCGCTTCGCATATTCCAGGAAAAGCAGAATTCCCATCACTGTGATCGTCACTCCGGCCAAGTGGTGATCGAAGAGCGACTTAACGTCGGTGACCGAGGCGGTGTCGTTCACGTGTTCGTGCATGTGCTGCGCTTGGAGAAAAAGCGCAAGGAGTAATTGCATGGGTAAGGTTCTCCGTTCGGGATCCGAGATTTCAGTTTGGGAATCCCCGGGAGCTGTGAGTGTACACCCTACTGCCTCGTTTTGGAAACGATCCAGCTCAGCTTGGCGTCCCGCGCTCCGCCTGTGGGACCGGGGAGATTTGACCCGCTAGCCGGCTCGGGTTTCGCTACAATTGAGGCTCCGCGGCGCCCCTAGCGCGGCTAGAATTTGCCTGGCTGCCGGAGCGATCGCGACACAACGCCATTCTATAAAGGGGTGGGGACGCTCTATGACCAACATGAATCGCCACAACACAAAGCTCGCCGCCGCGCTTGCTGCCGGGATTCTCTCGCTTGCTGCAGCGGCTGCGGCGCGGGCACAGGAGCCGGGCGCGGCCGCAGGGTTCAGCTTGAAACGCGCTGTGGCTCTGGCCCTGCAGAACAGCCGGGAGCTGGCCCTAGCGCGATTGCAGCAGACCCTGGCCGAACAGGCGGCCGAAGTCAACCGCTCCGATTTCCGCCCCAACCTCTACGGGGGCTCCGGCCTCGGATACACGAACGGCATCCCGCAGACGCCGGGAGGTGTCGCGCCCTCCCTTTTCAACGTGGCTTACGTGCAGACGCTGATCAATCCACCGCTCCGCGGGCAACTCCGTGCGGCGCAGGAGCGGGCGCGAGGGCAGCGGTTTGAGGTGGAGCGAGCGCGCGACGCGGTGATCGTGCGCACGGCCTCGGCCTACCTGGAACTGGCCAAGGTGCGCCATTCGCTCGAGCTGCTGCGCAAGGAGCGCGAGAGCGCGCAGAAAATCGTGGATGTCACCCGTGAGCGGTCAGGCGCAGGGCTGGAGCTGCCCATCGAGGTCACCCGGACGCAGCTTGCTTCGGCGCGCATCGAACAGCGCATCGTGCAACTGGAAGGTCAGGAAGAGGCGCTCGAGGGCGAGCTGCGCCACCTGATGGCCATCCCGTCAAACGAGCGCGTCGAGGTGGCTGCAGAGGAGCTCCCCGCCGTCCCCGAGCAGGCTCCCAGCGAGCTTGTGGAGCTCGCCATGTCGAAGAATCCGGAGCTGATGCTGGCAGAAGCGGAACGCCGGGCCCGGAAAGAACGCCTGCACGGCGAGCGCGGCGGCTACATTCCAACGCTCGACTTGGTCGGCCAGTACAGCCTGCTGAGCCGCATCAACAGGTACGACGAGTTCTTCAAGCACTTCCAGCGGCACAATCTGAACGTCGGCGTGCAGGTGAGATTCCCGCTGTTCAGCGCGCGCACGTCAGCGGCGGTGGCGTTTGCCCAGACCGATCTGAATGCGGCGGAGCTCGAGCTGAAAACCAAGCGCAGCACCCTGGAGATCGAGGTCCGCCGCCAGGCCCGGCGGACGCGGGAGCTCGACGCCGCCCGCGAAGTGGCCCGCCTGGAGCTGCAACTGGCGCAGGAGAGTCTCCGTGTTCTTCAAGCGCAGTTCCAGGAGGGCCGCACCAGGCTGCGCGACCTGGAAAAGGCCCGGTTGGAGGAGAGCGACAGGTGGCTGGCCTTCCTCGAGGCGGACTTCGGGCGCCAGAAGGCGCAACTCGAGGTGCTCCGGAGCACCGGCCAGCTCGCGCGCTTGCTCCAATAGAAACGGCGGAAAGCTCTCCTTTCCGTCATGCAACCATTTCGAGTACAATAGACTACTTTGGATCCAGAGAAACGGTCCCGCCGAGCGACCCAGGCCTGTTTTTGAGGGAGTGCCGGATGACGGAACTGATGAAGACTCTTTTATTGAACCCGCCAAGCTTTGAAGGGTTTGACGGGGGAGCGGGTTCGCGCTATCAGGCCAAGCGGGAAATTCGGTCGTTCTGGTATCCGACCTGGCTGGCCCAGCCGGCCGCCATGATCCCCGGAAGCCGCCTGATTGACGCGCCACCGGATGGCCTGACGACTGAGCAGGTGGCTCCGCTTGCGAAGGATTACGAACTGGCGGTGCTGCATACGAGCACGCCTTCGTTTTCCAACGATGCGCGCTTTGCGGCGCGACTCAAAGATGAGAATCCAAAGATCATGGTGGGCATGGTGGGCGCGCACGTGGGCGTGCTGCCCCTGCAGTCCATGGACGCGGCGCCCGCAGTGGACTGGGTCGCCGTGGGCGAGTTTGATTATGCGTGCGCGGACGTCGCCGCATGCAAGCCGCTGCGCGAAGTGCCGGGCATCGCCTACCGCGAAAACGGCCGGGTTTCGTTCACGCCGCCGCGTCCGACGATCGAAGACATGGACGCGCTGCCCTATGTCGTGGACGTCTACAAGCGCGACCTGACGATTGAGAACTACTTCATCGGGTACCTCCAGCATCCTTACGTTTCGCTTTACACCGGCAGGGGTTGCCGCTCGAAATGCACGTTCTGCCTGTGGCCGCAGACGCTCGGCGGGCACCGCTACCGCGTGCGCAGCGTCGACAGCGTCGAAGCAGAGATGGCGCTGGCCAAGAAATATTTTCCGCAGGTGCGGGAGTTTTTCTTCGATGACGACACGTTCACCGACGATCTCCCGCGCGCCGAAGAGATTGCGCGCCGCCTGGGACGGCTGGGGCTGAAGTGGTCGTGCAACGCCAAGGCCAACGTGCCGCGTAAGACGCTCGAGATTCTGAAAGACAACGGCCTGCGGCTCCTGCTGGTCGGCTACGAATCCGGCAATCAACAAATCCTGAACACCATCAAGAAGGGCATTCGGCTGGACATCGCGCGCGAATTCTCGCGCAATGCGAAGGAACTCGGTATCACGATCCACGGCACGTTCATCCTCGGCCTGCCGGGCGAGACGCCGGAGACCATCCGCGAGACGATTCGCTTTGCGTGCGAAATCGAGCCGGAGACGATCCAGGTTTCCCTCGCGGCACCCTACCCGGGCACCGAGCTCTATCGCCAGGCGCAGGAGCAGGGCTGGCTGCAGATCCAGACCGGGGAGCTGGTGGACACGCACGGCGTGCAGGTGGCGGCACTGAACTATCCCGGCCTGAGCTCGACGATCATCTTCAACTCGGTCGAGGAGTTTTATCGGAAGTTCTACTTCCGGCCGCGGAAGATGTTCTCACTCTTCGGCGGAATGCTTCGCGACCCCGAAGTGATGCGGCGGCGGCTGCGCGAGGGCGTCGAATTCTTCAAATTCCTGCACGAGCGCACGACGACGGCGCGGGCGGCCGAGGCGGCCAGGGTTTTACCTCCGGGAACTGCTGCGCCGCCGGAGCTTCGCTCTCCCTAGGGGAGCGGTGGGCGCGGCCTCGCGCTTCATACGCGAATGGCCGCGATTAGGCCCGTACTCGCGATGCGCTCCAGCAAAACCCTGAAGATCAAAACCTACGTGCTGGTGTTCCTGCTCGTGTTGCTGGGCTCGGTGGGCAACACGATCCTGAGCAAGGGCATGAAGGAAGTCGGCGAGCTCGATCTCTCGCACATCGCGTCGATTGAGGCGGGAGCGCTCCGCATTTTTTCGAGCGGCACCGTGTGGCTTGGCGTGGTGTGCATGCTGCTGTTTTTCATCTGCCACATGCTAGTGCTATCCTGGGCCGACTACAGTTTCGTGATGCCGTTCTCAGCGGTGGCGTACGCACTGGTGCCGCTGCTGGCGTATCTGTTCCTGGGCGAGCACGTCGCGCCGACACGCTGGGTCGGCATCGCGCTCATCTTCATTGGAGTCATCCTGATCAACCGCACGCCGCTGCGCACCACGGAGCCGCGATGACCATGCGCGCCGCGTTGATCCTGATTTTCGTGGTCGTCACTGGCACGGGCGGAGAAATCAGCCTGACGCACGCGATGAAGCTGCTCGGCGAGGTGACCGACTTCCGCCCGCGGGCCATCCTGCGGTTCGTCGGGCGCGCATTTCGCGTGAGCTGGCTCTGGGTCGGCCTCGGCCTGATGACGGCGGCGTTCTATGCGTTCCTGACGATGCTGTCGTGGTACCCGGTAAGCTTCGTGATTCCGGCGACTTCGCTGGCCTACGTGGCAGGGGCGTTGGGCGCCAAGTTTTTTCTGCGCGAACGGCTGAACGCCACACGCTGGGCGGGCGTGCTCCTGATCTGCGTCGGCGTGGCCCTGGCCTGGGCCGGATAGAGCGCCGGCAAAAGGGTTTCCGGATGACGCTGACGGTTCTTCGCTGGTTGGTTCTGATCGTCGCCTGTGCGCCGTTCGCCTACTACCTGTTTACCATTTACTCCGCACTGCGCTTTTTCGGCGAGAAACGCGAATCCTCACCCGCCGATTTCACGCCCCCGACCAGCATCTTGAAACCTGTTCGCGGGTTGGACCGCGAAGCCTACGAGAACTTTTCGAGTTTCTGCCGGCTGGATTACCCCGAGTACGAAATTCTGTTCGGGGTCAGCGACGCAGACGACCCGGCCATCCCGGTCATCGAAAAGCTCATCCACGACTTCCCCGATCGGGCCATCCGACTTTTCATCGGCGCAGAACAGCTCGGCCCCAGCAGCAAGGTCTGCAAACTCTGCCGGCTGGCGCGCGAGGCGCGCTATGACGTGCTCGTCGCCACCGATAGCGACCTTCGCATTGGCAGCGACTATCTGCGCGCGATCGTGGCGCCGCTGCGCGACCCTCAGGTGGGCGCGGTCACCTGCCTGTATACGGGTATCGCCGATCGCCAACTGGGCGCCGAACTCGAAGCCGTCGGCGCAAGTGCGGACCTCGCTGCCGGCGTGCTGGTGGCCTGGCGGTTGGAAGGTGGGGTGCGCTTCGCCATGGGCTCAACCATGGCCACTACGCGCCGGCACCTGGCCGAAATCGGCGGCTTCGAGGCGCTGGTTGACCAGCACGCAGACGACTACGAGTTCGGCCGGCGCATCGCCGCCCGCGGCTACCGAGTGGCGCTCTCCCCCTATCGCGTCGTGACCATGTGTCCGGCACAGACCGCGCGCGGCTATTTTGAGCACCAGTTGCGCTGGCAGATCGGCGTGCGACACGTTCGCCCGGGAGGTCATCTGGGCATGCTGTTCACGCAGGGGCTGCCGTGGGCGGTGGCCGCCGCCGCGGTGGCTCCTTCGACGGCGGTTGCTGTGGGCTTTCTCGGCGCCTACCTGGCGCTGCGCTTGCTGGCTGGTTGGACGGTCGGTGTGTGGGGCCTGAAGGACCCGCTGCTGCGGCGGAAGCTCTGGCTGCTGCCGATACGTGACGCTCTGGTGTTTCCGATCTGGCTCGCCAGTTTCGCTCGGAACCGCATCCGGTGGCGGGGCCTCGAGTTCACCATCCGCAAAGGCCGCCTGATTCCCGTCGGCTCTTCGCGAAGCGCGGGCGACAGCCGCGGTTGACGGATTCTCCGTTCCTGATTAGAGTAGAGAAGTCGCTCGCTCGAGCGACTCTTTTCTGTCGCCTCCCTCGGCTGGGAGGTCGTTCAATCGGTAGGACATCAGACTCTGGATGTGATTTACCGAAACTGTACCAAAGCGCAGTAAGTTGCAAGGTGCTGTAATTCAAACAGCTTACTCTTGTGTGCCCTTGCAAGGTGTTGCAGAAAAGCGTAAGCGAATTCAAAATGAACAGCCACCAAGACAGCCACCACTTTACGCCATGAAGTGACTGCCTGGGCGAAGGCATCCTAATAAGCGATTCTTGAAGGGCAGGCTCGACATGGGGAAAAGTGCGCCAAAAACCTGCCACGGCCTTTTCGCACGCCATGGCCGACGCATTTAGAAGCGGCCCTGCACAATGGAATTGGCCTGAGCTACCTGAGCACATGCAAGAAGCGGTGCTTGGCTAGTGCCGCATGCCTCGGGGGCCGCAAGGCTCGCGGGGCGAAAAGCAATGAGAGTGTTGAAAAAGTCGGTTTCGGAGCCGATTTTTATAGAGTGACCATCCGCTTCTGTGCTAAGTCGGCGTTCAGGAGGAATGCCGACGATGATGGGTCAGCAACCGCGTGTGGAATCGCTCTTCTACTACTTCCGCCTGGAGGACCAGATTTCAGAAGATCACCTCTTGCGATTGATCGATCGTTACGTGGATTTCGGCTTCGTGCGCGAACGGCTGAAGAACTTCTATAGCTCTACGGGGCGACCCTCGATTGATCCGGAAGTGCTGCTGCGCCTGCTGCTGGTGGGCTATCTCTACGGGATCACCAGCGAGCGGCGCCTGCTGGACGAGGTGCGCATGCATTTAGCCTACCGCTGGTTCACCCGACTGGGCTTCGACCAAGAGATCCCGGACCACTCGACGTTCTCCAAGAACCGGCACGGGCGCTTTCGACAGTCCGGTGTGTTTCGGGAGGTGTTTGAGGAGATTGTCCGGCGCTGCCTGGCCGTGGGCTTGGTAGAGGGTCAACACCTGGCCGTGGATGGAACCCTCGTAGCTGCCGACGCGAGCGCGCGGAGTCGGGTGTCGCGCGAGCAGCTGGTGGAGGTGGCCCAGCTCTCCCGCACAGTGCGGGAGTACTTGGCCGAGCTGGAGCAGCAGAACCCGGTGGCGGAATCAGAGGAGCCTTCTCTCACGGGTCCGGTATCCACCACCGATCCCGACGCCGCGTGGGCCGTGAAGGGCGGCCCGGCGGTGCTGGCGTACTTCGACAACTATCTAATCGATACGGCCAGTCGCGTCATTGTGGCGGTGGAGGCCACGCCGGCGCGCCGGCAAGAGATGCTGGCCGCCCGGCGGATGCTGCAGCAGGTAGACAAAGTTGGGGCTTCGCCCGGAAAGCCTGGGAGCCGACAAAGCCTACGGCAGCGGAGAGTTTCTGGCCTGGTTGCTGGAGCGGGACATCCAACCCCACATTCCGGTCATCGACCGCCGCCACCAAACGGGTGGACGCTTCACCCGAGAGCAGTTCCGCTATGAGCCCCAAGAGAACACTTACTACTGTCCCGAAGGAAAACCGCTGCGCTATCGCGGTCAGCGCCGCGACAGTCAAGGCTACGCCTACTGCTCGACGGCGGCGCAGTGCCAGGGCTGCCCGCAGAAGCAACGCTGTACCTCTGCGCCCTATCGCTGGCTGTTCGTGCATGCGCAGGAACCGGCCCGGCAGATCGTACGCACGCTGGCCGGCACGCCAGCCTATAAGAGTTCGCAGCGCGCTCGTTACAAGGTCGAGGCTCTGTTCGCCGAACTCAAACAACAAATACGCTTGCGCCGAGTGCGGCTGCGGCGGCTGTGGAACGTGGCCGAGCAGTTCCATTTGGCAGCTACAGCCCAGAACCTAAAACGACTGGTGCGATTCCTAGCTCAGCGGCAACTGCGGCCCGAACTCAGTACCGCCTGAGAAGCCATGACGAAGCGAGGGAGTCAGCAGAGAGCGAAATAGAAAAGTAAACCGAAACCCGCAAAACACCGACCTCCGGGAAAGACCCTTCCGTTTACCGACTTTTTCAACAGCCTCCAATGGTTTTGTACAGTTTGCGCCACATCCTATTGGAACCCGAGAGCGGGGCTGAGCGCCCCGCTCTTCCATCGCTTCTGCTCTTGGAAAGAAGTGTCCAACCTCACTTCTTCAACGCAACAACGGGCACGGCCGGAGTTCTGCCGGCTAGTTCAATTCCCCGGTCACGTGCTAGGACGGGATCGAAGATAAGGACCGTGTGCAATTGGTTGAGTTTCAGAGAGTGGACGGTCGCCTGCCCATTCCGAATGCCGATCAGCAGCGCACTCTCCTCTTTGCCGTCCTTGTCGCCCTCTGAAGCCAAGCTGGTCACGAAAGCAATCGTTTTCCGACTTTTCGCTTCGCCAATGGTGACGAGTATCACCGGCCCGGAGTACTCGACTCGAAGCAAGTACTCCCCCGCGGGCAGGACGGCCTTGCCCCAACGGACTTCATGCGACAACTTGAAGATGCCTTGGAAGGCTGCCGGGGCGGCAGCGGCCACGATCACATGCAAACAGGTTGCGGCCAATAGCGCGGCCAACATCACCGCCGAGCGTTTTGAAATCCTGTTCATCACTTTTCTCCTCTTTGTCTGGGCTTGACCGCTCTGGCTACCTCGGTCGCCCAA
The DNA here is from genome assembly GCA_049273775.1 of Candidatus Acidiferrales bacterium. Taxonomy (GTDB): domain Bacteria; phylum Acidobacteriota; class Terriglobia; order Acidiferrales; family UBA7541; genus JBASRK01. The sequence goes on from JBASRK010000106.1 coordinate 10,468, forward strand.
TGGCGCAGCTTCGGACACCTCTCAAAACCATTCAATGCACTGCAATTCATCCCTACTTCATACCTGCTTCGCCGGCCAATACGTTGAATCTAAGAGGCTTAGGAGGTCGCTTCACGCGGCCTTGGAGGACAGTTCGCTCCGCCCGACTCCGGCGTGCGTGATAGACTTGGGCGGCATTCGCAAACGGCATCTCTCGCCATGAGGGAACCTTCGGCATCACCGCAGGTGATCCGCTTCGGCCCCTTTGAGGCCGACCTGCACGCCGGCGAGCTGCGCCGGCACGGGTTGCGGATCAAACTCCAGGAGCAGCCCTTCCAAATTCTGGCCATGCTGTTGGAGCGTCCCGGCAATGTGGTCACCCGGGAGGAGTTGCAGAAGAAGCTCTGGCCGACCGACACCTTCGTCGATTTCGACCACGGTCTGGGCTCGGCGATCAACAAGCTGCGCCAGGCCCTGGGAGACTCCGCCGAGAATCCCCGCTACATCGAGACGCTGCCCAAGCGCGGATTCCGTTTCATCGCTGTCGTGGAGCGAGGCCGGGGCGCACCGCAGGGCAAAGTGATGCTGGTTGTGCTGCCGTTTGAGAACCTGAGTCGCGACCCGGAGCAGGAGTTCTTCAGCGATGGCATGACCGAGGAGATGATCACGCAGCTCGGCGGTCTGGAGCCGCAGCGGCTGGGGGTGATCGCGCGGGCCTCGGCGATGCAGTACAAACACAGCACGAAGAGCGCCGCGCAGATCGGTGGCGAACTCGGCGTGGACTACCTGCTCGAAGGAAGTGCGCGGCGTGCTGGTGGACGGGTACGCATCACCGCGCAGCTCATTCAGGTGCGCGACGAAACCCACGTGTGGGCCGAGAGCTACGAGGGTGACCTGCGGGATATCCTGAAGTTGCAAAGGGAAGTGGCCGCAGCGGTGGCGCGTGAGATTCAACTGAAGCTGACGCCGCAGCAGCAAGCCCGTCTCGGCTCGACGAGGCCGGTGAACCCCGAGGCCCACGAAGCCGATTTGAAGGGCCGCTTCTTCTGGAACAAGTTCACTGTTGAAGGGCTTCTTAGGAGCGAGGAATATTTCCAACAAGCCATCGACAAAGACCGGGAGTATGCGCCGGCCTATGCCGGGCTGGCTACTTCTTACGCCCTCCAGGGCAATCTCAGCGTGCTCCCCCCGCAGGAGGCGTATCCAAAAAGCAAAGCAGCTGCCGCAAGGGCCATCCAGCTGGATGAGACAGTGAGCTTGGCTCATAGTGCATTGGGATGGCCCACGATGTTTTACGACCGCGATTGGGCGGGCGCCGAACGCGAGTTCAAACGCGCCATTGAAATCAACCCGAGCAACGCCGGCGCCCACCAAGGGCATGCCTTCTGTTTCGTGGTGAGGGAACAGTTCGATCAGGCTCTTGTGGAGATCCAGCGCGCTCGCGAATTCGATCCTCTTTCGCTCATCATCAACAGCGACGTGGGCTTCGTGGAGGTATTTGCGCGTCAGTACGATCAAGCCCTCAAGCAGCTCCAACGGACCTTGGAGATGGATCCCAATTTCCCTCCTGCCCATTGGGTCCTTTCGTATGTTTTCGAAGCCAAGGGCCTGTTCAGGGAGGCGAATGCCGAGGACCTGAAAGCGGGAGATTTCTTGCGAAGAAACTCCAGCTGGGTCGCGGAAATCCAAACGGCTTACGACACGTCTGGGTGGAAGGGTTCTTGGAGAAAGCGGCTCGAGTTGATGTTGGCCGCGCAAGCGAAGGGGGAACACATTCCACCCTACTGGCTGGCAATGACCTACATCCGACTCGGCGAAAGGCAGAAGGCACTGAGCTGGCTTGAACAGGCCGTCGAGGAACGTTTCTACCTTGTGGTCTTCTTAAAGGTAGATCCCCAATTTGATAGCTTGCGTGACGAGCCCCGATTTCACGCACTGCTGCGCCGCATCGGCCTGCCGCCGTAAACTCTCCCTGCGCTAAAAGGATG
>JBASRK010000113.1:0-22940 GCA_049273775.1 Candidatus Acidiferrales bacterium
CATATAACGCGCGAGCCTGTTGTTTATGCTGGTACGCAGTAAGGAGTTCAGCGGGAGGGCCCAACACGTGATGGCTACGATATGAAAGAGAATGAACGCGCTGACGGCAATCCGCTTGATTGTGCCAGGATCACGCACAGTGCTCTCGGACCAGCTTCCCCGCGCTTCCGTATTGCCGAGGGCCGCAACCGTTGACAGTCAACCGTTCATTACTGCTTCAACGACTCGTCAAACTCGCGCATCCAGTCTTTCTTCTTGAGCACCTCGCGAGGCTTCGTGCCGTCGGCCGGGCCGACGATGCCGTCCTTTTCCATTATGTCGATCAACCGGGCGGCGCGGCCGTAGCCAATGCGCAAACGTCGCTGGAGCGTGGACGTAGAGGCGCGGCCCATCTCGCAGACCACGCGCACAGCCTCCTGGTACAGCTCGTCGTCGGAGTCCTCGGGAATGGCTTCGGCGGGCACGGCCGCGGTCTCCTCTTCCTTCGGAGCTTCGAGCAGTTGCTGGTTGTACTGCGCCTTGGCCTGCGCCCGCCAGAAGTCGCACACCGCCGCGATTTCGTCCTCGGTTACCAGCGGCCCGTGTATGCGGTGCAGCCGCGCTGAACCCGCCGGCAGGTAGAGCATGTCGCCGCGTCCGAGCAGCGATTCAGCGCCGTTAGCGTCGAGGATGGTGCGCGAGTCCACCTTGCTCGCCACTCGGAAGGAGATGCGCGCCGGGAAGTTGGCTTTGATTAGCCCGGTGATGACGTCGACCGAGGGCCGCTGCGTGGCCAGCAGCAAGTGGATGCCGACGGCGCGCGCCATTTGCGCCAGGCGCGTGATGGACTCCTCGACGTTAGTGGTATCCACCATCATCAGGTCAGCCAGCTCGTCAATCACGATCACGATGTAGGGCAGCGGGCGGTGCTCGGTCTGGTCGAGGTCGTCAAACAGCGAAAGCGACTGCCCCCGCGCAAAAGTGCGGTTGTACTGGTCAATGTTGCGCACGCCGCGCTGCGCCAGCAGCTTCAGCCGTTGCTCCATCTCGCGCGTGGCGTTGCGCAGCACGTTCGAGGCGACCTTCGGGTCGGTCACCACCGGCGCCAGCAGGTGCGGGATGTCCTCGTACAGGCCCAGCTCGAGCCGCTTGGGGTCGACCAGCACCAGCTTCATCTCCTCCGGCGTGGCCTTGTACAGCATGGAGATGATCATCGAATTGATGAAGACGCTCTTGCCCGTGCCGGTGGCGCCAGCGATCAGCAAGTGCGGCATCTGCGCGAGGTCGGTGACGCGGATGCGGCCGATCAGGTCTTTGCCCATCGCGAGGGTGAGCTTTGAGGGCGAGTTGACGAATTCCGGCGATTCGATCTCCTCGCGCAGGACGATCGTCTGGCGGCGATGGTTGGGCACCTCGATGCCCACAGTGGACTTGCCGGGGATGCGCTCGATCAGGATGGACTCGGCGCGCAGCGCCAGGCACAAATCATCGGCCAGGCTGGTGATGCGGCTGTACTTGATACCCGCTTCGGGCTTGAATTCGAACGTGGTGACCACGGGGCCAGGGTTGATCTGCGTCACGTGGCCCTTGACTTCAAACTCCTCGCATTTCTGCTCGATGGCGCGCGCGCACTCCTTCAGGTCGTCCTCGTGCAGCTTCTCGCCGCGCTCGGCCATCCGCAGCAGGCTCGGCGAGGGCAGGCGATAGCTGGTGATCCCGCGGGCGATGCGCGGTCCCGGCCCGGGCTTCACCGTCGCTGCAGGTCGCTCCTCTGTCCGCACCAGCAAGGGGCCTGGCTTCTCTGCCTCGGGCTCTGCGCCTTCGGCTGCTTCGGCTCGTTTGGCGAGCTCCTTGGAACCAAGTGTCTGCGGCGGCACCGCCGGGCGGCCGGCAATCTTGATCTCTTCAACGCGCTTGCGCAGCCGGCGCTGCTCGCGGGCCTCGCGCCAAGCGATCCACCGCGCCTGCAGTCGACTGACAAGCCCCAGCCTTTCCAGCGGCCCGCTGAGCCATTCATGAGTTCCGATAATCGAGAAGCGCGTGGTGAGAAACAGCGCCGCCAGAAAACCCGTCACCGCCACCAGATGCGCGCCCACCGAATTCAGTCCGGCCAGGAGGCCCTCGGAGAGCAGCGTCCCGAGCAGTCCGCCGGGGCCGGCAGTGCCGCGCACCTCGGGCAGATGCCAGAGCGTCAGCAACACGGGAAGCGAAAGCAGCAGCAGCGCGTAGCCGACACTCTTGCCCAGCGGCGAAGGCACCGGCTGGCTGCGAAACCACCGCACCCCGAGCAGGAAGATTCCGGCCGGCAGCAAGAATGCCGCGTATCCCAATCCCTGGAACAGTAGGTCGGCGCCGTGAGCGCCGACCGGGCCGATCCAGTTGCGCGCCGGATGCGTGCCGGGCGGCGGTGCGGAAACATTCAGCGAGGCATCTCGCGGGCTATATGAGAGCAGGCTCAGCGCCACCAGCACGGCCAGGGTCACGCCCAGAAAGCCCACCAGCTCGTTCAAGTGGCGGTTTTCGGTCGGGGTCAGAAAGCGCACACCAATCTCCCTCGAGTGGGGAAGACACAGGCAACTAGGTGGGTCGCGCGGGCGCTAGCGCGCGTTGCCCATCTGGAGGAACGCAAGCAACAGTACCACTATACCAAACAGGATGCGGTAAACAATAAAGATCTTGAGCGTGCGTGTTTGTAAATACCTCAAAAACAAGGCGATCACCAGATAGCCACACACCGCCGAGAGGCCGATGCTGATGGCCAGCGTGGACATTGGCAGCTCCAGCGCGCCGGCATGCTTCAGGCGAATGAGCTTCGGCAGCTCCTTCGCAGCCGCACCCGCTACAATCGGCGTGGAAAGCAGAAACGAGAAGCGCGCCGCCGTTTCACGCGTCATCCCGCGCCAGAGTCCCGCGATGATCGTGATGCCCGAGCGGGAGACGCCGGGGAAGAGCGCCACCGCCTGTGCCGCGCCGATAGTCATCGCATCGCCCCAGCCGGTCTGGCCGATCTCGCGCACCAGGCGCGCGCGCCGCTCGGTCCACCACATCAGCAGACCCACAACGATCATCGCTCCCGCAATCGGAATTGGTTTCCGAAGATGCTCCTCGATGGGGTGCTCGAGCAAAAAGCCGGCCACCGCTGCCGGAATCGTCCCGGCCACCAGGAACCAGAACAGCCGCCGGTTCTGCTGCACCTCCGCGGCGCTGGCGCTGCTCGGGTAGTGCATCCCCAGTCCGCAGAAGATCAGCGCGACCCAGGTGCGCAGGAAATAAAGCGCCACGGCCAGCACCGTGCCTGCGTGCAGGGCGACGTCGAAGGCCAAGCCTGGCTCAGACCAGTGCAGCAGCCAGGGGAACAGCACGAGGTGCGCCGTGCTGCTAATGGGCAGGAATTCGGTCAACGCCTGCACCACGGCCAGCACGATGGCCTGGTAGAGAGCCATGGCGTCTCAGGCCTCCTTAGGAGCAGGGAGCGGCTTGTGCATGGAGTAAGCGTCGAGCCGATCGAGATAGTAGTTCTTCAGCACGCCGACGGTACGATAGCCGTGCTTGCGCCAGAAGGCAATCGCTGCCTGGTTGTCTGTTGCCGTTTCGAGCGTGACCTGGCGAACGCCGCGGGCCGCAACGGCCTGCTCGATGGCGCGCAGCAGCACCGTGCCGACTCCGCGGCGGCGTTCGGAAGCAAGCACGTCAATGGTGATCAGGTGCGCGCGCTCGCCGTCATGCTCGGCCAGGATGAACCCGGCGATTCGGTCGCCGGCTTCCGCCACCAAGCACTCCGCGCCGGGCAGGCGGAGGAATAACCGCAGCGTGCGCTTCGAGTAGGCGATCCCCGGTGGGTAGCAGGCCTGGTCAACGGTGTAGAGCTCCTCGAAATCCTCCGGCGTGTACGGGCGTAGCGTAAGCTTCATGGTCTGACTTCGATGCACGCCGCTTACACTTCAAGGATGACGGGGAGGATCAGCGGGCGCTTGGACGTCTGTTTGTTCAGGTAGCGCTTCAGGTCCACGCGGATTTTTTCCTTGATGACGCTCCAGTCCATTTTTTCTTCGGGGTTCGATTGCTCGATCGTCCGCAGGATGACGTCCCGCGCCCCGGCCATCACCTCCTGGCCGTCCTCCGAGGGCAGAAAGCCGCGGGTCACGATCTCCGGGTGCGACTCGACGCGACCGGTGTGCTTGTCAATGGCGATGATGGGCACCACGACGCCATCTTCGGCCAGGTGTTGGCGGTCGCGGATCACCACCTCTTCAATCTCCTCAAGCGAGCCCGAATCCACGCACACTCGTCCCGCCGCTACAGGCTCGCGCCGGAACGCGCCCTCGGCGGTGAACTCGATAGGGTGGCCGTCCTCGAGCAGGATGACCTCGCCCGAAACGGCGCCGACCTGATGCGCCAGCGCGGCGTGCCGGAACAGTTGCCGGTACTCGCCGTGGATGGGGATGAAATAGCGCGGGCGGACCAGGTTCAGGAGCAGTTTTTGCTCCTCCTGGCTGGCGTGTCCGGAGACGTGGATCGTGCCGCCGCCTCCGTCGTAGTACACCAGGGCGCGACGGCGGAACATGTGATCGATCATCCGGAAGATGGCCTTCTCGTTGCCCGGGATGATGCGCGCCGAAAGGATGACGGTGTCCTGCTCATCGAGCGTGAGCAGGCGATGGTTGTCCACAGCCATGCGCGACATCGCCGACATCGGCTCGGCCTGGCTGCCGCTCACCAGCACCACCAGCTTCCGCGGGTCAAACGACTTTAGATCCTGCGGGCGCACCACCATCCCATCCGGAATGCGCAGGCGCTCCAGTCCGTGTGCGATCTCCACGTTGCCCACCATGCTGCGGCCGATGAAGGCGACCTTGCGGCCCACCAGCCCGGCGATGTCCACCACCTGCTGGATGCGGTGGATGGAGGTGGCAAAGCACGTGACCACCACCTTCCGCGGCGCCGCCCGGCAGAGCTCTTCGATCCGCGGCCAAACGGCGCGCTCCGAAGGCGTGTAGCCTGGGCGCTCGACGTTGGTGCTGTCGCTAAAAAGCGCCAGTACGCCCTCCTCCCCGTAGCGCGCAAACGCGTGCAGGTCGAACGGCTGCAGGTCCGTCGGCGTGGGGTCCATCTTGAAGTCGCCGGTGTGGATCACCACGCCGAGCGGTGTGCGCACCGCCAGCGCCACGCAATCAATCGTGCTGTGGGTGACGTAGATGAATTCGATCCCAAACGGGCCGATCTCGACCTTGCCGCCGGGCGCCACCTCGTTCAAGACAGCATCCTCGAGCAGCCCGTGTTCTTCGAGCCGCTTCCGCACCAAGGCGAGGGTGAACCGCGTGCCGTAGATGGGCACCTTCAGGTCGCCCAGGATATAGGGCAGGGCGCCGATGTGGTCTTCGTGACCGTGCGTGAGCACGATGGCACGCACCGACTTGCTGTTCTGCTTCAGGAAGGCGATGTCGGGGATGACGATGTCCACGCCGAGCAGCTCGGCTTCGGGGAACATCATCCCCGCATCAATGACGATGATATCGTCGCGGTAGCGCAGGGCGAGCATGTTCATCCCGAACTCGCCGAGGCCCCCGAGCGGGATGGCCCATAAGGAAGGTTGAGTCAAAGCGCGGCGCAAGCCTCCGTTGAATTTGCCATCGTACCATATTCAGGAAGCGCGCACTGAAGGCCATCTGGAGGCGGTACTCGGTCAGTTTGAACAACCCGCAACTTTTTCACCTCGCGCTATTCCGTGAGGGGAGGGGGATCACCGTGCAGCTCATGATTCGGGGAAGGGGATTTCGCCACAGCAATGTTGATGAAAGTCGTGGTGGGTGGCCTGGACTTCACCGCGGATGCGTGAACCCACACTGCTTCCACAGCTTTTCCCAAACCCAGATCCCGTAGGCGGCCTTGATCGGGAGCGGGAATCCGACCTGATGCGCCAGCATGCACACTTGTCCGCGATGATGGGCCTCATGCGAAACCATATACGTGAACATGGCGGCCCCTGGAGGCCACGGCCTAGCCCAACCGTCACGGCGAAAGTGCTTCACGCGACCTTCGGGGCTGGCGAGGGCGTCCGCGAGCATCTCGTTGCAGCGTGCAGCGCTCTTGGCCAGCGCCGCACTGGCCTGTTTCTGCGTGCAACGCGTGCGGTCCAGCCGGGCAGGCAGCTTCAGATGCGGAGCCGAAAGCCTCAGCCACTTGCAGCGAATGTTGTGGACGTGAGCAAATATTGCAGCAATGGTGCGTCCCTTGCGGCCGGGCGGTTTGGCTCTCCACGCGCGGGGATCGAGATGCTCCAGCAGGACCTGATTTATCCGGTCGTTGACAGCAAAAGCCTCCAGCAACGATTGACGAAAGTCGGGAGATGGCACTACAGCGGGGCGGGCCATCGGACCTCCTTGCAGGCATGAAGGTTAACGCGGAGCCGTACCCAGAGCAATGGAGCGCGATGCTGGCATGCGCCAGGACTGCCCAGGGCGCTCCATCCTCGGATTTATTTTCGCTGTAGACTTGAATTCCAGCTTGTGCAGGGGCGCCGCACTCGTCCTAACTCTGCCGCGGCGGGCGAAGGATGCCCCGCCCGGTTCAGATCACCCGCGCGCCCCATACCGAAAGAAAAACGGAAACAACTTCAAATTTGGCAGCCCTCAACCCTGAACTGTCAACTCTCGACTGTCAACTATTGACTGTTGCCTGTCTACTATCTGCCGGCGAACAGACGCGCCACGGCGACCAGCAACACGGCGCCAACAGTTGCCGCCGCCAGGCTGAACAGGAAACCGCCACCGAAAAAGCCGAGCCGGGTGAAGAGCCAGCCGCCCAGCAGGGCCCCGACCAAGCCGAGGACCACGTCGGCCAGACAGCCGAAGCCCGCGCCGCGAGTGACTTTGCCCGCCAGCCACCCGGCAATCAGCCCGATGATAATCCAGCCAAGCAGCGACTGCTGCATCACCGTCATTCTCATTTTCGCCTCCGAAAACGCTTTAGCTTCAATGGATGGAACCGCCGCCCAAACCCGGGAAGTGTCTCATATCTTCTTGCCTCTTGTCTGCCAGCCTTCCCTGCGGATCAAGAAAACGGGTGGCGTGCGTTCAAGCGGGCTGTTGCTGCGTCATGCAGTGGAGCGTGCCCAGCCCCAGCACAAGATCGCTAGAGGCAATCCCAATCACTTCGCGGTCGGGGAACAAGCCAGCCAGCGTATCGAGCGCGATGCGGTCATTTGGGTCATTGAACATCGGCACGAGCACCAGCTTATTCGCGATATAAAAGTTTGCGTAGCTCGCGGGAAGCCGCTGGCCGTCAAAGTACACCGGCTCCGGCATCGGCAGGGTCTCCACCCGCAGCGGGTGCCCGTCCTGATCTTTCATCTCGCGCAGCAGCGCGAGATTCTCTCGCAAAGGCTCGTAGTTTGCCTCCGATTTGTTCGTTTCGCCCGCCGCGATGACCGCCGTGGGGCTGACAAAGCGCGCAAGGTCGTCCACATGGCCGTGGGTGTCATCGCCGGCGATGCCGTTCCTGAGCCAGAGGACGCGTGTGACGCCGAGAGAATCGTGAAAAACCTTCTCCAAATCCTTGCGCTCGAGGCCGGGGTTACGCGCCTGCACCTTGCTCAGCAGGCATTCTTCGGTGGTCAACAGTGCACCGGCGCCATTCACGTCAATGCTCCCGCCTTCGAGAACAATGCGACGCCCTTCGTGCGCCGGCTCCCAGGCCGGCAGGCGCAGCCGCCGCCGCAGGGTCTCCGGCACCGCGTCGTCGCGCTTCCAGTTGTTATACTTCGCCCAGCCGTTGAATCGCCAATTCGTGACGGCGATCTCGCCCTCGGCGTTTTTCAGGAAGATGGGACCGTAGTCGCGAGTCCAGCTTCGGTTCGTGGGAGCCCGAAAGAATTCGACGGCACCCAGGTCGGCGCCGCTCTTCAGCAACACGCGCTGCGCCTTTTTCTGCGCCTCCGAATCGTTTACCAGGATTCTCACGCGCTCGACCCGCGCCAGCCGACGCACGATTTCGCCATAGACCCACGGGATCATCGCGAACTTGCCCGGCCAATCGCTCCGTTCGTGCGGCCAGGCGAGCCACGTCGCTTCGTGCGGCTCCCATTCGGCCGGCATGCGGTAACCAAGTTGGTTCGGGGTCGAGCGCCTTACGCGATCGGCATTCAATCCAGCCACCGCTCCAGGATGGGAGAGTAGGCATCAATGCGGCGGTCTCGCAGGAACGGCCAGTTGCGGCGGACTTCCTCCATCCGCCGCAGATCGCACTCCACGACGAGCGTCGCTTCGCTGTGCGTGGGTGCTTCCGCGAGCATCTGTCCGAAGGGATCGGCGACAAATGAGGCCCCCCAGAATTCGAGCCCGTCGGCGGCGGGGCCCTCGAAGCCGACGCGGTTGACGGCGGCGATGAAGACGCCATTCGCGATGGCGTGCGCGCGCTGGACGGTGCGCCAGGCATCGAGCTGCGCCGCGCCATGCTGCTGCTTTTCGCTGGGGTGCCAGCCGATGGCCGTCGGATAGAAGACAATTTTTGCGCCGCGCAAGCTGGCCAGGCGCGCGGCTTCCGGATACCACTGGTCCCAGCAGATCAGCACGCCAATGCGGCCATAGCGCGTGTCGAAATTGGGAAAGCCGAGATCGCCGGGAGTGAAGTAGAACTTTTCGTAGTAGAGCGGGTCGTCCGGAATGTGCATTTTGCGATACAGCCCGAGCAGAGAACCGTCGGCGTCGATCACTGCGGCCGTGTTGTGATAGACGCCCGCCGCGCGTTTCTCGAAAAGCGGAGCAATGATCACCACATCGAGCTCGCGCGCCAGCTTCGAAAGAGCTTGGGTCGAAGGGCCGGGGACCGGCTCGGCAAGCGCAAAAAGCTCGGCGTTCTCTTCGCGGCAAAAATACTGTGACCGGAACAGTTCCTGCAGGCAAACGATCTGGGCGCCGCGCCCGGCTGCCTCACGAATACGCCGCTGGGCCTTGGCCAGGTTTTCGTCGGGAGTGAGCGAACAGCTCATCTGCGCCAGACCGACGCTGAATTTCTCGGACATGGCTGCATCATACCATCATTCTTTTTTGCGGAAGAGAATCTCCCCGATGCAGCTTTCCCCTTTCTTTGGGCACGACTTTGTACTATCAATTGTGGCCCTCCTGTGTTGGAGTAGCGCGCAGCGGCGTCACCGGCGAGGAGATGGAATGGCAAAGAGGAAGAAAGTCACGGGACGCATCCTTCACGATCCCATCAAGGACCGGCTGCGGCCGATTTACCCGCTCGATCTTTCCAAGATCCGCACCGTAGACGACCTGGTGCGTGCTATGGGCGAGACAGCGTTCACGGGCCGGCAGGTGGGCGATGCCGCAGATGTTCTCGAGGCCATGGCCCGCGATAAGGAGTGTTTCGTCGTGATGACCCTCTCCGGCGCGATGACCGTGGCGAAGATGGGCCTGGTCTTCTGCGACCTGATCGAGGCGGGCGTGGTGAACGCGATCGTCTCCACCGGCGCGCTGATGGCGCACGGGCTCGTGGAAGCCACGGGCCGCTCGCACTTCCGCTACGACCCGCGGATGAACGACCGCGAGCTGTTCCACGCCGGCTACAACCGCGTCTATGACTCGCTCGAGCCAGAGACGAACCTCGACCATGTCGAACACGTCGTACAGAGCATCCTCTCACAGTGGGACTCCGCTGAAGCTGTTTGCACTTGGAAGCTCCACCAGCGCATTGGCGAATACCTGCGGCGGCACGGCCCCGGGCGCGCCATCCTGAAATCGGCGTGCGAGTACGGCGTGCCGGTATTCGTGCCGGCGTTTACCGATTCGGAGCTGGGCATAGATTTTGCGCTGCACAAAAGGGCCCGCGAGCGCGCTGGCCGTTCCCTGTTGCGCTTCGATCCCTACGAGGACTTCGAGCATTTTGCGGGCACGATGCTGAGGCAGAAAAAGATGGGCCTGTTCACTATCGGCGGCGGGGTGCCGCGGAACTGGTCGCAGCAGTTTGGCGTCTACGCCGAGCTGCTGGCGCGCCGTGGCTACAAAAAAATGCCACTCAAGCGCTATCACTACGGCGTGCGCATCTGCCCCGAGCCGGTGCACTGGGGCGGGCTCTCCGGCAGCACGTATTCGGAGGCCGTCTCCTGGGGCAAGTTCGTCCCCGTGGAGGAGGGTGGGCGCTTCGCCGAGGTTTTCGACGACGCCACGGTCGCGCTGCCGCTGGTGGCCGGCGCAGTCCTCGACCGGATTGGCTATTTCAAGAAGGGTCGGAAGTCAAGAGCTAAGAGTCGAAAGGACAGGCGAGGCTAGTGCCGTTCCAACGAATTGGCGCTGGTTCCCGCGAATCGCTTGTCAAGCCTGTGGTGGGTCAACCAAAGACTGATTAACCTGGAATGGCACTAGTCGTCTTCGCCGATGAGGATGGCGGCGGCGAGCACGGTGCTCCACAGCCCGCGCTTATCGCCGACGGCGGACTGCGTGATGTTCATGGTGCGGACGATCTTGTTGGAGATGCGATAGACCTCTTTCTTCTCGTCCCACGAGAGGTCTGGATCGAACTCCACGTTGAGCGTAGTGGCGAGCATCTCCGCGGCCAGCTCCTCGGTATATTCGCCCGCGACCTCCTCGGTCTCGCCGAACGAGTGGTGCTCGGAGAGGTAGCCGTACATAGATTTGTCGGCGGGTAGGGCGAGTCCGATGCCCGCGGCGATCAGCCGGTGCGGCTCGCGAGTGGAGTTTTCACTGATCACCGTGAACGCCACCTGGCCGGGCTTGAGATGCTTCAGACCTTCACTGCGCGAGATGAGTCTGCAATTGGGCGGAAAGATAGAGGAGACGCGAACGATGTTGCATGCCGCTATGCCCGCGTTGCGCAGGGCCAGCTCAAAGCTCGAGAGCCGCTCGCGATGTTTGCCGACACCCTTGGTCAGGAAGATCTTCTTCGCAACGAACGCCATGGACCGTGCCGGGCTGCGGTGCCTCCTCGGTTGAGTTGGGAACGCGAGCGAAAAATTTTTCTGCGAGCGGAAAAGTAGCAAGTAAGCGCTGCAGTGTCAACATCAATTCGGGATATCTCTGTGCGCTCGTGTCGCGTTGGCCAAGAGTGGACGCGAGTGTGGCAGCTTGCTAGCGTGAGCCTCCTGCTCCCCCGCCGGTTGGCTCACGCTCGCGTGCCTCGCGCAGGATAGCTTCGAGCGCCTCGCGCGGTACGATCCGCCAGTTGTCGTCGGCGGTGCCGGGGATTGTGCCGGTGCGCGTCACGTACTCGATGATCAGCTCGCGCGTTTCCTGCGGTGAGCGGTACACCACCGGCAATCCCTTGAAGACATCATAGTGCCCGCCGCCGGTGTAGCGGTAGTTGTTGATCGCGACGCGGAGTTTCGCGGTTGGCTCGAGCGGTTTGCCTTTGAACGTGAGCTCGCGGATGCGCCGACCCTCGGGTTGCGAGAGATCCACAGTATAGCTTACGCCTTCGGCGGAGTCGGCGTTGTAGCCCGGGAGTCGCGGTGGTTCACCCGGCCGGAACGGCCAGCCGGGGAAAAAGCTCGCGGCATGCTCGAGCGCTTCCTTGAGCTGCGCGCCGGTCATCTCGACCGTGTAAAGCGTGTTTTCGTAGATGTAGAGCGCGGCGATCTGCCGCACCGTCACCTTGCCGGCAGGAATCCGTGCGCCGGGATAAAACATCGTGGCTAGGGAGACGTCGGCTCTGCCGTACTCCATCTGCACCTTGTGGATCAGGTCCACCAGCGGGTGGTCTTCGTAGCGCGCCGTCGAACCGTCGAGCTCTTTCGCCGAGGTGGCGACCGGCCTATCCAGATAGGATTGTGTGGCGCGATGATACGGCTCGGCGAGCCGCAGGATTTCTACGTCGGCGGGCACCTCATCGGTGACGGGAATCGTGGCGGAATGCTTCGAGGCCACCTGCCAGGCGCCGCCAGCGTCGCGATCCAACTCCACATCCACCTTCGCGAGCGATTGCCCCCAGTTCTTGGCCTGCACGAGCAGGACGCCGTGAATGAATTTCTCGGAAAGCTCGCGATGCGTGTGACCGAACAGGATCACGTCAATCCCGGGGACCTGCTCGGCCAGCGCGAGCATAGCGTTCTCGCCGGCAATCTCATCCGCCCCGGCCTGCTGGCCGCTTTCCGGGTCGGGCCCCAGCCCGGAGTGCGCAAGCACCACCACGAGGTCCGCTTGCTTGCGCACTTTCGGGATGACCCGCCGGGCCGCATCCACGATGGACTCAAATTCATATCCGCGGTAGTGCGCCGGGATCTCCCACCGCGGCACGCCCGGCGTGATGAAGCCCACGATGGCTACACGCACCCCGGCCACGCGCTTGATGATGTAGGAGGAGAAATGCTCCACGCCGTACGCGTATTCCTGGCGGAGGTTGGCGGCCAGGAAGGGAAATTTCGCTTCGCGTTTCGCTTTCCAGAGGACCGGGAGACCGAAATTGAACTCGTGATTGCCGCAGGCCATGGCGTCGTAGTCCAGCGCGTTCATTACCGCGATCGTGGGATTCGGCGGGCGCGTGTCCTTCCGGGCGAAGTAATACGCCAGCGGCGTGCCCTGGATGGTGTCGCCTGAATCGAGCAGAAGCACGTGCGGTTCGGCGGCGCGGATGCGCCGGACCAAGGTGGCGATTTTCGCCAGGCCGCGGTTGGCCGGCCGGTCTGGGTAGTAGTCCCACGGCTCGATGTTGCCGTGTATATCGGTAGTGCCGAGCAGCGTGAGCCGGACCTTTGCCGGCGCATCGCCCGCGAGTGGTGCCTGCGCGCAGATGCAAACGCAGAGCAGGCCCAGCAGCCAGAGCAGTCTTGGGAGCAGCAAGAAGCGGTGAGAGCGTCGCGCCATTCAGGAACCTCGGCAGGTCTTGATGAACCGGCCGAGAACGTCAGTGAGGGAGACCAGATCGCGCAGGTCCTTCGGGGTGAAGTCCGGACCGGAATCGGTTGGTGTTCGACCCTTGCGCGAGATCTGCACTACGCCGACGACCTTGTTCTCGACGGTCACCGGCGCGCTCATGATCTTGTGGATCAGCTCGCCGCGACGGCGGCCCAGGGGCACGCCCTCAAAGACGCTGGCATGGCGCGCGGCGGTGAAGTTGTTGACCAGCTCAGGGCGCTTCTCCCGAGCGGTGCGGGCGGCGAGCGCGTTGGTGCTGGTCATCGGGATCCTGCCGATGGCCTGCAGCTTCTCCGGGATGAGGAACGCAAGGAATTTGTCATGCTCAACGAGCGCCAGGATGGCCACCTCGTCCGGCCTCACGCTGAAGGCCTTGGCCACCTGTTCGCCTACCCGCGCCAGGTTCTCCGAGTCAACCGGGCTGGCGCTCTTCAGCAGAGCGTCCACGATGCGTCCGAGTTCGGTGACCAGGCGCTCGCTCAACGCCGCTCCTCGGTGGTGACCCCAGTCGCCGGCTATTATAGCCAATCTGCTGCGGCGGATTGCGCGGAATTCGCCGCCTGGGCTGCCTTGAAAAGTACATTGGAAATGCCTATACTGAAAAGTTCGTAGCAAGACTGCGCCATCCCATACGGACACGGGCCTCACGGCGGAGGAGTCGTCGACCGGCGAGGCTGGGTTGTCACATACCACACGCGAATCAGGGAGCGTTCATGTCTGTCGCTGCGCCTCCAGCCGACCACAGCTTTTTCTGGCGCAAGCTGCACTCTTTCACCGGAATTTTTCCCGTCGGCGCCTTCCTGGCAGAGCATTTCTGGTCGAACAGCTACGCCCTGGTGAGCGTCAACAAGTACAACGAGGCCTCTCGCGAGCTGCAGACGATTCCCTGGAAGATCTTCGTCGAGGCCGCGTTCATCTGGCTGCCGATCCTTTTCCACGGCGGCTACGGTGTGTACGTGTGGTGGAAAGGCGAGTCCAACATCTCGCAGTATCCCTGGGTGGGCAACTGGATGTACTCGCTGCAGCGCTGGTCGGGCCTGGTGGCGTTTGCGTTTATCGGCTGGCACGTGTACACCGAGCGGTTTCTCACACACGGAAAATCCACTTTCGCTGACGTGGACCGGGCGCTTCAGAATCCCTACTATCTGGGCTTCTATCTGCTCGGCGTGGTCGCCTCGTCGTTCCACCTGGGAAACGGCCTCTGGAACTTCCTATGCAAGTGGGGGATTGCGGCCACTTCACGCTCGCAGCGCGCTGCCGCCTACTTGGGCGCCGCGGTGGCCATCGTCTTCAGCATCGTGGGCATGGCCATCGTGCTCAGCTTCCGTTTCCACTGGCGCCCGTTTGAGTTCTACGTCCAATGAGGCAGCCGAAAGTCATCGTCGTAGGCGGAGGACTGGCCGGACTGATGGCCACCATCCGTGTGGCCGAGGCCGGGGTGCCCGTGGAGCTATTTTCAATTGTGCCGGTCAAGAGGTCGCACTCGGTCTGCGCCCAGGGCGGGATCAATGCGGCCAAGAACACCAAGGGCGAAGGCGATTCCACTGCCCAGCATTTCGACGACACCGTTTACGGCGGCGATTTCCTGGCCAACCAGCCGCCGGTGAAGGCTATGTGCGAGGCCGCGCCGGGAATCATTGACCTGCTCGACCGCATGGGCGTGATGTTCAATCGGACGTCCGAGGGCTTGCTCGATTACCGGCGCTTCGGCGGCACGCTCTACCATCGCACGGCGTTTGCCGGCGCCACCACCGGGCAGCAGATCCTCTACGCGCTCGACGAGCAGGTGCGGCGCTTCGAGGCCGAAGACAAGGTGCGCAAGTACGAGGGCTGGACTTTTCTCTCCGCAGTCGTCGATGCGGGCGGGGTCGCCCGGGGCATCTGCGCCATGGACTTGAAAACCACCGAGGCGCGCACGTTTCCCGCCGATGCCGCTATCTTCTGCACCGGCGGCATCGGAGCGATCTTCGGCCGCTCGACCAATTCGGTGGTGTGCACTGGCTCGGCGCAATCGGCGCTGTTCCAGCAGGGCGTGGACTACGCCAACGGCGAATTCATCCAGGTCCACCCCACCGCCATCCCCGGCGAAGACAAGCTGCGGCTGATGAGCGAATCGGCGCGCGGCGAGGGCGGCCGGGTGTGGGTGCCCAAGCGGCCGGGCGACATCCGCCCGCCGCTCCAGGTTCCTGCCGACGAGCGCTTCTACTTCCTCGAGGAATGGTATCCGAAGTTTGGCAACTTGGTGCCTCGGGACATCGCCACTCGCGCCATTCACAAGATTGTTTTTGAGCTCAAGCTGGGCCTCGGAGGCGAGCCGGCCGTGTATCTCGACCTGACCGAGCTGTCGCGGGAGGTGCTGGACCGCAAGCTCGAGGGCATCCTCGAGATCTACGAAAAATTTCTGGGCGTGGACCCGCGTCGCGTGCCGATGAAGGTCTTCCCCGGCATGCATTACACCATGGGAGGGATCTGGATTGACAACCAGAACCAGGCCACCAACGTGCCGGGCATCTATGCGGCGGGTGAGTGCGAGTATCAATACCACGGCGCGAACCGCCTGGGCGCAAACTCGCTGGTCTCCTGCATCTGGGGCGGCATGGTGGCCGGCCCGGCGGCCGTGAGCTACGCCCGCGGACTGGAAAAAGGCTGCGAGAGCTCAGACCCAGACATCTTCGAGCGCGAGCGCAAGCGGCAGGAAGAGATCAACCAGAACCTGCTGGGCCAGGAGGGTGCGGAGAACCCCATCGCCGTCTGGAAGGAGATGGGCGAGTGGATGTCCGAGCACGTGACAGTGATCCGGCACAACAAGGATCTGGAGCGAGTGGACGCAAAGCTGCTGGAGCTTCTGAACCGCTACCGCCGGATCAACCTCTCGGACCGCACGCGCTGGTCCAACCAGACCCTGAATTTCGCCCGCGAACTCTATAACATGCTGGTGCTGGCGCGTGTCATCACGCTCGGCGCGCTCGAGCGGAACGAATCCCGTGGCGCGCACTACAAGCCCGAATTCCCCGAGCGCGACGACAAGAACTGGCTTAAGACTACGCGTGCCCACTGGGAGGACGGCCGCATCAGGCACAGCTATGAAGGGGTTGATACCTCGCTGATCCCGCCGCGGGCCCGGCGGTACGGAGCGGCAAAATGACCGGGGGGTCAACCGCGCCGATAGCACTGGAGAGATATGGCGGATAAAAAGAAAGTCATCGTCCGGGTGAAGCGGCAGGCCAGCCCGCAGGCGCGTCCGCGCTGGGAGGAGTTCGAGCTCGTCTGGCGCCCGCACATGAACGTGATCATCTGTCTGCGCGACATCGCCGAACGTCCCGTTACCCGCGATGGGAAACAGACCACACCTGTGACCTACGAATCGAACTGCCTGGAGGAGGTCTGCGGGTCGTGCGCGATGCTGGTCAACGCCAAGGCGCGCATGGCCTGCTCGGCTCTGGTGGATCAGCTTGTGCAACCCATCCGCCTCGAACCGATGACGAAATTCCCTGTGGTGCGCGATCTCGCGGTGGACCGCTCGATAATGTTTGAAAACCTGAAGCGGATGAAGGCCTGGGTGCCGATTGACGGCACCTACAACTTGGGCGAAGGCCCGCGCATGGCGCCCGACCACCAGCAGAAGGCCTATCCCCTCTCGCGGTGCATCTCCTGTGGCGCCTGCCTCGAGGTTTGTCCCCAGGTGAACCAGAACAATGCGTTCATCGGGGCCGCCATCATCAGCCAGGTGCGTCTGTTCAACATGCATCCCACCGGCGCGATGCACGCTCGCGAGCGCCTAGAGGCCGTGATGGGACCGGGCGGGGTGGCGGATTGCGCCAACGCACAGAACTGCGTGAAGATTTGCCCGAAAGAGATCCCGCTGACAGAGTCCATCGCCGAAGTCAATCGCCAGGCCGTCCGGCAGGCGCTGCTCGGCTGGCTGATCGGATAACCGGATTGGAGAAACAATGAGCCGCGACTTTGCTTGGTTGGTGACCGGTGCGCTGCTTGCGGCCGCCGGCCTGCTGGTGGCTGCGGTGCCCGCCGACGATATCGCCGAGCGCGCCCGGAAACTGCACGCCAGCGCCGTTGTGTTGGACACGCACGTGGACACCCCGCAGCGCCTGTTGTTCGAGAAATTCGATCTCGGCAAGCGCGACGCCGAAGGCCACCTGGACATTCCTCGGATGCGCGAGGGCGGTTTGAACGCCGTGTTTATGTCTATCTGGACGCCCAGCCAGGTGAACGGCCCGAAAGGCGTCAAGCGCGCGCTCGACCTGATTGACGTGGTGCGCGAGCAGGTGCAGCGGCACTCACAGGAGCTGGCGCTCGCCACCACCGCCGAAGAGGTGCGCCGGGCCCGTGCCCAGGGAAAGATCGCCGTCCTGATGGGCATGGAGGGCGGCCACATGATTGACGACGATCTGGGGTTGCTGCGGATTTACGCGGCGCTCGGTGTGCGCTACCTCACCCTAACGCACGGCAGCAACACCAACTGGGCCGATTCCTCCACCGACGATCCCAAGCACAACGGCCTGACCCTGTTCGGCCGGTCGGTCGTCCGGGAGCTGAACCGCCTTGGAGTCCTAGTGGATATCTCGCATGTCTCGGACAAGACTTTTTATGATGCGCTCGAAGCCAGCCGCGCCCCGCTGATCGCTTCGCATTCCTCCTGTCGGGCGCTCTGCAACCATAAGCGTAACATGACCGACGACATGATCCGCGCCTTGGCGAAGAAAGGCGGGGTCATCCAGATCAATTACAATACCGGCTTCCTCAGTCAGGAATATGCCGAAGCCTACCGCCGCATCGCCGATGAGATCAAAGCGAAGGACTCCGAGGCCGATAAGCTGTACGGTGAGAATATGGCGCCTGTGATCCGTGCAAACGAGCGCATTCGCCGGGAATTTACGGCAGCGGGTAAGCTGCCCCGGGTGAGCTGGGAGAGAATCGTCGCGCATATTGACCACGTGGTGAAGCTGGTTGGGGTAGACTACGTCGGGTTGGGCTCGGACTTTGACGGCGCCACGATGCCCGAGGGCATGGAAGACTGCTCAAAGCTCGAGCGCATCACCGAGGCTCTGTTGCGCAAGGGCTATTCGGAGGCCGACATCCGCAAGATCCTCGGCGAAAACACGCTGCGGGTGCTGGAACAGGCCGAGCGGGTGAGCCGTGAAATGCAGGCCGGCGCAAAGTAGCAGAGCCGCCACGGCGCCGAAGCCAATTGGAGGGCGGGGAGATGAATCCGATTCGAATCCATTGCAGCATCCTAGCGGTCGCGGCACTGTCGGCTGCTTTGGTGGCGGCGCCGCAGGCGCCGCCGTCCAAGAGCGCCTTGGCGAAGCCGGCAGAGCAGCGCGAACCCGGCCTTTACCTGACGTTTGAGACCGAGAAGGGAAATATCACCTGTAAGCTTTTTGAGAGCGACGCGCCGGTGACCGTACACAAGATTGTCGGCCTTGCTGTTGGCAAGATCGGCGGAAAACATTTCTACGATGGCCTCATTTTTCACCGCGTCATCCCTGGCTTCATGATCCAGGGTGGCGACCCTCTGGGCACCGGCATGGGCGGGCCGAAGGGCCCCGGGTTTCCTTTTAAAGACGAGTTTGCGCCGACGCTGAGGTTTGATGTGCCCGGGCGTTTGGCTATGGCCAACTCTGGTCCCAACACGAACGGGAGCCAATTCTTCATCACCGACGCGCCTACGCCGCACCTGAACAACCGCCATACGATCTTCGGCCAGTGCGGTAACACGGACGTGGTGAAAACCATTACGCGCGTCCCGCGGGACAGCAACGACCGGCCGCTCACACCGGTGCACATCCGGAAGGTTCTAGTCGAGCGCCTCGGCCCGGTGCCGGCCGATCCGCCTGAAGCCCTTCCGGCGGGCAAGGCACCGGGCAAGACCCCTTGAAAGTCCGCCGCCAAGGCGCCGGCCAAGAGCCCCTCCTGATGGCCAGGTAGCTAACAGGAGGGGAAACGCGCGCCTCATAGGGAAGCGCAAGCGGGTGTACCCACTTTCCGGGTGCGGAGCTGTTCGATGGGTTCGATCCGTCCAGCGGAATCGCGTCGCGTCGCTGCGCAGGAGGCGGCTGCCGCCGACCCGGTGGCGAGTGTGGCTCAGCCGACCGGTGCGCCGCGCGAGTTCGAGGGCTCCTTCCTGGCCGGGGATGCGGTTATTGCCTTCTCGCTGGCAACGGCGGCCTGCCTGGTGCATCTCTTGTGCAGCGGGCGCTACGGCCATTTCCGCGACGAGCTCTATTACATCGCTTGCGGCGCGCGCCTGGCCTGGGGCTATGTGGATCAGCCACCGCTCATCGCCATAGTGGCTCGCTTCTCCCACTGGCTGCTGGGTGATTCTCTGTTCGCCTTGCGGTTTTTTCCCGCCCTGGCTGCCGCCGCAAAGATCCTGCTCACTGCCTGGATGGTCCGCGAGCTCGGTGGCAAGCACTTTGCCCAACTTCTGGCCGGGACCGCAGTCTTTCTTGCGCCGATCTATCTCACCTTCGACAGTTTTCTCTCCATGAATGCGTTTGAGCCGGTCTTCTGGACGCTGTGCGCAGCGCTGGCGATGCGCATTGGGAAAGAGGGGAACTCGCGGCTGTGGGTGCTGTTCGGTCTGATTGCCGGCCTCGGGCTGCTCAACAAGCACTCCATGTTGTTTTTCGGCTTCGGCATGGTTCTTGCCTTGCTCCTGACGCGGCAGCGTCGTGCCTTTCTCAGCCCATGGATCTGGCTCGGCGGCTTGGCAGCGTTCCTGATCTTTCTGCCAAACCTTCTCTGGGAGATCCGCTACGGATGGCCCACGCTCGAGCACCTGCACAACGTGGCGCTGGTGAAGTACGCGCCGGTGACTCCGCTGCAGTTCATCCTGGAGCAAGCGCTTTTGGTTCATCCGCTGGCCGCGCCGATCTGCCTGGCCGGGTTGTACTTTTTCTTGCGAGCGAAGGATGGAAGGCCGTACCGGTTCCTGGGGTGGACCTACCTGCTGATCCTGGCCCAGCTCGTGATCCTGAAAGGCAAGATCTACTTTCTGGCGCCCGTCTACCCGATGCTTTTCGCTGCCGGGGCGGTATGGATCGAGCAGTGGGTCCGACTGCGCAACCGGAACTGGATGAAGCCCGCCATCCTGGTGCCGCTGGCGATAGGCGGGCTGGTCGCCGCACCGCTGGCGCTGCCGGTTCTGCCGGTGGAGGCGATGGCTGCTTATTCAAAGTTCTGGAATGTGGGCGATATCAAGGTGGAGAAGCAACCCGAGGGCAAGCTGCCGCAGCTCTGGGCGGATATGTTCGGCTGGGAGAACCAGGTGGCCACCATCGCCCGGGTGTACGGCAGCCTCCCCGCCGAGGAGCAGTCGAGGTGCGCTCTTCTGGCTGGCAACTACGGGGAAGCTGCGGCGATCGATCATTTCGGCAGAGCCTATGGCTTGCCGAAATCCATCAGCGGCAGCAACAATTACTATCTGTGGGGCCCGCGGAATCATTCGAACGAAGTGGTCATCAGTGTGGGAGTCCCCATGATCAGACTGCAACAAATCTTCGGGCAGATCGAACAGGCGGCTCTTATCGTCGACGAGTACGCCATGCCGGACGAGAGCAACCTGCCGGTCTACATCTGCAGGAAGCCGAAGCTGACCCTCCAGCAAGCCTGGCCGATCCTCAAGCTCTACGAATAACCTTCCGTGCTCTAGCCCGGGTACCCGACCAGGTCGGGACACATGACACGTGCGTTAGACCCGTGGCCTTTCCTCTGCTCGCTCTGCGGGATGCTTGGAGACAAGCACCGCCTCTGAAGTCGAAGACCCCGGACAGAAATAGGGGGAGGCGGGGTACACCAGAGACGGGCGAACAAGAGGCGGGCTAAGCGACGCTTTGCGTATTTTGGCGTCACGGGAGGTGTTGGGCCACGGCATACCGTACCCGCGGGGTCACAGCCCCAGTATAGTCACCAGCTCGCGCACCGAGGTGGCGGACTCTTGTAGCGCGGCGTTTTCCTCCGCCGTCAGTTTGATTTCGATGATCTGCTCGATGCCCCGGGCGCCCAGTTTCACCGGCACGCCGACAAACAGCCCCTTGATGCCATACTCGCCCTCGAGGTAAGCGGCGCAGGGCAGGATTTTCTTCTTGTCCTTGAGGATGGCCCCGACCATTTCGGTCACCGCGGCCGAGGGCGCATAGTAAGCCGAGCCGGTCTTGAGTAGGTTGACGATTTCGGCTCCGCCCTTGCGCGTGCGTTCGACAATCGCGTCAATGCGCTCTTTGGGCAGCAGGTCGGGCAGAGGGATGCCCGCGACGGTCGAGTAGCGCGGCAGCGGCACCATGTCGTCGCCATGGCCGCCGAGCACGAACGAGTGCACGTTTTCCACCGAAACGCCCAGCTCCATCGCTACAAATGTGCTCATGCGCGCCGAATCGAGCACGCCGGCCATACCGATGACGCGGTTCTTCGAGAAGCCGCTGATCTTGTACGCCGCCTGAGCCATGGCGTCGAGCGGGTTGGTCACCATGATCAGGATGGCGTTCGGGGAAAACTTGGCGATCTGCTCGATGACCGCCTTGATGACGTCGTA
Source organism: Candidatus Acidiferrales bacterium (assembly GCA_049273775.1). Lineage (GTDB taxonomy): Bacteria > Acidobacteriota > Terriglobia > Acidiferrales > UBA7541 > JBASRK01. The sequence goes on from JBASRK010000113.1 coordinate 21,397, forward strand.
GTTGGCGCGCAGCAGGTCGTCGCGGCTCATCCCGGGCTTGCGGGGGAACCCGGCCGTGACGACCACGATGTCGCTATTGGCGGTTTCACGGTAGCCGCCGGTGTTGGTGGAGATTCCCGTGACGCGGGCGTCGGTGCGCCGGATCGGGCCGGATTCGTACATGTCGAGCGCCTTGCCTGCGGGCACGCCCTCGAGGATGTCGGTCAGCACTACGTCGGCGAGTTCTGCATCGGCGATGCGCTGCGCCGTCGTCGATCCGACAAAGCCGCCGCCTACGACTGTTACCTTCCTCCGCATCCATTCGCTCCTGAGATGAGTGTCCCCCTCGAAACGCGGCGGAGCCGCGCAGCCCGTCCGTCTTCGATCGAAGGCGCCAGGGTCAGACGGCGGCGACCACGGCGCCCATGTTCTCGATGATGGCCGAGGCGAACTCGGAGGTGCGCAGCTTGGTCGCGCCCTCCATGAGTCGCTCCAGATCGTACGTGACGCGCCTCTGCTGTATGGTGCGGGCGATGCCGTCCTCGATCAGGCGAGCGGCCTCGCCCCAGCCGAGGAAATCGAACATCATCGCGCCTGAGAGCATCACCGAGCTGGGGTTGATGACGTCCTTATCGGCATATTTCGGCGCCGTGCCGTGCGTGGCTTCAAAGCAGCCAAAGCCGTCACCGATATTGGCGCCCGGTGCCATGCCCAGCCCACCGACCTGCGCAGCGCAGGCGTCCGACAAATAGTCGCCGTTCAGGTTGGGCGTCGCCAGCACCTCGTACTCATCGGCGCGCGTCAGCACCTGTTGGAAAATGGAGTCGGCGATGCGGTCGTTCACCATCAGCTTCTGCTTCCACTGGCCCTTGCCATGGCTGGGGTAGAGCGCCTCGAGCACCTGCTGGACCTCGGCCTGCACCTCCTTCTGAAACTTCTCGTTGGCCTTCTCCAGGCCCGGCTCGATCATCGCGGCGTTCTGCTCGACGCTAAGGTTGGGGTTGCGGTCGCGGTTGTCCAGGATCCAGCTCTCGCGCTCGGTGATCACGTGCGGGCGGAATTCATCTTTGGCCAGTTCGTAGCCCCAGTCGCGGAACGCGCCCTCGGTAAATTTCTGGATGTTGCCCTTGTGTACCAGCGTAACGATCCGCCGCTTCTCGTGGAGCGCATGGCGGATGGCCCGCCGCACCAGCCGCTTGGTGCCGCTCGGCGAGATCGGCTTGATGCCCACGCCGGAATCCCAGCGGATCTGCTTGCCGGTGTTCTTGAGCATCTCCGTGTTCAGAAAATCCAGCACCTTCATGGCCTCGGCCGAGCCCGAGCGCCATTCGATGCCGGCATAAACATCTTCGGTATTCTCGCGGAAGATGATGACGTTCATTCGCTCCGGATGTCGAACCGGCGAGGGCACGCCGGAGAAGTAGCGCACCGGGCGGATGCAGGCGTACAGGTCGAGAATTTGCCGCAGCGCCACATTGAGCGAGCGGATGCCACCGCCCACCGGAGTTGTCAGCGGGCCCTTGATGGCCACTCGGAAGTCGCGGATGGCTTCGACGGTCTCCTCC
>JBASRK010000119.1:0-15255 GCA_049273775.1 Candidatus Acidiferrales bacterium
CTCCCAGTAGTTGCCTTTCTTGACGTAGTTGAAGCGCGGGTTGCCGTTGATTTTGTGGACGGTGGTGTCGCTCAGGCTCAGCTTGCCGTTGTCTTTCTTCATGTAGAAGTCCACGTCCACCAGCGTCCCGTCGTCAGCCTTGAAGTCCACGCAGGCAAAGTAGGTCTGCTCGTCGAGCTGCGTGAGCTTGTCCGTGTGAACTCTCACCAGTTGGAGCTGCCAGGTCTTATTGAGGACGTCGTCTCGGACGGGAAACTTGCCATTGTTGGCCTTTGCTTTTTCCTCGATCTGGCTTTTGATGGCGTTCTCCAGTGTGGCCGTCGAAATGGGCTTGGTGGCGGCATTTCCCTTCTTCGGATGCTCCTGAGGATGTTCCGCCTGCGCCCGCAGGCCAACGGCACCTGCGAGGCAGAACATTACTGCCAGGACCAACACAATCTTGAGTCGCTGCATGGGCCTCTCTCCCGGGTGAAATTTTACGATGGAACCGAAATTTGCGATATCTACTTCATCTTCGTGCAAAACCATAGGCCCGCGGCCCTTTGGTGTCAAGCTCGGATCGTCACGAGCGCGGGCGGGAGCTATGCCCGCCTCCCGGCCTAAAGCTACATCAGTTCCTGGATGTTGGGTGTGATGTCGCGGTGGTAGAGGTCGAGCTCGGCCAGCGGCTTTTCGCGCAAACCGGGGATTTTGGCTTTCAGGTAGTCCTCGTAGGTGGGCACGTCGAGCTTGTAATGGACGCCGAGCGCCAGGCGGCCGCCGGTCTCCTGCGATTTCAGCAGCGCCTGGGCCTTTTTCTGGGCAATTTCGGTGGGGTCGTTCGGGTTGTGCACCAGCGGGTCGTAGTCGGTGTCTTCCAGCTTGTAGAGGCGCGGCTGACCTTCTACCGATTCGGCATAGTAGCCTTTGGTGTGCAGGTCGTTGTAGGTGGGGCAGGTCTGATAGACGTCAATCAGCGCGCTGCCGCGGTGCTGGATGCCCTGGGCGATGATTTCGGAAAGATACTTGGTATCGAGCGCGTAGCCGCGGGCCACAAACGTGTAGCCACATGCGAGGCCCAGCAAGATGGGGTTGATGGCGTCCATGATGGCTACTTCGGGCATGGACTTTGTTTTCTGCCCCTTGGCGATGGTGGGCGAGGCTTGGCCCTTGGTCAGCGCATAGACGTCGTTATTGAACACGATATAGGTGATGTCCAGATTGCGCCGGCCGCCGTTGACAAAATGGCCTGCGCCGATGCCGTAGGCGTCGCCGTCGCCGCCCACCCCGATCACGGTGAGGTCGTGGTTGGCGAGCTTCATCGCCGTCACGGAAGGCATGACGCGCCCATGCAGGGTGTGGAACGAGTAGGTGTGCATGTAGTGCGCCGCCTTGCCGGCGCAGCCGATGCCGCTCACCACCGCGGTGCGGTGCGGCGGCACCTGCAACTTGGCCAGGGCCATCTGCACGGCGCTCAGGATACCGAAATCTCCGCAGCCGGGGCACCAATCGTTGTGGATCTCGGCCTTGTAGTCGGCGGCCTTGAGGACTTTCAGTTCCGTGAGCACGGTGGACATTCGAGGTTCCCTCTATTCTTTTCTGTCAGCGTGATCCCGCTCTGCGGGGTCACTTGTTGTAGCCGGGCGGCAGCGGCACCATCGGCGCTGTCATCTTCGGCCGCTTTTTCCGCAGCGCCAGCATTTCGTTGAACTGCTCGAGGCCATATTCCGGCGGCACGACGTTGCCCTCGGAAACGATCATGCGCTCGGTCCCGCCGGCTACGGCATGCTCGATGGCTACGACGACCTCGTCCTCGCTGAAGGGGCGGCCGTCGAACTTCACCACCTGGTGGTGCACGCTCATGCCTGTCTCAGCTCGGATCACCTGCGCAATCTGCCCGGAGTAGTTGCAGTCCAGCGAGATCACCTTCGCCGCATTCTTCAGGATAGCGGCCACTTGCTCGGCGGGGAACGGTCGCATCATGCGGAGCTGGAGGAAGCTGTAATTCTGCCGCTGCGGGTCCAAGCGCTCGAGCGCGTCCAGGACCGCGCCCTTGGTCGAGCCCCATCCCACGATCAGGACCGGCGTCTTTTTCTGCCCCGGTGCCGGGCCGAACAGGCGAAATTTCTTCTCGTCGGGGATTTCACGGGCGGCAAGCTGGAGCTTGTTCATGCGCTTCTGCATCATTTGGATGCGGTTGCCGATGCCCTCGGTGATGTGCCCCCGCGGGTCGTGCTCGTCTGAAGTGGTCCAGAAGATTCCGCCGGGCGTGCCGGGAATGGCCCGCGGGCTGATGCCGTTCGCGGTGAAGGCGTGGCGGAAATAATCGCCATTGCCGTCGGCGCCCGGCTCGTGGACCAGGCCGCGGTCGATCTTGAGCTTCGAGGTGTCGAATGGGGGAAGCGTCTGGTAGCAACTGGCCAGGTGCTTGTCCATCAGGACGATCACCGGCACCTGGTAGCGGTCGGCGTAATTGAACGCGTCAAAGGTGTCGTAGAACGACTCCTCGATGTCGCCGGGCGCGATCACAATCCGCGGGATGTCGCCCTGGCCGGCGTGCAGCGCAAACAGCAGGTCGCCCTGCTCCTGGCGGGTGGGCAGGCCGGTCGAGGGTCCGCCGCGCTGGTAGAGGAGCACGACCGGGCCGGGCGCCTCGGTGATGGCGGCAAAGCCCAGACCCTCGGGCATCAGTGAGAAGCCCGGGCCAGAGGTCGAGGTGGATGCCCGGACACCTCCGTGGGCGCCCATCACCGCCGCGTCAATCGCCGAGACTTCGTCCTCGGTCTGTAGCACCAGCAGGTTGTATTCGCCCTGGTAGTGCTCCAGGTAGACGCTTTCATCGGTCGCCGGGCTGATGGGGTAGTACGTCTGCAGGCCGCAGCCAGCCTTGATCTTGGCTAGGCCCACCGCCTGCGTGCCCTTTACTAGGATCTGCTCGCGCTTGGGGGGCGCCGGAGGCAGTTTGTACTTCATGGCCTTGGCGAAATTCTCGAGGGCGTAATCGTGGGCGAGCTTTGCGGCGCTCACGTTGAGCTGCGCCACCTTGCCCGCTTTCATCCCAAAGCTTTCCCGTATGGCATGCGCTACCGGCTCGAAGTCGAATCCCAGCACGGCCACCGAGGCGCCCAGGGCGAGGGTATTGGTCATGATGCGATAGACGCGCGCCTGCCCGGGCTTGCCGGCTTCGGCCAGCGCCTTTTCAAGGAGTTCGGCGTAAGGCATCTCCCAGAGCAGGATGTCTTTGCGCTCGATCCACTCGATGAACTTGCGCTGCTCGGCGTCATAGAGGATGGCGCCGCCCGGCGCCATCTCATGCGCGTGGCCGCGGTGCGCGGGGAACTCGTGGTACATATCGCCGACCAGCGTCTCTTCGTCGAGCGCCGAGAGCAAGTGCACGGTTTCGACGTGCGAGCGGGTGGGGGCAGCGGCGATGCGCAGCCGGTAGGCGCTGTGCTTGCCCTTGATGTTGGAGTGGTATTCGATCTGGCCGAAGACGTAGTACCCGGCCCGCGCCAGCGCCTTAGCCAGGATCTCCGCGCTGACGTTCAGGCCGCTGCCTTGCGGCCCGCCGACCATCCAGGAAAAATAGGAAGACATCCGCCCACCCTGACGCCCCTCTGAACCCGCCAAGAGGAGAAAATCGGCACCACGCGGGGGTGCCGGCAATTTTCGAGCATACCACATCCGGGCTGGGCGGAGACAGCCCGAATCTGGTGTCGTTCAACATGGTGAACTCAAGTTCCATGTGGCTCGAAATGTCGCCGGCTACGAGTGTTCGAGTAATCTCGCATCTTCGCGCGTCTCACCGCCCGCAGGGATGGCAGTACGACGCCGCGAGGAAAGCACGCGAATGAAGAGAACCTCTTGACTTTCGCTTTTGATTCGCCTAAGCTGGGTGGACCAGCGGTGGGAAGGAGCGCGCCATGACACTTACCAAGCGGCAAAAACAGGTCCTGGATTTCCTGGTCGGCTTCCTGAACAAGCACGGCTACTCGCCGAGCTTCGAGGAGATCGCACGCTCGCTGAAGCTGACCTCGCTGGCGACGGTGCACAAGCACATCACGACGCTCGAGCGCAAGGGTTTCATCCGCCGCGGCTACAACCAGAGCCGTTCGATTGAGGTGATGCAGCTCCCCAAGCCGGTCCGCGAGCAGGTGATCCAGCGCCAGGCAATCGAGCTGCCGCTGGCCGGCCGCATCGCCGCAGGCCAGCCGCTCGAGGCCGTCGAAGACCGCGAGACGATTTCGCTCGGTGATTTCGCCCGCGCGGGCAACTCCTTCGTCCTGCAGGTGAAGGGCAATTCGATGGTGGAAGACCACATCCTCGATGGCGACTTTATTGTGGTCGAGCAGACCCAAGTGGCTAATCCCGGCGAAATCGTCGTCGCGTTGGTTGGCGGCGGCGAGGCAACCCTCAAGCGCTTCTACCGCGAGTCCGGCGGCAAGATCCGCCTCCAGCCGGCTAACTCCGAGATGCAGCCGATCGTCGTCCCGGCCTCCGAGGTGAAAATCCAGGGCCGTGTCATCGGCGTCTTGCGCAAATATTGAATCTTCTGTTCTCCGTCTTCAGTGAAAAAAGAGCCATGCTCGATGCTGCCTCGATCCCGAGCGGGAGGCCCAGATTCGGTGCTGACCGGTCAATCGAGCTCGGCTGCTCGAACGGCTAGAAGCTGACAACTGACAACTCCGCCTCCGGGCGTGCCTAAAGGTATACTTCCAATGATTTTTCGCTTGCTCGGATTGCGCCGGGGGGCTAAATTGTTCGTCTCCCCAGTCTGGTGCCAGAGTCATACTGGCGGTGTCTCTGATCCGAGGAGGGGGCCATGTGGGGGAACAAGAAAGCCGAAACGCCGCAGACGGCTCTCCCCAATCCACCGGGAACGATTCCGCCGAAGCCCGTTTCGACATCTTTGGAGGGAACTGCCATGAGTACTGACGCAATCCGTCCGCTGACCACCACCCCGGATCGCGCTTCGGCGCGCCTGGGTGCCAGCCTGCACGTGAAGGGCGAGATCACCGGGAACGAGGACCTGCACATTGACGGCAGCGTGGAGGGACTGGTCCAGCTCGAGGACCGCAAACTCACCGTCGGGGCCAGCGCCAAGCTGACCGCCGACGTCGTCGCGCGCGAGGTGGTCGTCTATGGCAGCGTCAAGGGCAATCTCCGCGCCCGCGACCGCATCGAGATCAAGAAGGACGGCTCAGTGGTCGGCGACCTGACCACCGCGCGGATCATGATCGAGGACGGCGCCTATTTCAAAGGTTCGATCGAGATCGATCGCACCAGCGACAAAGAGGGGAGCCAGGACCGGCCCAGCTACGCTCGCGCGGCCACCGCGACAACGCACGTACCAACGCCCGCAACGAAGACTACGTAGGCCGAGCCTATTGCCGGCAGGTGGCCGAGCCCGCAGCGGCGGGCTCGCGCCACCCACCGCTGGCCCTGCCCCCGCCGAGCGGCCAGCTCCCGCCCACGCTTCTCGCCCAAAGCTACCAGCTTCGTAAGGGATACGATGATCGTCTCCAATTCAAGGATCCGTGCGCGTTGACACCCTTCCATGTGCGGCGTAACATGCCGCGCTCAGGCTCCTCTACCCATGATTGGCCAGACGATTTCCCACTATCGCATTCTGGAAAAGCTGGGCGGCGGCGGCATGGGCGTGGTGTACAAGGCCGAAGACATCCGCCTCGGCCGCAGTGTGGCCCTGAAGTTTTTGCCCGGCGAGTTGGCCAAGGACCGGCAGGCGCTGGAGCGCTTTCAGCGCGAAGCCCGCGCCGCATCCGCCCTGAACCATCCCAACATCTGCACGATCTACGACGTTGACCAGCACGACGGCCAGCCGTTTATCGCCATGGAGTATCTCGAAGGCCAAACGATCAAGCACCGGATCGCCGGCCGGCCGCTCGACACCGACGATCTCCTGGAGCTGGGGATCCAGATCGCCGATGCCCTGGACGCTGCCCACGCAAGAGGAATCATCCATCGAGACATCAAGCCCGCAAACATCTTCGTGACGCAGCGCGGGCAAGCCAAGATCCTCGATTTCGGCTTGGCCAAACTGGCACCGCTGCGCCAGAGGGTCGGGGAGACAGCGGGCGTTACGGCCTCGAGTGAGGGGGCCACTCTCGCGACTGAGCATCTGACCAGCTCCGGCGCCGCCGTGGGGACGGTGGCCTACATGTCGCCGGAGCAGGCGCGCGGGGAAGAGGTGGATTCACGAACGGATCTGTTTTCTTTGGGCGTGGTGCTCTACGAGATGGCCACCGGCCGGCAGGCCTTTGCCGGGAGCACCTCGGCGGTGATTTTTGAGGCGATCCTGAACCGCGCGCCGACGTCGCCGGCGATCCTGAATCGCAACGTGCCCCCTGGGCTGCAGCAGTTGATCCAGAAGGCACTGGAGTAGGACCGCGGCTCACGCTATGCGAGCGCCGCCCGGTTGCGCGCCGATCTGCAACGCCTGAAACGCGAGTCGGATTCGGGACGCGCCGGGGCCGCGGCGCCGGCAGTAAAATCGGTGGCGGTGCTCTACTTCGAGAATCTGAGCGGGGCCAAGGAAGACGAGTACTTCCGCGACGGCATGACCGAAGACGTCATCACGGAGCTGTCCAAGATCAAAGAGCTGCACGTGTTTTCGCGTTCGGCGGTGATCTCCTTCCGCGACAAGTCCGGGAGCGCCCCGCAGGTCGGGCTCCAGCTCAACGCCGCCTATGTCCTGGAGGGCAGCCTGCGCCGGGCCGGCAATCGGCTCCGCATCACGGCCCAACTGGTGGAGACGCGTACGGGCCACTCGGTCTGGGCGGAACGCTTCGACCGGGAACTTAAGGATGTTTTCGAGGTGCAGGACGAAATTGCGCGAAGCATCACCCAGGCCCTGCGGATCACGCTCTCGCCGCAGGAAGAGCGGGCCATTGCGCGTAAGCCCACGGAAAACGCGCAGGCCTACGACTACTATCTGCGGGGACGCAACTATACCCGCCGGTACACGCGTCCCGACCTCGAATTTGCCATCCAGATGTTCGAGCATGCGATTGCGCTCGACCCGGGCTTCGCCCTGGCTTATGCGGGCCTGGCCAGCGTCTGTGGGCTCTTCCATGACTGGTACCAGCGGGACGCGCATTGGGTGGAGAAGGGCCTCGCGGCGTGCGAACAGGCCGTGAAGCTCGAGCCACAGCTTGCGGAAGTGCTCGCGGCCCGTGCACAGATTCTCGAAGCGCAACGGAAATACGACGAGGCGATCCAGTACGCCCGCCAAGCGATCGAGCGCAGACCCGATTGCGAGGGCGCCTACATGGTCCTGGGGCGAGCCTGCTTCGCTTCCGACCGCTGGAAGGAGGCTGCGGCGCTGGCCGACCGCGCTATCGAAATCAGCGGCGACGACTACAACATCTATATTCCCTATACCCTCTCACTCGAGCGTCTGGGGCAGATGGAAGCTGCACGTATCCTGCGTGAACGCCAAACGCGAGCTCTGGAGCAACAGCTCGAGTTGATTCCGGAAGACGTCCGTGCGCGGATCTTGCTGGCCGGAAACTACGCTTTCTTCGGTAAGGAGAAGGAGGCCATCCGGGAGTTGCAAAAAGCGGTTGCACTTCGCCCGGACGACACGAACATTTTGTATAACGCGGCCTGCGCCTATGGAATCTTGCAAAGAAAGGCAGAGGCTCTGGCGATGCTCCGGAAGGCGAAGGAGGTCGGGTTTCCGAATCTCGACTGGGCGGCCCGGGACCCGGACCTGACCTGCCTGTACGACGACCCCGAGTTCAAACGCTTGGTCGCCGAAGGTGACGTGAGGGGGTAGCCTGTCAGAAAGGCTGCCTTGAATTGCAGACATTCGGATGTTTCTCGTTCCAGCCAAAGGCGCGAAAGCGATCTGTGTAGATGACCTTTGTCCGCACCCCGTCCATTTGGATAGGGAATACTCCGGAAGGCTTGGCCTGATCCACGTATAGGACGAGCGCCGCTTCTTCTGGATTGTCACCGCTTGCGCCCACGCCCACGGCGAATACCGCGAGGTCGGCCATCAGGCGCTGCGCATACTTGCCTTTGGCGGTTGAGGCGCGTTGGACCTCTGCCCCGGACAGAGCCTGGGTCAGGCTCGAAGCGCCGGCTGAGGACGTCGCCGCCTGCGCGCGGAAACGGTCCGTGAAGATGATTTTTGTGCGCACGCCGTCGAGCTCGGCAGGGACGGGTTTGTGTGATTTGCCTCGCTCGAGGTAGAGCACAACCGCGGGTTCGCCCGGACTGTCAGCGCTCGCGCCGACGCCCACAGCGATGATGGCAGGGTCCGCCATGAGCTCCTCGGTGTACTTGCTCTTCGCCGCGTCGGCAGCCGCGAGCCGGTCTGCCGGAGGCGCCACAACTTGTGCCGCCGCGAGCGAGGGACCGGCCGGACAGGAAATGGCGTGTTGGTTGCCGCCCACCACGCCGGGAACTGTGCCGGCACTGGGATCTTTGAGAGCGTTAAGCACGTCCTGGATGGGGTTTGCGACCGAGTCCGTTGAGCTTCCGGCGAAGAGCAGAGCGGTCGGCTGCGCCGTCTGGGAGTTGACGACCAGCGACCCGGAGTCGCCCGCAGCGCTGAATGATCCTCCGCCGACGATCACCTGATTCGTGAAGGTTACGGTAAACCGAGTTCCGGAATTGCACCCCGGCAGGTAATCCACCCGCACATCCGTGTTAATGGATTGAATGGACGAACAGGTTAGACCCGTGGCGCGGCCGCTCTTGGCTACCGGCATGCCGATGGTCGAAATGACCAGGGAGCTTGCCGGCGGCGCCGGCTGAGTCGCGCTGCCGAATTCGAGGATGGCTCCGGTGGAATCCACTGCGCCAGACAGGACTTGAGCGATGGCGGCGTCTACATTGCTGGTGCGCAGCGGCGCGAACTGCGAGAAGTTAGCTACCTTAGTTCCGTTGACGGCGCAGTTGGTATCCACGAGGCCGGGCTGGGAGATCGCTTCGCCGGCGGTCGCCTGGTCCCGGCGGGCGATAATGTGATTGTTGCTCAGTACGTACTCTATGCCGTCGCGGGTCACCAGCGCGCCCAGCGTCCCGGAGCAGCACGTAATCGTGTTGCCGCTCGTGGTGGAGTCGAGGTCATTCCCGCCCGAGGTGCCCAGCTTGATCGGCAAGGCCTGCCGAGCGCGATTGGCCTGCCCGGTCCCCGGGGAGAGGATGGTCACGCTGGCGCTGCCGGAGCGGGTCGGGTCGGCGTGCAGAGCCGCAGTCACCGAAACTGTCGGCGGGTTCGGCACGTTCGCCGGAGCGGTGTAAAGGCCTGAGGGAGTGATTGTGCCAACCGTGTTGTTACCGCCGAGAACGCCGTTCACGCTCCAGTCCACCGCGGTTTGCGAAGTCCCCGTGACTGTAGCAGTGAAGAGCTGGGTATCTCCAGCCAGAACAGTCGTGGACGGGGGAAAGACGATGACAGAAATATTGAGAGCCGGCGAGGGCGGTGGAGCGGAGGTTCCTCCGCCGCAGCCGCAGGCCAGCGAGATGACTACCGCTGCCACTAATGCGTATACGGGGCGTCGTCGCATAGGGGGTCTCCCACTCTCCGAGTGGCTGGGCATCATTTGTAGATGCATTAGGCCGGAGGGGAGATGGTCGTCATTTCCAAGCGTCATTCCGCTCTGACCGAGCAGTAGGGAATCGTGTGGCATCGCGCCGGTGATGACGTTCGAGTACATATCGCCGAAACAAGTGCGCGGCGAAACCTTCCATGCTCAACGGTTTCCCCGCCACTCGCGTTTCCATTAACGCCGAAGTCCAGGCCATTCCTTGAGCCGGGGCGAGCGGTCAACAAGTCTTTGTACCGCCCCGCAAGGCCTTTCGCCCCCAGTTCGCTCTTGACATCGCTCGCCAGACCAGCGACAATAACCCGCTTCGTTTCATCGTACGACGATTTCTCCGCAGGCTATTTGGGCTATGCTGTAGCGCTGGCAAGCCTCTCACGTCCCCGGGAGACTTTAAGGAGGTTGTCTGAGCCGAGGTCTCCTCCACACCGTTGAACCAGGGCGGGACCGGAAGCGATTTCCCTTTACTCTAATCTGTCTTCAAAAGCCTGACGCAGGACAGGTGAACCAGAATAGTCGCGAGCCAAGGAGGATTGAAACCCATGTGTAAACGCCAGTTCGGTTTTCTAGTCGTTGCGTTTTTGCTGACGTGCACTCAAGCTTGGGCGGCGGGTAAGGTTGCATGCAGCCCGGCCGCGGCGCCGGCAGCGCCCGCAGATGTGTGCACTGTGGGTGAGTCATCGTTCCCTTGCATCACCCTGGCGTACAGCCCCAACGTCACCAGCAACACGTTCAATTTCGGAGGGGACTCGATCCAGATCAAATTCCGCAAGGTTCTAAGGGATTTCTCTCTGACGATAATCCGCCACTCGATGACGACAACGGAATTTCAGGGTCGACTTGATCCGGGGGTGTTCCCGGAAGGCAGCACATGTTACGTATACTTCAATGCTACACCGTTCGGCTCGTGTACTCCTTACGATGCCGCCGAACCTCTGCCACAAAAGGGCACGGACTACCTTGGCCCGGTCACCTGGACGCTCACCTATTTCGCCAACGATTTCAATAGCAATCCCGCCTTGGGCCACGCGAAGGGTACGAGCTTTACATACACCGAGGACATCCTGCAGTTCTATTTTACCTCTACAGAAGATCCCACCATGCAGGGAAACTCGGATGGGTTGTCGAGCGCGGCAGCCATCAAGGAGCTATTGACGGAGACCGACAGCTTCTGCTGGGTGTCGCCGTCAAGCGGGCAAACATTCCAGGTCGGGCAGGAAGTTGAGGTGGAGTTCCGGTTGTTCCCCAACAACCTTGGCTGCACTAGCAACCCCGGGACGCCCATCCGGGACAAGGATGCGCGCATGTCCGTTGCGACATTTGACAACACCGGACTCGTTTTCGTGCCGGTTCGGGGCGACGAGGGCGGGAACCGCCACTTCCATTTCGAGCACGACGAAGGCGTGAACGAACGTGAGTTCGAGACCGAAGGGCTTGCGCCCGGCACGTATATCATCACTGTGTTCTCTAACAAGTTCTCGCCGCAAACCAGGACGTTCAGGCTGCAATAGACCGGGTCTTTAATGTTTCTGGGCCGGCTGGGTGGAGATCGGGCTCAGGTCTGCGCGCTGGAGGATGGCGTCCGTGCCTGATTCGCGGCGAATCGCTTCCAGAGTTCGCCGGGCTTCCGCAGAGTGGCGTGAAGCTTCAGCGCCGCTACCAGAAAGCTCGAGGGTTCGTCCCAGCAGATAGTGGCTTCGGGCCGCCAGCGCTTGCAGGCCGAGCTTTTTGCTGGTGCGCAGGGCTGTATCGAGTTCCTTTCTGGCCGCAGGATATTGGTGAGTATTCAGGAGAGCCTCGGCCAAGTCGAGCGAGCTCTCCGTCGAGAGGTACTTCAGCCCCAGCGCATCGGTTTCCTGCACTAACGCCTTCAGCGAGCCGATGGCTGCCTGGTTGCGACCCTCCTTAACAGCGCTCTTGGCCAAGTTGAGTTTCGAAAGCAGGATGACCTCGCGTTCGGCGGTCCCCGAGGTAGCCGCGAGGGCCTGCGAGAAAAGATTTGCGGCCGATTTGATGTCGCCCCGATAGAAGAAAGCATTTCCCTGGAAATTGAGAATCTGCGCGATGAGGGTCTTATTCTGAAGTTCCCGGGCTAGACTCTGGGCTTCATCCAGGCTCTTCTGTGCCTCCTCATAACGCCCCATCTGGCTGAGCGAGTGGCCGTAACCGCTGAGGATCTCCGCCATCCAGAAGCTGCGGTCTTTGAGCTCGCGAAACGTCTTCAGAGCCTCTTCCTTGGACTTGAGCGCCGCGCCGTACCGCCCCTGATACTCAAATATAGTGCCCATGCTGTACGACTGGATCGCGGCACCGTGCTTATCGCCGGAGCTGCGAAACAGTTCCAGGGCGCGGAGGTGGTAGTCCAAACTCTGGCTGTAGTCGCCGGCCTTCAAGGATGCTTCCGCGAGATTGTGGAGGGTTTCTCCGATTTGGCCGGGAACCTTGCCCTTGTTGCGCAGCTCGAGCGCTCGTTCATAATAGGTGAGCGCATCGCTGGACTGCCCTTTGGCCAGATAGACGTTTCCGATGTTGTTCAGGCAAAGGGCTTGAGAATTTTCGTTCCCCACATCGCGCTGGATTTGCAGAGATTCCTTGTAGCACTTTAGCGCGTCGTCGTACTGGCCGCGTACGGTGTAGAGCCCGCCAAGATTGATCAGCGTACTGCCGAGCCCCTTCTTGTCCCCCGTTTCACGCTGCAGCTTCAAAGCCTCCTGATAGCTTTTGTAAGCTTCGTCCGGTTTGCCAAGACTGGCCTGGACCTGCGCGATTTCACCGAGCGTGAGGGCTATTCCGGGTTTCTGCCCTAAGCCTCGCCGGATGGCCAGCGCTTCCTGGTAATAACGGAGCGCTTCTTCGGGTTTATTCAGCCGCTTATAAGCGACGCCGATAGCATTCAGGATCGCGGATTTGCCGTCCGCATTGCCCAGCTCCACCGCCAGGCTGAGCCCCCGGTTCAGGTAATCGAGCGAGCCTTGCGGATTGTTTCTCCTGATTTCTACCCGCCCAGCGGCCAACAGGGCATCCACATGTTTTGGATCGCTCGTCAACACCTTGGCATATTCATCCCGCGCCTTATCGTATGCGCCGGTGGATTCGTAGAGCCCGCCGAGACGGAGATGAACATCCAGATCGTCCGGGGAAACCTTGGCCAGATTTTCGTAGGATTCGATGGCCTTCCGATTATCGTTCGAGATTTGGGCATAGTTAGCCTGAATCAGGTAGCGCTCCTGCGGAGGAAGCTTCTCGCTCAGATCTATGGCCTTCCGGGAAAACTGCTCGGCCTTATCGTCATATCTGAGATTGCTGTAAGTCTGCCCCAGCTTGGAATAGGCCAACGCGAACTCGGGGTCAGCGCGGGTAGCAGCCTCAAAGCGTTTCGCGGCTTCGAGATGATTGCCCTGGCGAGCCCGCTCCAGCCCTTCGTTGTAAAAGCGCAGCGCCTCGAGCGACGTGGAAGAAGGCTGGAAGGACTTCGCGCGCAGGTCCTTGAGCACGTCGGAGGAAAGCGACAGGTTCTGCTGGATGGATTGGGCAAGCTGGGCGATGGCCTGCAGCACCTTTTCGTTGGGCGCCTCCGCCTTGACGGGGATGGTCCGCTGGCGCTTCATGTCTAGGAGCGTGGCGTCAATGCGAATCTGGTCGCCGACTTTGACGTACTGTCCCCAGACCAACGTCTGTGCGTTGCTGAATTCCGCCAGGCGCTTCAGTGTCTCCGGATCGAAATCCGAATTGCCGGCAATGTGGAGATCCTTCAGGATCTGGTGGATGCGGTCCGGCGAGACCGTGCGCAGATAGGCCGATTGTCCCACGTCGGAGCGCAACATTTCCGCCAGCGTCGGCCCCAGCCAGTCGATTGAGGGGTCGCCCGAAGCATTGTGAAAGGGCAGAATCGCCAGCGAAACCGGTTCGACCTTCGCGGCAGACCCGAACGAGAGATAGACGGGAATCTTCTGCCGGAGGGCGTAGCCCGACGAGGCAAGCACGAGAACGGCGGCAGCGGCGGCGACCCATTTTTGGTATCGGGGGGCGTAGCGCAGCCAGCGCACCACCGGATTCAGCGCGCGGCGCGCGGCGCCCTCCTTCCAGGCCGCCAGATCGTCGTAGATTTGTCGCGCGGATTGGTAGCGCTTCTGCGGTTCGGTTTCCAGGCACTTGGCCACCACGTCGCTCAGGAATGGCGGCACCTCGCGATTCACCTGCGCCGGCGGCCGCGCGCGCTCTTTGGTGCGCTTGATCATCGTGCCCATAGCCGTCTCGGCCTTGTAGGGCATCGTGCCGGTCAGCAGCTCGTAGAAAATGATCCCCAGCGTGAATAGGTCCGAGCGCGCGTCTACCTTTTCGCCCAGGACCTGCTCGGGCGACATGTATTCCGGCGTGCCGATCAGCGCGCCGGTCTGCGTCATTCCGCCGAATTCGATCGAGCGCGCGATGCCGAAGTCCATGACGGACACTTTGCCCTGCTTGTCCACCATGATGTTTTGAGGCTTTAGGTCGCGGTGGACCACGCCTTCGGTGTGAGCGGCTTCCAGCGCCAGGCAGACCTGCTGCATGATGGAGACGCTTTCCATGATGTCCAGCCGGCCTTTTTCCGCGACCAGGGCCTTCAGATCCTGGCCCTCAATGAACTCCATGGTGATGAACTTGACTCCGTCGGCTTGGCCGAGATCGAAAATGCGGATGACATTGCGGTGGGTCACCTGGCGCGCCAGAATCAGCTCCTGCTTGAACCTCTGCAGTATGTCCGGGCGCATAGCCAGTTCGGGGCGAATCACCTTCATCGCGACCAGGCGGTCGAGCTCGCGGTCGCGCGCCTGATACACGGCGCCCATGCCACCTTGCCCGAGCTGCCGCAGGATTTCGTAGCGATTCCCGAACACGGTGCCGAGCTGCAGAGTGGTCTGGAATTCGGCTATGGCGCCCGTCGGCTGCGGCACGGGCTCCGACCAGCCCGCCGGCACGTGCATCGTGCTCGGAGCTTTATCGGCGATGTTGGCGTCGTGGCCTTCCGGGGGCGTGGTTGGCTGCTCGACGACGGTGGCCCCGCCGACATCCGGCGGAGTTTCGGTGAGTGTCGCCACTCCGCCGGAAACCGGGAGTGGCGTGTCGCATTTTGCGCAGCGCACCGCTGCCGGGGCATTGCGAGTTTGGCAGAGAGGACAATCCATGGCTGGGGGCCGGTACCCCCGCGATATCTGGTTCATTATGCTGCTTCCTCCGGTGAAATCAAGCTCCCGGACAGCTCGGGTCTTTTTTCTTGCGGCGTTATTCGCGGAGTTCCAGGGACAGGCGCTTGCCGAAATGCCCGCAGGAGTTCAAGAAGGGAAGCTGGTGAAGCTGGTGAACCTGTGGAGACTCGAACTCCCGGCACGCGGTTTTAGGAATTGGCCATTCTTTCCTCGTTCTGTTTGGTGTCGATGGGTTGCGGCTGGTCAGCTCCTGCCGTCGCCGCCTCTCGGGACGCGCTGAGAGCCATTCCGGCAGATCGCGCCGAGGAAAGGATTCGAGCGGTGCGGTGGTTGTCGGGCCGCGTCGGGCGCGCCTCGTTACTCCTTGAGGAGTCCCACTTGCCGCAGCACGGTGGCCTGGTCCCAATAGATGCGCTCGCACGCCAGCTTATCCCCGCGGAATTGCACTACTACGACCAGGTCGATCTCCACCATGCGGTGAGTCGGCGCCACATTCGGCAGGAACCACTCCATGC
>JBASRK010000120.1:0-18753 GCA_049273775.1 Candidatus Acidiferrales bacterium
CCTCCCATACATGTGGTACGCAAGCGCTCGGTTGGGCGGCGCTGCTGCTGAGTTGCGTCTTGCTAGTCCTTCCCGGCTGCCGCGGCAGCCGCGGGCGCCGGATCGTCGTCGGCTCGAAGAATTTCACCGAGCAAATCGTACTCGCCGAGCTGCTGGCGCAAGAAATTGAGGCGCGCACAAGCCTTTCGGTCGAGCGGCGCGTCAACCTGGGCGGCACCCTGATCTGCCAGCAGGCCCTGCGAGCGGGCGAGATCGACCTCTACGTGGAATACACCGGCACGGCGCTCACCGCGGTCTTGGGCGAGACGCCCTCGAGCGATCCTGCGGCGGTGTATGCGCGCGTGAAGAAAGCCTACGCCGAGCGATTTGGCTTCGAGGTGACAGAGCCGCTGGGTTTCAACAATACCTTTGCTATGGTCGTCCGCGACGAGGATGCCCGGAAGTGGAAGCTGCGCACGATCTCCGACATTACGCCGTATGCGCCGCGGTGGCGCGCCGGGTTCGGCTACGAGTTCATGGAACGCCCCGACGGGTTTCGCGGCTGGGCGCAGACCTACGGCCTGCGGTTCGCCGAGTCCCCGCGGATCATGGACCTGGGGCTGATCTATCGCGCGCTGAAAGAAAGACAGGTGGACATCGTCGCCGGCAACTCCACCGATGGCCTGATTGCCGCACTCGACTTGGTCGTGCTCGAAGACGATCGCCACTACTTTCCGCCGTACGAGGCGGTGCCGGTGGTGCGCCGCGAGGTCCTGGAACAGCACCCCGAGCTGCGGGGAGGGCTGCGCGCTTTGGCCGATCGCGTTTCGGAAGCCGAGATGCGCCGGCTGAACTACGCCGTGGACGGCGAGCGCCGCGACGTCGCGCAAGTCGTGCGCGAATTCCGGCAAGCCAAGGGACTCTGAGCGCAGCCGGAGGGGCCCGACGAATCCCCGGGTTGCATGGAGTTGCCTGCGGCAAACGGCGTCTGTTAAAGTGCGGGCGTTGCCGCATTCCATGTCCCTGTAGTCCGCCGTTTCGGGGGCGGGGGTTCCCGGATGTACTGCGATACCCCTCGGTTGCAGAGCCCGCGCTGTTTTTCGGGAGGAGGTTTTCGATGACCGTCAGCAAAGAGCTGCTCGAGATCCTTGTCTGTCCGCTGTGCAAGACGCCGGTGCGACTCACACCCGACGGCAAGGGTCTGAAATGCGCCACTTGCCGGCGCGTCTATCCGATCCGCGACGACATCCCGGTGATGCTGCCCGACGAAGCGCATGTGGAAGCTGAGTGACCCTGGTAGCGTATTGCCGCGCCTCCCCAATGGCGCAAGGATCCTGGTCATCCGGCTGCGATCGCTGGGCGACATCGTGTTAGAGACGCCGGCGCTGGCCGCGTTACATTCCTGGCGGCCGGACCTGCGCCTCTACCTGCTGGTCGAGCCAGCCTATGCGGCCGTGCTGGAAGGAAATCCCGCTGTGGCCGAGGTATTGCTCCTGCGGGGCTTTCTCCCTACCATTCACGAGCTGCGGCGCAGGCGCTTTGCCGCCGTTTTCAACCAACACGCCGGGCCAACCAGCGCCTTGCTGACCGCGCTTGCGGGATCGCCCGTGCGAGTGTGCTGGACCGGCTGTCAGTTTCCAGCCCTCTACAACGTGCTGGTTATGCCTCCCAGCGACGCAAAGGGAGAGAAAAAGCTCCACACAGTCGACCACCGGATGGAGCAGTTCTTCGGTACGGGCTTGCCTCGCAGCCCAATTCCGGCGACGCAAATCTATCCACAGGCCGAGGCGGTGGCTGCAGGGGAACGCCGGCTGGCGGAGAAGGGCGTCGATCCACTGCAACCCTATGCCGTGGTACATCCGGGTGCGCCTTATTTTCCGAAGAGGTGGCCGCTGGAAAGCTTTGCCAGGGTTGCGCGGTGGCTGCGCGAGAGGCGCGGGCTCGTCCCGGTGATCGTCTTGGGGAACGCGGACGGCGATCTTGCTGCGGCGGCTGGACAGTATTTCGCTCCGTCGGATGTAGTGTTGGGCTCGCTCTCCTTGCCAGAGCTGATTGCGTTGATTTCGGGAGCGAGCCTGTTCTTGGGAAACGATAGTGGCCCAGCCCACCTTGCGGCCGCGACGGGCCGTCCAGTTGTTGTGGTTTTCGGGGCGAGCAATTCTGTTGCCTGGCGGCCTTGGCGCACCGCGTATCGCGTGGTGCAAAACGACTCTCTGTGCAACCCGTGCCGGGCCGCGCCGTGCGCCGGAATCGACGGATTGCACTGCATCCTTACGGTTACGCCGGAACAGGTTTGTGATGCTTGCGACGCGGTTTTAATGGAAGAGAGAGCGTCGGTCGCGGAATCGTGACCGGTCGGAGAGCCCCAAAAGACTTGCGAGCCCAATTCTCTGGATCGATTCTTTTCTGAGCAAGAAGGTGCGATGGACATCTCGCTGCAGAAAACCATCCGGATCATCCGCAGGTGGAGCGCGCGGCGCGTCGGCGTCGTGGGCGACTGGATGCTCGACCGCTATCTCTGGGGCACGGCGACCCGGCTTTCGCCCGAGGCCGCTGTTCCTGTGGTGGATTTTGTCGAGCAGAGCGAGTGCCTGGGCGGCGCTGGCAACGTCGCCGCCAACCTGGTAGCGCTGGGCGCACGGGTCGTGCCGTTTGGAGTGCTCGGCGAAGACGAAACAGGGGCCGCGGTGCGGAAGTGCCTGGCCGCGCTGGGGCTTTCCCACAAAGGGCTGCTGGTCGACGCGTCACGAATCACCACCACCAAGACGCGCATCATCGCCCGGCACCAGCAGATGGTGCGCGTGGACCGCGAAAAGCGCGAGCCGCTTCACGGGAGCACGCAGGAGGGGCTGATCCGCCGCGTTAAGGCCAGCCTGCGCCAGCTTGACGCGCTGGTGGTTTCCGACTATGACAAGGGCGTGGTCACCGACGCGCTGGCGGAGCGGGTGTTGAGCGAATGTCACCGGCTGGGCGTACCGGCGTTCGTCAAACCGAAAACCTCGCGCCTGTTCTCCTACCGCGGTGCCGCCGTCATTGTCTGCAATGCGAAAGAGGCCGGCTTCTTTGTGACGCGCGCGCTCACCGACGACGAATCGGTGGAGCAGGCCGGGCGGGCGCTGCTGGCGCATTTCGGCTGTTCGGCGGTGGTCATCACTCGCGGAGAGCAGGGGTTGAGCGTGCTGGAGGACACGGCATCGCGCAAGGCCGAAAAGGGCCCTTCCCGCAGCCGCGGTAGGGCCCGAGCCGGCGCGAAAACAGTGCCGCAAGGCTTCCATATCGCCGCGACAAGTTTCGAGGTGACCTACGCCAGGGTGGGGCAGCTAGGCGTCGCCCCCCGGAGACTCGAGGGAGGGCGTGCTGCAACCGGCCGGCAGGTGTTCGACGTGACCGGCGCGGGCGATACAGTCTTGGCCACCCTCGCGCTGGCGGTAGCGGCCGGAGCGTCCATGCGCGAGGCGGCGCTGCTCGCCAATGCCGCCGCCGGAGTCGTCGTGGGCAAGCTGGGGACGGCGACGGTTTCGCCGGCTGAATTGATCGCGGCGGTGCGCGAACTCAGCTAATCAGCTAGGGCGGGAAACCCAACGATTTGTCTCTTGTTTCCACCCAGAGTCGCACTTCGCGGGTGCGGCGGCTCTTTGCGACATCGCTGTCATCCGGGAACGGCTGGTAGGGGCTGAGCTCCACCACCACGATCACACCGCTGCCCTCTCTGGGCGCGGCCTGTACGGCTCCGATGCGGTAGCTTTTTATCGGGCCGTAGTAGCCCGAAGGACCCCAATCCTCGAGGAAATCCTGGTAGGAGTAGCTGGATTGCGGCTTCCAGACCTGATAGGCGCGCTGGGTGTCGCCGGCCGCGAGCGCGTCGAAGAAAAGGGAGACGGCCTTTTTCTCGGCGTGAAAGCGGAACGTGTACCATCCACCCGCCGCGAGCAGGAGCGCGAGCACCAGCCCGCTGACAGCGTACCGGCGCGCCTTCGACCGCGGCTCTTCGCTGTGATCGGAATCGAGCAGGCCCAAGCTGACCTCCCGGGTAGTGAATGAAGTGGAACCGCCTCAGATCTGGCGCTTGAACAGCGCGATGCAGGCGCTGATCATCACCACAGAAAACCCTAGCAAAACCAGCACGTCAAAGTAAATGCCCTCGATCCCGGTGTTTTTTAGCAGCAAGTTCTTCAGCGCATGCACCACGTAGGTGAACGGGTCCACCATGGAGATCCACCGCAGCCAGAACGGGAAGCCCTCCGTTGGGTAGATGGCGCCGGAGGGGAAAAACAGCAGCGTGTTGAGTACGCCGAAGATGGCGCGGGGCACGAGCGGATCATTCACGCGCACCATCACCAGGAACATGAAGCTGATCATCGCCAGCGACGCTGCTCCGACCACCAGCAGCAGGTAGAACAGCCGCACCGGCTCCCACAAGCGGTCGATCCCGGCGAGCAAGCCCCCGATCAGGGTGAGGGTGGTGCCGGCCATCAGGCCCTTCAGCGCGCCGGCGAAGTTCAGTCCCAGGATTAGCTCGCCTTTGTGGATGGGCGTGACCAGGTAACCCTCGTGTAGCCCGCGGGCCTTGTCGTCAATGAAGGTGATGCCGCCGCCAATCATGGCTACCACAAAGATGGCCATGGAAATCGAGCCGGCCAGCAGATACTTGATGTATTCGATGTAGGGATAGACCTCCACCACCTGGAGGTCGATCGCCCCGGGCAGCCGGGGGCTCACCGCTGGCCCGTTCAGGTCTTCGACCACCTGGCGCATGCGCTCCAGCAGCTCGGAGGTCACGAAGTTGTCGGTGTTGTCCTCGACGAAAGCGATGCGCGGCCGGTTGTGCTGGTAGACGCGCCGCGAGTAGTCCTCTGGGATTTGCACCACCGCGCGCACAAACCCGGCGCGCAGATCGGTAACGGCGTCGCTCAGTGAATTGTAGTCCACCGTGTGGAAGGTTTTCGGGCCGGCGGCGATGGCGGCAAACCGCTCCCGCAGAATGCGGGATTCGCTCGAACGGTCCTCGTCCACCAGCGCAATCTTGACGCCTTTGATCTTCCCGCCGAAGGCGTAGCCCAGGACAATCAACTGCATCAGCGGGAAGACCATGGCGCTGATCATCAGCGCGGGGCTGCGGAAGAACTTCCGCATATCGCGCTCGATAATGGCTAGGATGCGGTAGAGCTTCATGCCGGAGGCTCCGCGGCGTTACCGGTAGAGGTGGCTGACGTCGTACTTGAGTCCCTCGTGCGCGGCGTCGCGCAACTGCCGGCCGGTGTAGTGCAGGAAAACGTCGTCGAGCGTCGTGCTCTGCACGGTGACCTTCTTGACCGTCACCCCGCGTCCGCGCGCCAGTTCCATTAGCGCCCCGACTGTGCTGGGACCGCTGTGCGAAGCGATATGCGTCACGCCGTCGCGCTCGGTCGCGTCCGCCACCTGCGCCAGGCCTCGCAACTGCTTGAGCCAGTCGTCTGGCGCGCCTTCGAACTCCGCCTCGACTACATCGGTGCCGGGCACGCTGTCTTTCAAGCGTGTGGGCGTGTCCAGCGCCGCCAGCCGGCCGTGGTCCACAATGGCGATGCGCTCGCAGAGCTTGTCGGCCTCGTCCATGTAGTGCGTGGTCAGCAGAAGGGTCAGGCCGGCCATTTCCTTCAGCTTGTTAATCATCTCCCAGACGTTTGTGCGCGAAACTGGGTCCAGGCCCGTGGTCGGCTCATCGAGGAAGAGAATCTTCGGCGAGTGGACTAGACCGCGGGCAATCTCCAGCCGCCGCCGCATCCCTCCCGAAAAGTTGCGCACCAGCTCGCTTGAGAATTTTTCCAGGTCCACGGCCACGAGCAGGCGGCGGGTCAGGCCGGTGCGCTGCCCCGCGGGGACGCCGTAGAGCTTGGCGTGGATCAGCAGATTCTCTTCGGCGGTGAGTTCGGGGTCGGAGGTCAGCGCCTGCGGAATCACGCCGATCGAATCCCGCACGCCGTCGGGGTCGCGGCGTATATCGTGCCCGGCGACGCGTGCGGTGCCGGAGGTAGGCGGGGTCAGCGTGGTGAGCATGCGAATCAGCGTCGTCTTGCCGGCGCCGTTGGGACCCAGCAGGCCGAAGATCTCACCCTCGGTCACCTCGAAGCTGATCTCGTTCACCGCCACGAGTTCGCCGAATTTTTTTGTCAGGCGTTCGACTTCGATGGCGTTCATTTCGGTTGGCTCATCCCCGTGCGGCGCGCTTCAACGGGCCGGCCCGCCCCAGCGCGCAAGCCAGCTTTTCTTTTTCGCGGGCGGGGGCAACAGCACCGTGGCTGTCATCCCGGCGACCAGACGCCGGCCTTCGTTGGGCACCGCGACCTTGATGGCGAAAGTCTTGATGTCGCGTTTCGTGCGGCTGACGTCGCGCTGCGTGGCGAATTCATTCTCGACGCCTTTGAAGAAAACTGTGCCTTCGACCATGTTGCCGGATGGCAAGCGCACCTTCAGCCGCTCGCCCAACTGGATGGAGTCCACGTAGGATTCCTCCACATCGGCGCGCACCCACAAATGGTCAATGTCTATGATGGTGACGATGGGTGAACCCGGCTGGACCACTTCTCCTTGCCGCACCACCCGCACCGAGACGATCCCATCGAGCGGCGCGATGATCTCGGTGTAACCCAGACGCGTCGCCGCCTCAGCCTCCGATGCCCGGGCCTGCATGAGTTGCGCCTCGGTCGAGGCCAGGTCGCTCTGCTGCACGCCGAGTTGCTGGCGGTTGGCGAGCGCCAGCGCCAGCTCGGCCTCCTGCGCCTTCACCTGGTCCTGGAGCGATTTGACCCGCGCCTGCGCGCCGCGCAGAGTGGTCTCAGCGCGGTCGCGGTCCTGGGCGGAAGCTACGCCACTCTGAAACAGGGCCACGGTCCGTTGACCGTCCAGTTCGGCGCGCGCCAGGTCGGCTCGCGCCTCTTCGAGTTGCGCCTTGCTCGCGTTCAGCGTGGCAACCGCCCGGGCCAAGCTCGCTTCGGTTTGCGCATCGGTCATGCCCCAGGTCTTTTTCGCGGCGCCCACCCGGGCCTCCAGGCTGCGGATGTTGGCGGCGTAGAAGTCGCGTTGCGCCTCGAGTTCGGCGCGATCGAGTTCGGCAATCAACTGACCCTGCTTCACCTCTGAGCCTTCGTTGACCAGCAGCCGCTCGATTCGGCCGGCGATTTTGGGGCTGACGATGACCTCGTTTCCGGTGACGACCCCGACCAGTGAAACCTCCGTGCCCTTGGGGGTCGTGAAGATGTAGATGGCCAGCGCGATCAGGAAAACCACGCCGAGGAAGACGAAAAAGCGGGAGATGGTCAACGGGCCCTCGCGGCCGGCCGGAACAACCCGTGCCGGAGAAAATCGAGTATGGCGCGGCGGCGCGCCGCCACCGCCTGCGGCCGCAACGCGTCCCGGCCCCAGATCTCGCTGAGCACGGGCGCGGCGGCGAAATAAAAAACCGTCATGGCGATGATGGTTAGCACGGTATGGTGCGCATCCACCCGGCGGAACTCGCCCGCAGCGATGCCCGCCTCGATGGCCCGGCTGAGCCGATGGTGCAGGGGGCGGAAATAGTGCTCGACGATCCAGCCCAGGTGCCGGCCGGACTCCATCACCTCGCGCTGCACAAGTCGCGGGTAGTTCGGATGGCCCGAGACAAAATCAAAATAACCGTTTACGTAGGCCAGCAACTCCTGGCGGGGCAGGGAACCGGCCGCTGGCGCGCCTTCGACGGCGGTCAGCAACTGGCTGAACAGCGACTCCAGGACAAACCGGTGGAGGTCTTCTTTGCTCCCAAAGTAGTAGTAGAGCAGCGCCTTGTTAACGCGCGCCGCCTGGGCAATCTCCTCGGTGCGCGCGCCCGCCAGCCCATGCTCAGCGAAGATGCGCTCGGCGGCGGTGACAATCCGGCGGACCGTAGCGGGGTTCTTGACTTTGCGCAGGGCGTGGGGGATGCCTCCCTCCAGCCGGCGCAAGCTCCAGCCGGGAGCAATCGGCGGCGCACTGGTGTGTCGAGCAGCCATCAGCTTAACTAACCGGTTAGTTTAATGCCCTGGGGCAGGTATGTCAACGCGAAGACGGGGCGAAAAGGCCGGTCGGGCTAGGCCTCGAGCGCCCCGCCCGCGCCGGGCGGCAGCTCGATGGAGTACTTGGTGCGCGCTTTCTCGCGGTGTTGCGCGAGCGCCAGCTCAATCAGCCGGTCCACTAGCTCGCGGAAGGAGAGCCCGGTCGCCTCCCACAGCTTGGGATACATGCTGATGGAGGTGAAGCCGGGGATGGTATTGATTTCGTTCAGGTAGGTGCGGCCGGTGCGGCGCTCTAGAAAAAAATCCACCCGCGCCATTCCCGTGCACTCGATGGCGCGGAAGGCGCGCACGGCGTAGTCTTGGAACCGCCGGGTCTGGGCGCGCGTGAGCCTCGCCGGGATGATCAGGCGCGTGCCTTCCTCGAGGTACTTGGCCGTGTAGTCGTAGAACTCACGGTGCGGCACAATCTCGCCGGGCACCGACGCTTTCGGATCTTCGTTGCCGAGCACAGAGACTTCGATCTCGCGCCCCCGGATGGCGCGCTCAACTAGAATCTTCTGGGCAAACTCTGCTGCCAGGTCGAGCGCAGCGGGTAGTCCTTCGCGATCGTGCACCTTGGTCATGCCCACCGACGAACCGAGCGTAGCCGGCTTGACGAACAGCGGGTAGCGGAACCGCTGCTCGACGGCGCGCTGCACCTTCGCCCGCGATTTCTCCCAGTCGACCCGCAGGATGCAAAGGCACTCAGCGACGGGCAGGCCGGCCTGCTGGTAAAGCCGCTTTTGGACGTCCTTATCCATACCCACGGCGGAGGCCAGCACTCCGGCGCCGACGTAGGGCAGGCCGGCCAGCTCCAGCAGACCCTGCACGGTGCCGTCCTCGCCGAAGGTGCCATGCAGCACCGGAAAGATGACGTCAACGCGCAGCGCCCCGGCATGCGTCTCACCGAGCGGCACCAGGGCGGCTGCGTTGGGGTCTGCCGGCAGCACGACGCGCTGGCCGGACCTGAGCACCTCCGGCAGCATCTTCTGCGCGCCAAGGCCCACCAGCCAGCGGCCGTCCTTGCTGATGCCGATGGGCACGGCCTCGTATTTTTCCGGGTCGAGCCCGCGGATCACCGAAGCCGCCGAGGCGAGTGAGACCTCGTGCTCACCCGACCGCCCGCCAAACAGCACGCCGATGCGCAGGCGCTTCTTCTCAGTATTCATGCGGCATCACCAGTCGCCAATCCAAGGCCGAAAGTTGAAAGTTCAAAGTCTTAGGATATCGCAATTGCGTAGAGGCGGCCTCCTGTGATTGCCCAGTCCGGGCGTGGGGGCCCGCCCCTACAGAATTTTCTTGCCCAGGCCGGAGAGGACCATCTCCACGCCCAGCAGTGCCGTCTTGTTGTGCAGGTCAATCACCGGATTGATCTCCACCACCTCGAGCGACACCATTGCCTCGCTATCCGCGATCATCTCCAGCGCCAGGTGAGCCTCGCGATAAGTGACGCCGCCGCGGACAGGCGTGCCCACTCCCGGTGCATCGGAGGGGTCCACAAAGTCCATGTCCAGGCTCACGGCCACGCCGGCGGTCTCGTCGCCGGCAAAGCGCAGCGCCTCGGTCATCACTTCGCGCATGCCGCGTTCGTCAATATCGCGCATGGTGAAGACGTGCACGCCCGACTCCTTCACCAGGCGGCGCTCCTTGGCGTCGAGGTCGCGCACGCCCACCAGCGCAACGTTTCGCGGCTCCACTTTGGGTTTGAACTCCAGCAGCTCGACCAGTTCCGGCGCGCCGTAACCGATAATCGCCGCCAGGGGCATGCCGTGGATGTTGCCCGAGGGCGAGCTGTCGGGCGTATTCATGTCGCCGTGCGCATCGAGCCAGACGTACCCCACGCGCTTCTCCTGCTTGCGGAAGTGGCTGGCGACGCCGGACATCGAACCAACGGCAATCGAGTGGTCGCCGCCCAGCACCAGCGGCAGAAAGCCTTCCGCGAGTGTGCGCTCGACGATCTCGGCTAGGCCGCGGCACGTCTCCGCGATTTCGTTCAGGTACTTGGCGCGCTTTTCACCGTAGTGCATCTCCTCCGGCTGCTTCACCGGGATGTTGCCGATGTCCTCCACCTGGTGGCCCAACTGCTTCAAACGCGACTGCAGGCCGGCCACACGCAGCGCCGAGGGGCCCATGTCCACTCCGCGGCGGCTCTGGCCGAGGTCCATCGGCACTCCGATGATGCGAATCTTCTGTGGCATCGCTTGACGCGCGCTTCGTTCTGTAGCCCGCCTCTTGGGAGGCAAAGCATTTGCCTGCGAGACCCCCGGGTCTGAAGACCCGGACCACAGTTCTCTCCTGTCGGATCCCGGATTTCCGCGAAGACTTTGGCTTCTAAGGATAGACGCGGTAGAGCATCCGCGGGAAGGGGATGACCTCCCGGATGTGCTCAGCCCCGCAAATCCAGGCGACGGTGCGTTCCAGCCCCAGGCCGAAGCCGGCGTGGGGCACGCTGCCGTACCGCCGCAGGTCCAGGTACCACTGGAAGGCTTCTTCGGGCAGGTTGTGTTCGCGCAGGCGCTTCACCAGCAGGTTGTAGTCAGCGATGCGCTCGCCGCCGCCGATGATCTCGCCGTAACCTTCCGGCGCGAGCATATCGAAGCCCAGGGCCAGCTCCGGCCGCCGCGAGTCGGGCTGCATGTAGAACGCCTTGATCACCGTGGGATAGTGATGGACCATCACCGGCCGGTCGAACTGGCTGGAGAGGATGGTCTCCTCGTCGCCGCCGAAGTCATCGCCCCACTTGGCCGGGTTGCCTTGCTTCTGCAGGAGCCCGACGGCGTCGTCGTAGGAGATGCGCGGGAAGGGTGGCACAACGCGAGCGAGTTTTGCAGTATCGCGTTTGAGCGTCTCGAGCTCGACGGCGCGGTTTTTGAGCGTGGACTGCACCATGTGGCTCACCAGGCCCTCGCCGAGCGCCATCATGTCTTCGAGGTGGGCGTAGGCGGCCTCGGGCTCGAGCATCCAGAATTCGGTTAGGTGACGCCGCGTCTTGGATTTTTCGGCGCGAAAGGTCGGCCCGAAGCAATAAACCTTCCCGAGCGACGCGGCAAGCGCTTCGACGTAGAGCTGGCCGGACTGCGTCAGATAGGCCTTCTGGTCGTCAATGTATTGCACCTCGAACAGCGTGGTGGTGCCCTCGCAGGCCGCCGGCGTAAAGATGGGCGTGTCGGTGAGCGTATAGCCTTGGCCATCCATGTACTCGTGCGCGGCGCGGATGGCTTCGGCGCGGATGCGCAGGATGGCCGCCTGGCGCGGCGTGCGGATCCACAGGTGCCGGCGGTCGAGCAGGAAATCTACGCCGTGCTCTTTCAATTGAATCGGGTAGGGGTCGGTTTCGGAGACGCGCTGCACGACTTCGAGCGACGTCACCGCAATCTCGTGGCCCCCCGGGGCGCGCGGATCAGCCTGGATGCGGCCGGTGACGATGACGCTGGACTCCTGCGTGAGTCCCCGCAGCGCCTCGAAAACCTCCGGGCGCTCCTTCTGCGATACGACGCCCTGGATCACTCCCGTGCCGTCGCGGAAGATGGGAAAGAGCAGCTTCCCCGATTCCCGCAGGTTGTAGAGCCATCCGCGGAGAGTGACTTCGCGGCCCACGTCCTGGCCGACCTTGTCGATGGTCGTGGGAGTCATCTTCGGTGATGCCTCGGGCATGGTGTCACGCTGGCGCCGGGCGCGCGTTCGGCGACCCGGCCGGCTTATTGGAAAGCGCCAGCTCGAACTTATCAAACACTCCTCGCGCGGCGTGCAGCGTGCTCGCGACCGAGGCCTGATCGAGCGCCGCCACAGCAGCCTGGTCCTTGAGCTCGAGCACAAATGGCAGCTCGGGCGCCGCCGTGCCGCCGGCCAGCGCCCGGACGGTGGCGTCCCAGTTGATCGTGCCCTCGTACGGCAGCAGGTGCTCGTCTTTTTCGCCGTTGTTGTCATGAACGTGGGTCGTGACCACCAGTTCCCGCATCGTCGCGAAGCTCGCCTCCACGCCGTCTTCCATGTGCGCATGGCCGGTATCGAAGCACAGGCGCAAGTCCGGCATGCGCGTCTGCTCGATGAAGTGGCGCAAGTTCACCGGCGTGGCCAGCTCTCCGGGGGTGTTCTCCAGGGCAATCGTCACGCCGCGCTGCTTCGCGAATACACGCAGGGGTTCGAGCGAGGTGAAGGCAGCGTCCCACTTCCGCGGGTCCAGCGACTCCCGCGAAGTGCCAACATGCTGCACCAGGTAGCGAAAGGGGATGAATTCGGCCAGTTCGAGCGCGCGCTTGATTTCGTCCACTGCGTCGAGCCGGCGCAGGCGCTCCGGGTCGCAGATCGAAATCGGCACGCCGCTTTCGCGCCCCGGGCTGAGGTCGCGGTCGGTGGGCCCGTGGACGGCATGGAGAGTCAGGTTGTGCCCGGAAAGCCAGTCGGCCAGCTCACGCACCTCCTGCGGTGAGCGGTAGTCGAAGTGCGGCCGGGCGCAGAACAACTCCATCGCCGGGATGCCGGCGCGGGCGACCTCGCCGACCAGCCCCGCGGTCAGCTTCCTGTTGACGAAAAGATAGGACGAAAGTACTCGCTGCATCGGTTTGGTGGCACAGGCATTCTTGCGTGAATCCCTTACCTAGCACAAGGCCGCATTTCGTGCGCGGCTGAGACTAGAAGAGGAGAGCCCGCAGTACAGCACCGGCGAGAGTCGCTCTGCATTCGGTGACTGCGTGAAGCGGGCGAACCGCAGGAGGCGCCTGACGTGAGCCTTCCTTCGACGAAGAAACCGATCGCTTAAGGAATCCTGGATTTCAGTATCCGATGGCCGCGCCGCGGCGCCGTGGGTCGGCGGCGCCCAGCCGCTCTCCGGTATGTGGGTCGATGCCGATGGCGTTCACCTGGCCGATCCACGAGCGCGGTTGGACCGTGTGCCCGCGCGCGGCCAGCTCCTGAGCCGCGGCCGCCGAAAACGTCTCCTCGACCCACAGGATATCGGGCAGCCACTGATGGTGGAAGCGCGGCGCATTGATGGCGGCCTGCGCCTCCATCCCCAGGCGCACCCAGGCGAGCACGCTCAACAGCGTTGCCGAAATGATCCGCGGGCCGCCCGGCGAGCCGGTCACGAAGCTGAGCTTGGCGTTCCGCAGGACAATCGTCGGCGCCATCGAGCTGAGCGGGTGCTTGCCCGGCGCAATGGCGTTGGCATCGGATTGCACCAGACCAAACAGCTTGTTGGGCACGCCCGGCTGCGCGGTGAAGTCGTCCATTGTGTCGTTGAGCAGGAACCCGCTCGAGGTCGTCACGCCGGAGCCGTAGCTGTCGTTGACGGTGAAAGTGTTGGCCACGGCATTTCCGGCGGCGTCCACCACCGAGAAGTGCGTAGTGTTTTCTCCTTCGCGCTGGGGCGCAGCAAGCGGCGCCCCTACACCGTCCATTGCGCCGTTCGCCGCGCCGTCGAACCGGCTGGGGTCGCCAGCGCGTACTGCGCCGCTCGAAGACGCCTGCCGCGGGTCAATCGTGGCGCGCAGCGCGGCGGCATAACGCGGGTCAGTGAGCCCGCGGATCGGCACGTGCGTGAAATCCGGGTCGGCCAGGTACGCGGCACGGTCGGCAAAGACGCGGCGCAGCGTTTCGGCCACCCAGTGGACCGTTTGCGGGTCGTCCCACGACTTCAGCTCCACCCCCGTCAGCATGTTCAGCGCTTCGATGATGGCCACGCCGCCGGAGCTGGGCGGTGGGCTCGCAATCACTTCCCATTCGCTGCCGTTTGCCGAGTATTTTGCGCGCAGAGGCTCGCGCAGCTTGGCCTGGTAGTTGGCCAGGTCCTCCCGGCTGAGCAAGCCGCCCATGCGACCAACTTCGTCGGTGAGGTCGCGTGCCGTCTTGCCGTGGTAAAACTCCGCAGCTCCGCCGCGAGCGATGCGCCGCAGCGTGGCGGCCAGTTCCGGCTGACGCAGGACCTGGCCGGGGGCGAAGAGCGCGCCGTCGTTGAGGAAAATCCTGCGGCTGACGGAGAAGCGCTCGAGCCGCGGCCGGGCGGCGCTGAGCGACCGTGCAAATTTCTCGCTCACCGGGAAACCGTGCTCGGCCAAGCGAATCGCCGGGGCCATGACCGCGGCGAGTTTCGTCGTGCCGTAGGTGCGCAAAGCCAGTTCCAGGCCCGCAACCGTGCCGGGAACAGCCACTGAGCGATAACCGATCGTCGCCGCATCGGAATCAAGCGTCCCGTCGGGACGTATGTACATCTCGCGGGTGGCACGGCCGGGCGCGGTCTCGCGGTAGTCCACAAAGCCCGCCCGGCCGTCTGCCAGTCGCACCAACAGAAAACCCCCGCCGCCCAAGTTGCCGGCTGAGGGATGGACCACAGCCAACGCAAACGCGACGGCGACCGCGGCATCTACGGCGTTGCCGCCCTTTTTCAGGATCTCGATGCCCGCCTCCGAGGCCAGTGGGTCGTCGCTCACCACCATGGCTCCCGGGGCGCGCGCGGCGTGCGCCGGCCATTCCGGCCGCGGCACCTCGCCGGCTTTAAAGTCGATCTGCTGCGGCGCGTCCTGGGCGTGGGCGGGCGCCGCGAGATCAAGCGCCGGCAGAAAACACAGCGAGAGAGCAGCGGCAACAACTAGGAATCGCAAACGCATTGCGGATGAATTGACTGTATGCGAATCCCGCAAATGCGTCAAGGCAACGCTCCGCAGGATACTGTGCCGATTTGCGAAGATTCTGTCTCAAATAGCTTCGGCGCAGTCGGACACATCGGCGCTAAAGCCTACAGCTCGACTGGCCTGCGTTGACTTGCCGCCCGGTCGGGGCCTAAGATGCCCGGCAGGCGAATTTCCGTTCTCATGATCGGCCAAACAGTCTCCCACTATCGCATCCTGGAGAAGCTCGGTGGCGGCGGGATGGGCGTAGTGTACAAGGCCGAGGACCTCAGCCTGGGCCGCTACGTGGCTTTGAAATTCCTGCCCGACCAGCTTGCCGCTGATCCTCAAGCGTTGGAACGCTTCCAGCGGGAAGCCCGCTCCGCCTCAGCGCTGAACCATCCCAACATCTGCACCATCCACGAGATCGGGCAACAAGACGGGCAGTATTTCATCGTCATGGAGTCTCTGGAAGGACAGACGTTGAAACACCTTGTTGGCGGAAAGCCGCTGGCGACCGACAAGGTCCTTGATCTCGGGATTCAAATTGCCGACGCGCTCGATGCGGCCCATTCGAAAGGGATCATCCACCGGGACATCAAGCCCGCGAACATTTTTGTCACGAAGCGCGGCCAGGCGAAGGTGCTGGACTTCGGGCTGGCGAAGCTGGCGCCCGCGCTACGCCGCGTGGGGGAAACCGTAGGTGTCTCGGCGCTTCCCACTGCCGCGACCAACCAAGAGCATTTGACCAGCCCCGGCGTTGCTGTCGGCACGGTGGCCTACATGTCGCCTGAGCAAGTACGGGGAGAAGAACTCGACCCCCGCACCGACCTGTTCTCCTTCGGCGTGGTGCTCTATGAGATGGCTACGGGGCGGCAGCCTTTCTCCGGCAACACCTCCGGGGTCATCTTTCACGCCATTCTCGAACGGACGCCCACCCCTGCGGTGCGTCTGAATCCCGAGCTGCCGGCAGAGTTTGGTTGCTGCAACGCACGCTCAGCCGTGGTGGCGCGGCAAGGCGGCACTGGCGGCTGGCGGACTGGTGCTGGCAGCACTGCTGACGCTGGTGACGTGGTTCACGTTGTTCCGGGGACGGGGCGAGGCGATTGATTCGGTCGCGGTACTACCTTTCGTCAACGTGAGCGCAGACCCGAACACGGAATATCTCAGTGACGGCATCACCGAGAGCCTGATCAACAGTCTTTCGCGCTTGCCCAATCTCCGGGTGATCTCGCGTAACTCCGCCTTTCGGTACAAGGGGCGGGACAGAGACCCCCGAGCGGCAGCGCGCGAGCTGGGCGTGCACGCGGTGCTCACGGGCCGCGTGGTGCAGCGGGGAGACAGCCTCTCGGTGAGCGCCGAGCTGGTGGACACTCGGGACGACCGGCAACTCTGGGGCGAGCAGTACAACCGCAAGCTCGCCGACATCCTGGGCGTGCAGGAAGAAATTTCCAGGGAAATCTCCGAGAAACTGCGGCTGCGTTTGACCGGCGAGGAGAAGGTGCGCATGGCCAAACGGCCCACAGAAAACATTGAAGCCTACCAGCTCTATCTAAAAGGTCGCTACTACTGGAATAAGAGAACTGAAGAGGGTTTCAAGAAAGGCATCGACTATTTCCAGCAGGCCATCGAAAAAGACCCGAACTATGCTCTCGCATACGCCGGGTTGGCCGATTCCTATGCGTTAGCTGGCATGCCTCTTTCGCCTATGTCTCCCAGCGAGCGAATGGCCAAAGCGAAGGCAGCGGCATTGAAGGCGCTGGAGATCGACGACACCATCGCCGCAGCTCATAGTTCGTTGGCTTACATCGAGCATCGTTTCGACTGGGATTGGCGCGGCGCCGAGAAAGAATTCAAACGAGCCATCGAACTCAATCCGAACTACGCCACCGCCCATCAGTGGTATGCCTTTTTTCTAGCAACGATGGGGCGGATGGACGAAGCGATTGCCGAAGCGAAACTCGCCCAGCAAATCGATCCGCTCTCGCTGGTGATGAATGCGGCCCTGGGGCGGGTCTATCACTTCGCTCGCCAGTATGACCGCGCCATCGACCAATTCCGAAAGACGATCGAGATGGACCCGAATTTCGCCTCGGCACACTTCGACATCGCGGCGAGCTATGTGGAGAAGAGGATGTACACGGAAGCGATTGCTGAATATCAGAAAGTGTTAGCGATTTCAGGACGCAACCTCACCTACCTCTCAGAGCTCGGCTGGGCGCATGCGCGAGCAGGCAACACCCTCGAAGCGATGAAGATCCTGAATCAACTGAAGGAGATCTCCCGTCAGAGTTACGTGCCCCCGTTCGCTTTCGCGTTTATCTATATCGGCCTGGGCGATAAAGACCATGCCTTTACCTGGTTGGAAAAGGACTACGAGCAGCGCGATAACACTATGGTGTTCCTCAAAGCAGAGCCGATCTTCGACCCCCTGCGCTCCGATCCGCGCTTCGCCGACCTGCTGCGCCGCATCGGCCTCCCGCCGTAGCCTGGGCGAAGTGTCTGCTTCCGCCATGGACCAATCTCGCAAGCGGACACTGACGAGGCCCACTCAGCGACAGATGTAAGTTAAGAGCTGGGTTTCCAACAGATTTCATCGGTGGCAGATTAGGTCCGCACTCGGCAGAAGCATGGACACAATCTGAAACGACGTGCGTTAAGAGGTCAGTTGGGGAAGGCTTTGGCGGCGGTTGAGGAGTCCGCCGGTTCGCCGACCGAGAAATACGTGCAATCGGGATGGTGAAACACCAGCGCGCTGACGCTGGCCTCGGGATCCATCATCATGCCTTCGGTGAGCTGCACGCCAATCTCCCCCGGCTGGAGCAGCTCCCAGAGGCCCGCCTGGTCGTCGAGGTTCGGGCAGGCGGGATAGCCGAAGCTGTAGCGCTTGCCGCGGTAGCGCGAGGTGAAGCGATCCTTCATCGTCATTTCGGGCGGGTCGGGGAAGCCCCACTCCTCGCGAATGCGGCGGTGCAGCCATTCGGCGCACCCTTCGGCGCTCTCGAGCGCCAGGGCTTGCAGGCCGTGGGACTTGAAATAATACCCGGCGGCCTTGTACTCCTCCGCCTTTTCGCGGATGCCCGCGCCTGCGGTGACGACGAATAGCACCACATGGTCGCGCTGGCCGCCGGCGTGCGGCAGGACGTAGTCGCTCAGGCAAAGCCCGTCGCGGGCGCGCTGCCGCTCGAAATGAAACGTGTGCAGCGGGGCGCGCTTCCCCGGAGCAAAGAACTGGATAGAGTTGCCGGCGCGCTCTGCCTCAAAGAATTGCCAGATGGCGCGGACTTTCATAAATCGCGCCGCGTCCTGCTTCACCTCTTCCATATCATCGCGTAGCTGGAGCGCCCGCGGGTCGTGCTCGGCGAGCGCTTTCTCGAAATTCCCTTTGAAGCCCATGTGGCGCCCGTAGAGCATGTACGGGTTGATGTAACTCCAGATCTCGTTCAGGTCAGGGACCGGGCGCGCCTTGCGGTCCAAATAGGGCGCCGGGGGAATAGGCAGATCGCTGCGCACGCGGCTCGAGCGCGTTTCGGAGAGCGCCGCAGG
Source organism: Candidatus Acidiferrales bacterium (assembly GCA_049273775.1). GTDB lineage: Bacteria > Acidobacteriota > Terriglobia > Acidiferrales > UBA7541 > JBASRK01. The sequence goes on from JBASRK010000120.1 coordinate 18,170, forward strand.
GCCGGCCACAGCGGGTTCTTCCGCCGCAGCTTCGCCGCGGTAGATGTGCGCCTGGACGACTTCGTCCCGGCCGGCCGGGTCGCTGAGCCGGTTCATCAGGTTCAATCCGGTCATCGCGTCTTTCGCGTAGCAGACGGCCCGGGCGTAGCTCGGGGCGATCTTCTGCCGGGTAAATTTTTCCGAAAGCGCCGCGCCCCCCACCAGGAGCGGCACGCTAATGCCGGCGTCGCGGAGGTCGGCGGCAGTGATCACCATCTGCTGGGCGCTCTTCACCAGCAGCCCGGAGAGGCCGATGACGTCCGGCTGGTGCTCTTTGTAGGCCCGGATCAGCTCCTCCGGTGGCACTTTGATGCCCAAATTGATCACCTCATAGCCGTTATTCTTGAAGATGATCTCGACCAGGTTTTTTCCAATATCGTGCACGTCGCCTTTCACGGTGGCCAGGATCACCTTGGCGCGTTTCTCGATGTCGGCCTTTTCCATGAACCGCTCGAGATGACTTACGGCCGTCTTCATCGCCTCGGCTGATTGCAAGACCTCGGCGACGATCAGCTCGTTGTCGTTGAAGCGCCGGCCGACCTCGC
>JBASRK010000145.1:0-47150 GCA_049273775.1 Candidatus Acidiferrales bacterium
CAACTTGGTCAGTTCTGCCCACTCGGTGAGATTCTCCATTTTTTCGCTCCGCGGCATGGCACCCCTGTAAGGGCAAACTCCTTGCCAAACCCGGCTGCCGCCGACCATTGAAAACAGAGCGGATGTCCGGATCAACCGGCCGGCGCATGACACAAGGCGGGATTTTGTTTGAAAAATGAAACAGCGCCAGTTAGGCGCTACAAGAGCAGACTCGCTTTTTCATCGCTGCGCCGAAATGAGATGCGCCAGGATTCGAGGCATTCGTTTTGGGCGCAGCCGATCAATTGCCGGAAGTCCTGATGGATAGGCTTGCCCGATGAGCGGGAACGGGCATCCGGAGGATGGCGCTAGCCAGGCATCGCCCCGGCCTTGCTCTTGCCGGCGCGTTTGAGGTAGCGGTAGAGGCTGGTGCGGCCGATGCCCAGGACCTGTGCAGCGCGCACGCGGTTCCCCTCGCACATCTGAAGCACGCGCTGGATGTGCACGCGGCGCACCTCTTCGAGCGGCAGCGGGCGCCAGGCCTCGCTCGACGCGTCGGCGCGTCCCACCGGCTTTTGCAGGAGCTCGGGGAAGTCGCAGACGTCGATGAAGTCGTTGACCCCGGTGATGCAGGCGCTGGAAATAACGTTTTCCAGCTCGCGCACGTTCCCGGGCCAGGCATGCTGGAGCAGCACGGTCTGCGCGCGGCGCGTCAGCCCCTGGATGCGTTTGCTATAGGCCTCGTTGTACTTCTTCAGAAAATACTGCACCAGGATGGGGATATCTTCGAGCCGCTCGGTGAGGCTAGGGATGCGGATCTGGATGGTGCTGAGGCGATAGAACAGGTCTTCGCGGAAGCGCCCGGCCAACACCTGGCCGCGGAGATCGCGGTTGGTGGCGCCGATCAGGCGCACCTCCACCTGGCGGACTTCGGGCGAACCTACCCGCTGGATTTCGCGGTTCTGGATTACGCGAAGCAGCTTGGCCTGCATCGGCAGCGACATCTCGCCGACCTCGTCGAGGAAGACGGTGCCGCCATTGGCGTATTCAAACAGCCCGGGGCGCGTGTCAGTGGCACCGGTGAAGGCGCCGCGCACGTGGCCGAAGAGCTGGCTTTCCAGCAGCGTATCCACAAGCGCCGAACAGTTGCAGACGGCGAAGCGCTGCTGCGACACCGGGCTCATCTGGTGGATGGCGTGGGCCACCAGCTCCTTGCCCGTGCCGGTGGGCCCGGTCAGCAATACGTTGGTATAGTGCTTGGCCACCTTCCGCGCCAGGTCGAACACTTCGAGCATCGCCGGGCTCTTCCCCACAATGCCGTGGAACTCCAGGTCGGGAAGCAGTTGCCGCTCCAGCTCGCGGATGCGCCGGCGCTGCGTGAACAGCTCGGCGAGCTCGTCGAGGCTTTTCTGCAGGCGGGCGCGGTCCACTGGCTTGCACAAGTAATCGTAGGCCCCGCGCTTGACTGCTTCGACCGCCGAGTCGAGCGAGTAGAAGCCGGTAATCAGGATGACGTGAATCCCGGGGTCGCGCTGCAGCGCGTGGTCGAGGAACGTCAGGCCGTCCATGACCGGCATCTTCAGGTCCGACAGCACAACCTGGCAGCGGCCCGTGCGGATGTGTTCGAGCGCCTCGTGCGGGTCGGTGGTGCCCACGGCGCGGTAGCCCAGCCGCTCCACCGTCGTCTGGAGCATCTCCACCATGGAGGGTTCGTCGTCCACCACGCAGACCGACAAGGTCTCTCGCGGGGTGCTTGTGGCAACTTCCTTTGTGCTGGATGTGTTCATGGCGGTGTCGCCGCGCAAGCCCCGGGCCAGATCTGCCCCAGCCGCAGCAGGCTGGGCGGCGGAATCTGCAGGCAATGCTGTTCGGGCGCGCGGTTCCTCTTAAAGTGGGCAGAGCCAAGGACTTAGGGTAGTGCAAGTGTGAACCGCCGAGGCATCGGTGGGAGCGGCGAGCACGAGAGCAATTTCAGCGTAGGAAAATCCGGCGGCGGGGGGCGTTCCGATTTGGGATGGGATGCGGCCCTCCCTGTGCCGAAGGTGAACTCTGCGGCGGATTTGACGAGCGCGCCGGACGGCCTAGTTGACCGGAACTTCCTCTGAGGTGCCCAGGCGGATCAGCATCTCCAACTCTTCCGCACTGTACTCTGACAGAGCGCCGGAGGTATTGCGAAGTTCGAGCACGACGCCGTCTGCCCGGTAAAATTGCAGCACGCACTCGGGACTGGTGCGGGTAGCCCAGAGGATCTCTTCCCAAGTGGAGAGCCGATCCGGACCGGCGAAGCTCGGCGGGTCGTTTCTCATCGGAACTCCTTTTCGAGATTTTGTGCGGGGACCTGCTCCAGACAAGCATTCGTTCTCGAGCGCGGGCGGAGCTGCGTCAGACAGACCAGCCATGTCCCGGTAGCGTCTCCCTCGGTCACGGTCTCGACCTGGTAGGCGACCGGGGTCCTGTCCACGGAAGTGGGGGGATGAAGCAAGCGGACGAAAACCAGCGCGCCAACGCGGAGCGGGTGGCACAGATGAACCTTCTTGTCGTTTTCCTTGCTCCAGTCAAGTTCGGTCGTCTCGACAAAGAACTTTTCGGTCCGGTCCCAGCCGGAAATCTCGAGCAGATAGCGGGTGGAAAGCGGATTCTGAGGCGACATCGCGGGTCTCATCCTCCGGTGAATAGCTTGCAGCCTGCTGGCCAGAGAGGAAGCCACGCCGCCGCCTGTGAGGGAAGGAGTTAGCAGTGGCCTGGGCGCGAGACGTGTGCCGGGAGAGATACAAATCAAGACAGGTGTGCGGTTTTGAATCAGCGGAGGGTGGTCGCTTGTTGTGCCGCTGCTGCGCGCGGCGGACTTGCGCGCCTATCCATAGCCGGCGCCGGGGTACAGCAGATTCAGCGCGAGCGTCCAGATGAAAGCGAAAACCCTGCCGAACAGCACCCAGGCCACGACGAGTCCCAGGAAGCCCAACCCGCTGTTCTGCGTCCAGTCGAGGAACTTGAGCGCAGCGTTCTCGCTCATCAGCAGCGTGACGCCGGTATTCCCGTCGAGCGGGGGCACGGGCAGCAAGTTGAAGGTGCCCAGCAGCAGATTCAGCAAGAAAAGGATGCTGAGAAAGGTTGCGGCAAATGTTGGCTCGGCCGAATGGGTGGACTCGGTGATGCGCGTGAAGGTCGCCTGCGCCGGCGCGCGGAATTGTCCCAGCGCCACGCCGGTACGAATGGCCGCAGCCGCGGCCAGCATCAGCGCAAAATTGGCCGCCGGACCGGCAAGAGCCATCCAAGCCGCCCGGCGCGGAAAGCGTCGCTGCCACTGCGGATCGTACGGGGCGCTGGCCCAGCCGATCATCCACCCGGAGAAGAGATAAGAGAGCAGCGGCACGACCACGGTGCCTATCGGCTCGCGTTGGATGTGCGGCAGGGGGTTCAGCGTGACCTGCCCGCTGTGGAAAGCGGTCAGGTCGCCGCCCAGCTTGGCTGCCAAGGCGTGCGCGCCCTCATGGCAAGTGGTCGAAAACAGAAAGACCACATACCAGACAAACCCCAGCGCGATGGTCTCCGGGTGAATGGGCTGCATGGCCAGCGCCAGCCTAGTGCTTCCCGGGCGCGGTTGCAAGGCCAGACGACGTCTATCACTTTGTGATTGATACCTCCGGGGTTATCTGCTTGACAGTCAAAGTAAAGGGAGTAGTGTGTGCGGCCTCCAGCCATCCATGGAAGCGCGTTCGTTCGCGGGTGTAAGACACCAAGGAGTTGCGCCATGCCAGCCAGGCGCAAGACGGGTTCACACCGGAAGGCCGCAGCCGACCGTGAATTCGAAACGCTGCTTCTACGGGCCGCCTATTACCAGGGCACGCAAGCCGCGGCGCGTCGCCGAGCCTATCCGGAAGAAAGGCCGCGCCGCATAGCCTGCTCAGCCGGTTCCTGCGGGGCCCAGGTCCGGCCGGAGTCTGACCAAACGCCTGGTCACAACACGCGCACCGCAAGTACTTCCTCCGCCGCACTTTAATTCTTGAAAGGGCAAGGCATTGCAGGAATCACGTTGGCTCCGGGGCCTGGACTCGAACCAGGATAACCAGATCCAAAGTCTGGTGTGCTGCCAATTGCACCACCCCGGAGCGGTGGTCAAAAGTGTAGCAAAGAGCGGCGGGGCGCAACAGCCACTTCTGGCGCAGCTTCTTCTGTCGCGGGGTTTCTGCTAGTCTGGACGAGCAGCCCTGACGCGGAGAGGTGTCCGAGTGGCTTAAGGAGCACGCTTGGAAAGCGTGTGTTGGGGAAACTCAACCGTGGGTTCGAATCCCACCCTCTCCGCCATGCAATCTGCCCAATTGGCTTCTCCGCCGCATTCACACCAGGCTGGAGAAGTCACACTTTCCCGATCCCAAAACGAGAGGGCGGGCTTGGCGGAATGTGGCACCGTGGGCTGGCCAAACAACAATTCTGAGCTGGTAACGACGTATCGACTATTGGGGCTGTAACATCTAAATTTGTGCATACAACCTTCCTGAGGAAGGTCCGTCGAATGCGAACAAATGGCGCTGCACGCGTCTTCAGAGACTTCCGGGAAGTTTCAACTGAGTGCTATCCGATGCCGATTGTCATCCAAACGGAAAGTCGAAACTGCTCGGTGATAAGATGACAACGATGCGCATTCTCCTCCTCAACCTGGGTATGGAGTCTACCCAGGAGGTAAAGCAGGCCTTATCAGGTCAAGGCTATGAAATCACCGCAGACCGCAGTCTGACGGTTGATGAAATTCTCGCTCTTTCCCCGGAAGTCCTGGTCACAGAAGTAACGCCCTCCGACCTCAGCTGCTGCGGTTTGATCAGCCAAATCAAGACAAGTCCTGATCCGCGGGCTCTCAAGATTGTGATGATTGTTCATGGTGGCGCGCTGGAACGTGCCCGCGCGCTGGACCTGGGCGCTGACGACGTGGTCTCCTTTCCGTTTGAATCGTTGGAATTCGCGGCGAAAATCAGAACGCAGTTTCGTGAGAGACAGCCGGAGCTAGAGCTCGAAGCAAAGTTGAAAGATGCACTCCAAAGAGAACATCTGGCGGAGGTTGCCGTGGAAGCGCTGAGTGGCGGCACGAATGCCAAACGACGCTTTTGGCTGATTCTGGCTGTTTTTGGCCTCAGCGCAGCAGCGGTTCTCGCAGCCCTGGTCACAGTTATTTCGAACCGGCACAGCCGCAAGGATACGCTCCAACTCAAAGCGGAAGTTGCGCGGCTGAACGGCGGAATCCTGCAGGAGGAAGAACTCCTGCGCCGCACAGAACAGGCGCGTGCTTCCCTGAATGCAAGGGGCGGGTCGGGAACTCGTGAGTCCTTGAAAGCGCAAACCGAAGAGATCCGAAAAAAGATGGCCGCGGATGGCGATGCAGATGGCGAATCCCTCAAGAGGCAGCTTCAGGAGACCCAGAATCGCCTAAACCGGCTTGAGAATGAGGGCCGGGTGGCGCAAACGATTGTTCACACCTACGGACCCAGCGTCTGCTTGCTGCACGTGGTCGTGGAGTTTCGGGACAAAGATTCCGGACAGGTAATTCGTATCTCCACGGATGCCACAGGTAAACCGAAGGTGGACGACAAGGGGATGGTGTCTCTCGAAACAGATGGAACGGGACCGCCTCTGCAGCTTGATGTCTTTGGCACCGGATTTCTCGTAGCACGCGATGGACGTCTCCTCACGAATCATCACGTCGCTGAGCCCTGGTGGGGCGATGAGGGATTGAAACAACTTCTCGACAAGGGTGCCGCCGCGTTCGTTTCGTCCTACACGGCCTACTTCCCTGGGACCTCTCAAGGCATCGCGGCCAAGCTCGACCGGATTTCGTCGCATGCCGATTTAGCAACCCTCAGGCTACAGACACCCGCACCGCCTCACACCGCACTCCTGGAACTCGATGATCGGAGTGAAGCCAGTGTGACGGGGGATCCGGTCCTTCTGATTGGCTACCCTACGGGAATTGAAGGTATCCTTGCGCGCGCGGGAAGTGACATCACACGAAAAGTGGCGGAAAACGCCCGCAGCGTGACCCAGATTGTTTCGCAGTTGGCAGCGCAACACCTCATCCGCCCAACGACCACCCAGGGACACATCGGAGATGTCTTAAAGGACAAGATTGTTTACGATGCAGCGACAACGTCCGGCGGTTCCGGCGGACCGCTCTTCAATCGCAAGGGCAAGGTCATTGGCGTGAACTTCGCCATTCTCAATGACTTTGGCGGCTCGAACTTGGCTGTTCCTGTCCGTTACGCCGATGATTTGGTGAAGTAAACATCTAATGTCCGCTCGCCTTAGCTGACCGAGGGCGCTGGTACCGGCGTCTACTGGGCGAGTGCGGGTTTGAGTTTTCACAATGCCTTCCTTCATCTCGACGACTTTCAAGAAAAGTTGCGGTTCTCTACTTGGCTGATACGCATCGCCATGAATGAAGCATTCATGCTGCTGCGTCGAAGGCCGAGAATTCTCGAAGTCTCGCCGAGAGCTCTGACGATGGTGTGAGGTCCGTCCCGGCGGAATTCGTTGACCAGCGTCCCAATCCAGAAGAATCCTGTTGGCGGCGGGAGCGTACTGAACTCTTGACTGAAGCGATCAATCGCTTAGGTCCAAAAATTCGAAGAACGATCTTGCTCCGCGATATCGAAGAACGCTCTGTGGAAGAAATGGCCCAGATTCTAGGTACCTCGGTTGCCGCTGTTAAATCACGTCTTTCTCGAGGACGCCGGGAGTTAAGTGGAGCGGTGAATCCTGCGCCCCTGTGTAGAGTCTACGCGGCCGGCCCGGTGAGAGCGCAACCTGTTGACAGTTGCCGCGGTCTCGGTTAGAAGGCGTCTTTGGCAGGTGCAGTGCACCATTCTCTGGTGTGGAAGGAGACCAGATGTTTGAAGAACGCAGAAAAATGACTTGATGAAGCGGGATGGATTTCGGAGATACGCGATGAATATTCTTCTTAGACGCAATCTCGTAATAGCAGGAGTGCTTTGTTTGGTCGTCATCGCTCTGATCGTTGGAGCCCTGCGCCCGAAACATTCGCCAGGCGCAGGAACGGGAGCGCCTCCGGATATCATGGTGGCGCAGGTCGAGCAGAGGGATGTTCCCATTTACCGGGAATGGATCGGAACCTTGGAGGGGTACGTAAATGCCGACGTCAGGGGGCAGGTCACCGGCTACCTGCTCAGACAAGACTACAAAGAAGGGGCCTTGGTCACCAAGAATCAGCTCCTCTTCGAAATCGATCCACGGCCCTTTCGGGCGGCTCTCGATCAGGCCGAAGGACAGTTGGCACAGGCCAAGGCCACGCTTGCCAATGCCGTAGCAGTGCAGGGCAGGACCGAACTTGACGTGAACCGCTACACCCCTCTGGTGAAAGAGCAGGCCGCGAGCCAGCAGGATCTGGACAACGCCGTCCAGAACAACCTGGCGGCGAAGGCTACTGTGGCAACGGCCAAGGCTCAGATCAAGTCGGCCGAGGCCGCGGTCGAAACGGCAAAGCTCAACCTTGGTTTCACACGGCTTATCTCACCCATTGATGGCATTGCCGGACAGGCTCAACTACAGGTTGGCGCCCTGGTCAACCCGAACAGCACACCTGTCACCACCGTTTCGACGGTCGACCCGATCAAGGTCTATTTCACTGTCAGCGAGGCAGACTATCTCGACTTCAACCGAAGGTTTCCGACCCTCGAGGCGCGGGAAGCGCAATTCAAGCGAGAGCCGCTGGAACTGGTCCTGGCCGACGGGAGGACTTACGAGCACCCAGGCACCATCTACTTCGCGGACCGCGAAGTAAATCAGAGCACGGGCTCAATCCGGATCGCCGGGCTTTTTCCCAACCCCGGAAATATTCTGCGCCCCGGCGGGTATGCCAAAGTGCGGGGGTCGTCGCGAATCCAAAAGGGCGCTCTCCTGATCCCTCAGCGGGCCGTTTCGGAACTTCAGGGCAGCTTCCAGGTAGGGGTCGTCAACAGCGACAACAAAGTGAGCATTCAGACGGTCGAAGTCGGCGAGCGCATCGGCTCCCAGTGGATTATTCAGAAAGGGCTCAAACCCGGCGAACGCGTAGTGGCTGAGGGCCTGCAAAAGGTGCGCTCCGGTATGCAGGTGAACCCCAAGCCGTTTGCCGTGGGAACTACCGGAAGGTGATCTAATGTCAAAGTTCTTTATCAAGCGTCCCATCGTCGCGATGGTGATCTCCATCGTCTTGGTTCTTGTAGGCACGATCACCATACTGAATCTGCCCATCGCCCAGTTCCCCAACATTGCTCCGCCGGAGATTCAAGTTCTGGCCACCTACGTCGGAGCGGACGCGCAAACCCTCGAACAGGCGGTGGCCACGCCCATCGAACAGCAGATGAGCGGCGTGGACAACATGAATTATATGTATTCGCTGAATGCCACCGGCAACTCGAACACGACCCTGATCGTGAACTTTGATGTGAAGACGGATCCGAACACCGATTTGATTCTCACCCAGGCACGCGTGACCCAAGCTGCCTCGCAACTCCCCGCCGATGTCAACAACTACGGAGTTACCGTCCGAAAGGGGGTAACCGCTCCGCTCATGCTGGTCGCGCTCTACTCGCCGCACGAAACTTACGATGCGAAGTTTCTTGCAAACTACGCGTACATCAATCTCAGCGACCCAATCACGCGCGCGCCGGGCATCGGCAACGTTCAGGTATTCGGGGCGGGCCAATACGCGATGCGCCTGTGGGTAAAACCCGACCGATTGGCAAAGCTAGGCATCACCGTTCCCGAAATCGTCAGCGCTATACAGGCGCAGAACACAGTGAACCCAGCCGGGAAGGCGGGCGGCGAACCGGCACCCAAGGGCCAGGAATTTACCTACTCGGTTCTCGCGCAAGGGCGCCTTGCGTCACCGGAAGAATTCGGACAGATCGTGGTGCGCGAAACGCTGGACGGGGGAATCGTACGTGTCCGGGACGTCGCCCGGATCGACCTGGGTTCCCAGGACTACAGCGTCACGAGCCGCTTGAATGGGAAACCGAGCGCCATCATTGCCACGTACCAACTGCCGGGCTCGAACGCGGTTGACGCAGCCGCAGGCGTCAGGAAGCTAATGACCCAGATGAAACAGCGCTTCCCGGAAGACATGGATTTCGTCATCGCGCTGGATACGACGCGCGCGGTCACGCAAGGTATAAAGGAAATCGTCATAACGCTCTTGATCGCCCTCGCGCTTGTAATCCTTGTGGTCTACCTCTTCTTGCAAGGCTGGCGCGCCACGCTGATTCCGCTGTTGGCCGTACCGGTCTCGCTCGTGGGCACATTCGTGCTTTTCCCGGTGTTCGGTTTCTCCATCAATACGCTTTCTCTGTTTGGTCTCGTGCTGGCGATCGGCCTGGTCGTGGACGACGCCATCGTCGTGGTCGAAGGCGTGGAACGCCACATCGAGGAGGGCCTGACTCCGAAGAACGCGGCCTTGAAAGCAATGGAAGAACTCTCCGGCCCTGTCGTCGGGATCGCGCTGGTTCTCTCCGCGGTCTTTGTGCCTACAGCCTTCATCCCCGGCATCACCGGCCGGCTCTACCAGCAGTTCGCCGTCACCGTCGCGATTTCGGTGCTTCTCTCGGCGTTTAACGCACTTACGCTCAGCCCGGCGCTTGCCGCGCTGCTGCTCCGGCCGAAGAAACAGAGCCGCGGATTGCTGAGGAGATTTTTCGATTGGTTTAACCGCGTGTTTGGGAGAGCCACAGAGGGCTATGTCCGTTGGTGCGGAGCATTAATCCGGAAGGCCGCCGTGGCGGTCGTCATGCTGGTGGCCTTTGGAGTGTTGGGTGGTTTTTTTGCCAACCGAGTGCCGTCGAGTTTCCTTCCGGACGAAGACCAGGGATATGCCTTCGTCAATCTACAACTCCCCGACGCAGCGTCGTTGGAACGCACGACCGGGGCTGCGGCTGATGTGGAAAAAATCCTGACCAATACCCCGGGGGTTCAATACACGACCAGCGTCGTCGGCTTCAGTTTGCTGAGCTTCGTGCGCACCAGTTACAACGCGTTCTTTTTTGTCACGTTGAAGCCCTGGGATGAGCGCACGACACGAGCCGAACAATTTCAAGCGATCAAGGCACGTTTGAACCGGGAACTGAGCCGGCTTCCCGCCGGAACCGCCTTCAGCTTCTCACCGCCAGCGATTCCCGGAGTCGGCACCTCCGGAGGATTCACTTTCGTCCTTGAGGATCGCGCCGGAAATGATGTGGAGTTCCTGGCCAAGAACCTGGCCACCTTCCTGGAAGCGGCCCGCAAGCGGCCGGAGATTGCAGGCTTGAGCACGACGTTTCTGCCGAGTGTGCCCCAGAAATTTGTCGAAGTGGACCGAGACAAAGTGCTCAAGCAAGGCGTACCTCTCAACGACGTCTACAAAACGATACAAGCTTTTATGGGTGGTTATTTCATCAACTATTTCAACCGGTTCGGCCGTCAATGGCAGGTCTATATCGAGGCGGAAGGCGAAGACCGCGCCAGGGCGGAAAACGTCGGGCAGTTCTACGTTCGCAACAGCAAAGGGGAGAACGTCCCGCTGTCCACGCTAACGAGCGTAAAGCCGCGGTTCGGGCCGGAGTTTACGATGCGTTTCAACGAGTACCGTTCGGCGCAAATCAACGGCAGCGCAGCGGCGGGCTATAGCGCGAACCAAGCCGCGGCGGCCCTCGAAGACGTTTTTAAGCAGACGATGCCGGGCGAGATGGGTTTCGACTACTCGGGCATTTCGTTTCAGGAGCAGAAAGCGCGGGAAGGGGTGCCGGCTTCGGTAATCTTCGGACTTTCGCTGTTGTTCGTGTTCCTGATTCTGGCGGCGTTGTATGAAAGCTGGTCGCTGCCGTTCAGCGTGCTGCTGAGCACGCCCGTGGCGATTTTTGGAGCCTTTGGAATTTTGTGGCTGCGCCGTGTGCTGCTCGGCGTTTTCCTGCCGCCCTACATGGTTCAGATCGAGAACGATATCTACTCGCAAATCGGATTGATCATGCTCATCGGCTTGTCCGCCAAGAACGCGATTCTAATCGTCGAGTTTGCCAAGGATGAGTTTGAGAAAGGAAAGCCTCTGGTGGATGCCGCGCTCGAAGGGGCCAGGCTCCGTCTGCGGCCGATCCTGATGACGTCCTTCGCGTTTATTCTGGGTTGCGTGCCGCTGTGGACGGCGAGCGGTGCCGGGTCGGTGGCTCGTCAAATCATGGGCACTACGGTCATCGGAGGCATGCTGGCCGCAAGCGTGATCGGAATCTTCTTCGTCCCTGTGATCTTCTACCTGGTGGAGAAGTGGTCAGGTGCGGGCAAGGAGCACGCTCCTACTGCAGTGCCCGCAACGCCCGCGCCGGCGCCGGGAGACTGAGATGGGCCACCAACTCATGGACGAGCGGGACGCGCAACGGAGCGATTCATGAAGAAGCTTCAGCCATGGATGTCGGTAATCTTGGCATCGAGTCTCATGGGCGGGTGCATGGTCGGCCCGAACTACCATAGGCCCATCGTTCAAACTCCAACCGGGTACCGCGATCTGAGAGAAAGCCCGCAGGCCCAAGCTCAGGCAGCTTCCTACGCAGACCTTCCGTGGTGGCAAGTCTTCCAGGACCCGCAACTGCAAGAGCTGATCCGCACTGCGCTGAAGCAGAATTACGACCTCCAACTGGCGACGGAGCGCATCAACGCCGCGCGCGCTCAGCTGGCGATAACGCGCTCCAATCTGTTTCCGCAGGTGCAAGGGAACGGTGATTTCAGCGGTGGAAAGGATAAGAACTTCCAAACTAAGTCAAACTTTCTGACCCTCACTGCTGACGCAGCGTTCCAGTTGGACTTCTTCGGCCGGCTGCGACGCGCCACGGAGGCGTCACGCGCCCAGCTCCTGGCTACCGAGGAAGCGCAGCATACGGTGATGCTCACGCTTGTGAGCGATGTGGCGAGTGACTACTTCGCTCTCCTGCAGCTTGATCTCCAGCTCCAAATCGCGCGAGATACGGTGAACACGCAGGAAGGTTCCGTCAAGCTGACCAAGCTCAGGCTCAGCCACGGCGTGGCCACGAAGCTGGATGTCCTTCAGGCTCAGCAAGTGCTCGATACCGCAAATGCGCAGATCCCGGACATCGAGAGACGGATTGGCCAAGAGGAAGATGCGATCAGTATTCTCCTTGGCAATTACCCGCAGGGCGTGCCGCGCGGACGCCCGCTGGCGGAGCAGGTGCTTCCTCCTGAAGTGCCGCCCGGTCTGCCTTCCTCGCTGCTCGAGCGCCGGGCGGATATTCGCCAGGCCGAGCAAAACCTGATCGCCGCGAATGCCGAGATCGGTGTCGCCAAGGCTGCGTTTTTTCCACAAATCTCCTTGACCGGCTCTGGTGGTGGCGCATTCGGACGCAGCAGCGCCTTCTCGAGCTTGATGAGCTCCCATACCGGAATCTGGTCATACGGCGCCCAGGTAAGTCAGCCTATTTTCACAGGGGGTGCCCTTCGCGGGAATCTGCGCCTTGCCAAATCGCAGCACCAACAAGCTCTTATCGCTTACCAACAGGCCATTCAGCGCGCCTTCGGAGATGTTTCCGATGCCCTGATTGGATACCAAAAATTGCATGAGGTTCGAGTCCGCCAGGAGCAACTCGTAGGAGACCTGGAGGAATCCGTCCGCCTCTCCATCATGCGCTACCGGGGAGGTACCACTGGTTATCTTGAAGTGCTGGACGGCCAACGGTCGCTCTTTGCCGCTGAACTCACCTTAGCGCAGGCGCGAGGCAACGAGTATCAGAGTCTCGTACAACTCTACCGGGCACTTGGCGGCGGTTGGCAGTAGACATGGAACCGCTACGCGTTTTGCCTGTCTAGACGTCCGATAAGGCTTGCACACCTTGGTTGCTCTGCGCTGGGATGGCCGCGCTGATCGGTCGGGCAAGAAGCGGAGACTCTCGCCAAAGCTCATATCGAGGCCGAAAGATTCGGACCACGGCCGGCGCAGCGAAGGAGGAAAACAGAAGTGAATTCTTGTACCCGGGCAGAGTCGAAGAGCCAATGCTGGTGGCATTGTGAATCGAAGGCCTCAAGATGAGTGTATCCGAATATGACCTTGTTGTGATCGGCAGTGGCCCAGCGGGCCAGAAGGGCGCCATCGCGGCGGCAAAGGCGCGCAAGCGCGTCGCCATCATCGACCGGGCCGTCATGATCGGAGGCGTGAGCGTTCATACCGGCACGATCCCCAGCAAGACAATACGTGAGGCCATCTTTCAGCTTACCGGGTTTGCCGTAAAGGCTCTGGGCGGCAATGGGTTTCGAAGCCATGGCGGCATTTCTGTCCAGGATGTCTCCTCCCGTGTGAGCACCATTGTCGAGCGAGAGACTGAGGTAATTCGAGCGCAACTGACGCGCAACGGGATTGCGATCTATCAAGGCAGCGCGCTGTTTCTAGATCCTCACACAGTTGAAGTTCAAGGCGACGGCGAAGGGACTAGAGTCAAAGCGGGGAAGATCTTGGTTGCTTGCGGCACGCGACCCGCGCACAGCCCGGAGATTCCCTTTGACAACCATCGCATTGTGGATACAGATCACCTTGCCGCCTTGGGTGGTCTTCCGAAAGAAATCATCGTGGTGGGAGCCGGGGTGGTGGGCCTCGAGTACGCATCCTTTATGGTTGCATTGGGTGCCGATGTTACGTTGATCGACCAGCGGCCAGTCGTTCTGGAGTTCGTAGATCGGCAAATCGTCGAAGCGCTGTCCTACCACTTGCGCCAGCTAGGTGTCACGTTTCGGTTGGCGGAAAAGGTGACACACGTCGGGATCGACCCGGTGCGCGATCGTGTTTTTGCGGAACTGGAGAGCGGCAAGAAAGTACAAGGCGACGCGCTCGTTTATGCTGTGGGCCGCCAAGCCAATGGCGATCAGCTTCATTTGGAAGCTGCTGGATTGGCGGCGGATTCGCGCGGTAGGTTGAAAGTGAATCAGTTTTTTCAGACTGACGTTCCGCACATCTACGCAGCTGGCGACGTCATCGGATTCCCTGCACTCGCAAGCACCTCGATGGAACAGGGTCGGCTGGCGGCCTGTCACATGTTTGGAATTCCATTTGAGCACATGCCCGATCTTTTTCCTTACGGGATTTACACCATTCCAGAAATCTCCATGATTGGCCAGACCGAGGAAACACTATCGTCCGATAGAGTTCCCTACGAGGTGGGAATCGCGAAGTACTCTGAGCTGGCAAAGAGCATGATGCTCGGCGACGACGCCGGGATGCTGAAACTGCTTTTCCATCCGGAAACGCACAAGCTCCTTGGCGTGCATGCCTTAGGACAGCGTGCGACCGAAATCATCCATATTGGTCAGGCCGTACTCTTCTACGGCGGGTCGGTGGAATATTTCCGGGACATGGTCTTCAACTATCCAACGCTCGCCGAAGCTTACAAGGTAGCCGCCTTAGACGGGCTGAACAAGCTCTGACGGATGATATTGTGCACGGGTACGTCGTTTGTGTGCGACCAGGAATGCCGAAACGAGATGAGCGGTTCGGCGATATTGCTCTGATTGTTTCCCTGCTAACGGCGGAGAAGGGTTCGCTCATGACTGCGCCCTCCGCCAGTTTCTAAACTCAGCCGCAGATTCTCCCCAAGAGTCGATTGTGGGTAGACCGGGGAATTTTTCTATCAGCGTTTCTTCGCCGGGGCGGCGGCCGGCAGGGTCTTCAGCTTCTCCTGGGCCAGCGCGCGGTAGGGGCTCTCGATCGAGGCGGCCTCGGTGAGAGCGGCGCGGGCTTCGGCGACGCGCTTGAGGTTCAGCAAAGCAAATCCCATGCGGTATTGATTGCGCGCATAAGTGACGGCGTCGGGCTTAAGCAATGGCGCGGCCGTGCGGAAGGCTTCCAGCGCCTGGGTGTCGCGCTTGCGCTGGATGTACACCTGGCCCAGTGCCGTCCAGGCCAGGCCCTTCTGCAGCGAGACCTGTTTCTGCCACTGGTCGCCGGCAACCCCTTCAGGCTTGGTGGCCGCCGCCAGCAGGTCGAGCGCCTTCTTTCCGTACTGCTCGGCCTTGTCCAACTGTTCGCCGCGCTCGCTGAAGTAGTCGGCGAGGAGCAGCAGCATGCCGATGTTATTCGCGTCGCGCGCCAAGAGCTTCTCGGCGTACTCCAGCATCTTCGGATAGTTCTGCGCCTGCTGGTAGGCCGCGGCGACCAGTGCCTGCGCGTTGATGGCGTAGGGCGAATCAGGGAAAGCGGCGGCGAAGCGCTCGAGCAGCGCCGCTTTGCTGGCTGGATCGCGGGTCTGGAAGGCCGCCGCATAGAGCGTGTACTGCACAAACTGGATGTTTTCTTTGGCCTCGGCCAGCTCCGTCGCTTTCTTTTGCTCCCAGCTCGCGGCGTCGGCGCCTTCGGGCGGCCCGCTGGCCTTGTACCGCGCCAGGATGCCGGCGACGCGCTCGCCCGCCGCGAAAAGTTTCTGCGTATCGCCTTTTTCCTGCGCAGCGCGGACCAGGTTCACTCCGGCCGCAAAATTATCCGGATCGATTCCCAGCAGTTTCTCGGCGTATTCCTGTACCTTGTCGGGATTTTTCTCCGCCTGGTAATGCGCGATGTAAAGCTCGCAGGCCACGATGGCCATGTCGCCCTTGCCGTAGCCCGCCAGGAATTTGTCAATCAGCGCGAGCTTCTTCAGGGGGTCGGTGGCTGCATTGATCTCCTGGACCGCCTTGTCTTCCGGAGAATTGGCGACCAAGTTGACCCGCTTGCCGATCTGCGCCTGTGCCGGCGCCGCCAGCGCCCCGAGAACCGCGAGGACCATGATCAGGGAGCGCCGCATGATTTGCCTCCTGCTTTTGACCCGCCAGTGCGGGGAATCGAAATGTAGAATAATGATAGGGCCCGCCCGGGTCAGAGGATAGCAAGAGCAAAACTCCGCCGCAAAGCCAAAGCGGCTGGTGGAGGGCCTACTCCTCGCCGGGCCGGAAGCGAAGCGGCAGAAACCGCGGCACGCGCTTGCTATAGGCGTCATAGGCCGCGCCGAATCGTGCGCGGAGTTCCCGCTCCTCCAGGCTGACCGTGGCCAGCACGAGCACCCACCAGACTGCCGCGACCACCCACAGCAGCAGCGTGCCGGCGATCAAGCACGCGCCCAGGACCGACAACATCATCCCGGCATACCGCGGATGGCGGACGCGAGCGTAGAGGCCCTGGGTGGCCAGCTCGCCGCTTCCGGTGAGCTCTGCTTTCCCCACCAGACGCGCGCCGCCGAGCTCACGCTCCACCCGGTAGAGAAAGTAGCCGTCCGCAGCGATCAGGCTGAGCCCGGCCGCAATGGCCCATAAGGGCGCGCGCTCACTTGCGAAGAACGAAGCGTGAAATGTGATGAGGAAAATGACTCCGCCGCCCCAGGCCGAGAGGCCCGCGATCAGATATGCGGCTCTCAGGTGCCTCCGCCAGAAACCCACCAGAGGGTGCAGGATCAGCCAGAACACCGGGATGGGAAGTTGGAGGAACAGCACCGCCGCGGCCACCCAATCGAGCGTCTTCATCTCAGGTTGTCTTGCTGCTCGAACCGAGCAGCCGCCAGACCGGTCAAAAGCCGATCAGGGCTTCGACGATCAGGATGCCTCCACCGACAAGCCAGGCGATCCGGGACCAAGCGGCCACGGCGCCAAACAGGCCCCAGGCCGCCAGCGCCAAGCCCGCCACCAGATAACCCGCTCGCCACTTCCCGGCCAGATTGGGTACGACCGTCATCCATTCCCCCCCAAGGAGCGTTTGGAGGAATCTTAGTTGAGCCGCAGCAGCCGAGCAACCAGATTTCCCGGCATTGACGACAGGGCGTTTTCGGTGGACGATGCAGCGTCCTGCGGCACGACGACCGGGGCCGGGATTCGCCGTGCCCCTGCGGAGGGACCATGCGGCACACGTCGTGGGAAAAAATCGAGACGGAAAAATTGAGCGACACGATCACGCGGCAGATGCTGAGTGGAGAACATTCCACGGTGGCGCGCATCCTCCTGGCCCGTGGCGCTCGCGTGCCGCGGCACGCGCATGCCAGCGAGCAATTCACCCTCATCCTCAGCGGGGCGCTGAAATTCATCTTCGACGATCACGAGCGGGTGGTACACGCCGGCGAAATCCTGTTCATTCCGTCGAATGTGCCGCATGCGGCCGAGGCGCTCGAGGATACCGTGGATATGGACATCTTCTCGCCGCGGCGGGAGGACTGGATCCGCAAAGACGATGCGTATCTGCGAGGCTAGCGGCTGGACGGCGGAAACGCTGCGGGTTCCGGAGAGCGCGGGAGAGGGCACATGGAACTGGGACTGAAAGGCCGGGTGGCGATTGTCGCGGCGGCAAGCAAGGGGCTGGGGTGCGCGGTGGCGACCGAGCTCGCCCGGGAAGGCGCTGAGGTTGCCATTTGCGCCCGCAGCGCGGCAAACCTCGAAAAGGCAGCGAGCAGCATCCGGCAGGCCTGCGGGCGCGAAGTCTTCTGGCAGGCGCTCGACGTCACCGACGCCGCAAGGGTGCAGGCATTCGTTGCGGCGGTGGAGAAGCGCTACGGCCGAGTGGACATCTGCGTCACCAACGCCGGCGGCCCCCCGGCAAAAACTTTTCTCGAGATCTCAGCGGAGGAATGGAACGCCGCCGTCTCCCTGACACTGTTGAGCGCGGTTTATTTCGCCCGTGAAGTCCTGCCGCGGATGCGCAAGAACAAGTGGGGGCGCCTGGTCACCATTACTTCTGTCTCGGTGAAGCAGCCGATTGAGGGCTTGCTGCTCTCGAACTCTATCCGGGCGGCGGTCGCCGGGCTGGCCCGCACACTCGCCAACGAGTTCGGCGCGGACGGAATCACCGTCAACAACGTCTGCCCCGGCTATACGCTCACCGAACGTCTGGACGAGCTCGCCGAAACGCTGGCGCAGGGCGGCGGCGTGTCGCGAGAAAAGATTCTTGAGCGCTGGAGTTCGCAAGTGCCGCTCGGCCGTCTGGGAAAGCCGGAAGAATTTGCCGCGCTGGTGGTGTTCTTGGTGTCGGAACGCGCCAGCTACATCAATGGCGCATCGATCGCAGTGGATGGGGGTTGGGTACGTAGCCTACTGTAGCGGGAGCGTCGAGGTATGAATCAAGTATCGCGGTGCGCTGGAAAGATTTTCGCTGCCGATCGGCGCCGGCGGGGAGTTGTGTCGCGCCCGGATCTCCGATTGAGCACGGCGCTGCTTCTGCTGGCGCTGCTGGCGCCGGCAGCGGCCCTGCGGGCCGACGAGCCGTACGCTCGAAGCCGCGATTACCATCTACAGAATGCGCGCATTGCGCTGCGCTTTGACCTCGAACAGCGCAAGGTCATGGGCGAGGTCAGGCACACCCTTGCGGCGCTGCGCGACGGCTTGACGCGACTCGCGTTCGATTCGGTGGATCTGACGATCTCGAGCGTGGCCGTCGGTGGCCGGCCCGCGAAATTCGAGACTACGGCGGCGCAGTTGCTGGTTCCGCTCGACCACCCTGCCAAGCGGGACGAAAAATTCGAGGTCACCATCCGCTACGAGGGCCGACCGAAAAAGGGACTCTATTTCGTGCTGCCCGACTCTAACTATCCCGACCGGCCCAGGGAGATCTGGACGCAGGGCGAGGCCGAAGACACGCGCTATTACATCCCTATCTACGATTACCCCAACGACCGCACCTCGACCGAAATGATCCTCACGGTGCCCGGGGACTGGCTGACGGTTTCAAACGGGCGACTCCTGAGCGTCGCCGACGCCCCGGGCGGCATGAAGACGTGGCACTGGAGGCAGTCGCAGCCTCACTCGACCTATCTGATCTCGCTGGTGGCCGGCGAGTTCGAGCAGGCGAAAGAGACCTGGCGCGACATCCCGGTCACTTACTATGTGCCGCGGGGACGCAGCGACCGCGTCGGGCCGACGTTTGCGCATACCCGGGCGATGCTCGACTTTTATTCAGCCCTGGTCGGCGTGCCGTATCCGTGGGAGCAATACGCGCAGGCCGCGGTGGATGAATTCGTGGTCGGCGGAATGGAAAACATCACCGCCGCCACGCTGAGCTCGAGCGGGCTGCTCCATCCGCAGCTCGCGGGCGAAACCCTCGAGGGGTCGGACGGACTGATCGGCCACGAGCTGGCGCACCAGTGGTTCGGCGACTTGGTGACGTGCAAGGATTGGGCCAACATCTGGCTGAACGAAGGTTTCGCCACGTATTTCGAGACGCTCTGGGAGGAGCATCAGTACGGCACCGACGAGGCCGCCTACACCCTCTGGCAGAGGCGCAACAACTGGATGAACTCGCAGCGGCTGTACCCGGTGCCAATGGTGACGCGGGAATTCACCGATTCGAGCGAACTCGCCGGCAATATGTACATCAAGGCCTCCTGGGTGCTGCACATGCTCCGGCAGAAGCTGGGCGACGCGGCGTTTTACCGCGCCATGAAGCTTTATCTGGAGACCTACCGCGGGCAGAACGTCGTCACCGCCGACCTGGCTAAGGCCATCGAGCAGGCCACGGCCACCAACGTGGACTTGTTTTTCGACCAGTGGGTCTACGGCGCGGGCGCGCCCCGCTTTGAGGTGCATTCCAGCTACGATGATGCGACCCGTCAAGTGGAGCTCCAGGTCAAGCAGACCCAGAAAGTGGAAGGCCGCGTCGGGGTGTTCCGCGTTCCAATCGAGGTCGAGATTTTTACCGCCGCCGGCCGGAAGAGCTACCCCATCAACATTTCCCAGCAGAGCGAATCCTTCTACTTTCCGGCGGACGGCCCGCCGCTGCTGGCGCTGTTTGACAAGGGCAACAAAGTCCTGAAATCGGTGGACTTCTCCAAAGCGCCGAAGGAGTGGATCTACCAGTTGCAAAACGCCGACGAAGTACCGGACCGCGCCGACGCCGCACGAGCATTGGGCGATGTGAGGGATAACGACGACGTCGTGGCGGCGCTGGGCGCCGCAGCCCTGCGCGACGCGTTCTGGGGAGTGCGGGCGGAATCCCTGCGCGCACTCGGCCGGATCGGCGGGCCGGCGGCGCAGAAGCAGATCCTGGCGGCGCTCACAAACGAGAAGCCGTGGGTCCGTCAGGTGGCCGTCGAGCTGACGGGCATCTTCAGCGGCGACGCTACCGTCGCCGGCGGGCTGGAAACCATTTTCCGCGAAGAAAAGACCTATCGCGTGCGCGCCGCGGCCCTGACTGCCCTGGCGC
Organism: Candidatus Acidiferrales bacterium; assembly: GCA_049273775.1. Classification (GTDB taxonomy): domain Bacteria; phylum Acidobacteriota; class Terriglobia; order Acidiferrales; family UBA7541; genus JBASRK01. The sequence goes on from JBASRK010000145.1 coordinate 20,132, forward strand.
AGCAGAGGCCGGCGAACGCCTTGGCGCTTCTCCAGACCGCCGCGGCCACTGATTCACCCGACGACCGCCTGCGCGTCGCTGCGCTGCGCGGCATGGGCACGTTGGGCAACGACCGTGCGGTGCCGGCGCTGCTCGACTGGTCGGCGACAGGCAAGCCAATCGGCGTGCGCACCGCGGCCATTTCCAGCCTCGGCCGTCTGGATAAGAAGAACGGAGCCATCACGCAGAAGCTGGTTTCGTATCTGCCGGAGACTTATCGCGGCATTCGCTTTGCCACCATCGGAGCCCTGGGCGAGCGCGGCGACCCTTCGGCCATTGCCCCGCTCGAGGCGCTGCTCCGCAGCGGCGAGTTGAGCCCGCAGTTGGAGCGCATTGCCCGCGGCGTCGTGGAGCGCCTGAAGCGGGCCGCCGAGGGCGCCGACAAGAAGTGATCGCCTGTGGCTATTTGGCCAGCAGGACCCGCAGGTCGCGGAGGTTGTTGCCGGTCGGCCCGGTCTCGATCGCGTCGCCGAGCAACCGAAAAAAGGTGTAGGAGTCGCTGCGGCGCATGAAATCCTGCGGATTGAGCCCCGCCGCTCGGGCGGCGGATAGGGATTCCCCATCGGCAACGGCTCCCGCGGCGGGGCTTGAGCCGTCCACTCCGTCGGTTCCGGCGCTGAGCACCGCGATTGCCTTCCCCGCAATTTTCTCCACGCAGTAAAGCACAAAGGCCGAGTTGCGGCCGCCGAGGCCGTCGCCAGTCACCGGCGAGCTCACCTCACCGTCGGCAATCACCGCCACCGGCCGGCTTGGGTTCTCCTGCTTGAAGCGCGCAAGCTGTTCGAGGAGGTAATCCGCCGCCCTGGCGAGCGGCCAATCGTCGGTGCAGTTGTCGCAGACGGAGAGGAAGCCAAACGACTCGGCAGCCTGATGGGCGTGGTGGAAAAGATCGTGCAGGCCGAGCAGGAGCTGGAAATGGGCGCGAGCAAATGCCGGGTCGCCGGGCTTGGGTGTCTCGAGCAACGCTCGGCGCTCGAACCTGGCGCGAATCGAAGCGGGCAGCTTGGCAAGCAAGCCATACTGCTCGACAACGCGATAGGCATCGGCGACCGTGGTGGGGTCCGGGAGAGTGGGCCCGGAGGCCAGCGCAGATTCGCGGCCTTCGGGTACATCGGTGACGCCAAAGGTGACCTTCAGCGAGCGCGCCGCCGCGGCGGCCAGCCGCCCGCCCTTCACCGCCGAGAGGTGTTTGCGCACGGCATTTATCTCGTCAATCGGCGCGCCGCAGGTAACCAGCAGCCGGTTGAGCGCTTGAAAATCCTCCAGCGCTATTGTGGGCAGCGGCGGCTGCTCGAGTGGCTGTTCGATCAGAGAAGAGCCACCGCCGGAGAGTAGAAACAAGACCAGCGTGCGTTCGTCGCATCTCGCGAGCCGGTCGAGGATGGCGCGGCCCGCGGCAAAACTCCCCGCGTTCGGCACCGGGTGGCCGGAAACGAAGGTCTCGAAACCCGGAAGCACGCGCCGCGGCGCCGTGGGCCCCGCAAGAACCCCCTCCACCCGGAAATCGGGCGCCAGCACGTCGAGCAGGCCCTCGGCCATTGCCGCGGAGGCCTTGCCGTAGACGATGGCGCAGATGCGTTCGAACTTCGCCAGGTCTACGAGCAGGTCACCGCAGCGGATGCGCGAGCCCGAGCGCTCGAGCTTGCGCTGCAGTGTAGCCGGGATGTCAATGGCGGCGAGCGTTTCGCGGAAGATTCGTTGGGCGATTTGTTTGAGTTCGGCCATTGGTCATCCGGCTCATTCTGAGGGCGTCCCGCACCGGCAGGACGGACGTAGAACCTTAGCGGTGAGATCCTTCACCCGCCGAGGCGGATTCAGGATGACGACCGGATGGCTCCGGCGCCGCCGCGGATGCACGCGCTAGGCCTTCTCCAGCGCGGCGACCCCGGCGCGGGCCACGTCGGTATCCTGGTCTTCGGTGCCGTTGCTGACGCCGATTGCGCCGATGCACTGGCCGTCCACCATCAGCGGGATGCCGCCGCGAATGGGAGTCTGACGGGCGCGACTCGCTATGGCGAGCCCCAGCGTGAGCACCAGATTTGGCTGGTCGCCCTGCATCGCCGGCCCGCTGGGGGCGCGGCGGATGGCCGAAGCTTCGGCTTTGGTGATGGCGATCTGCACCGAAGAGAGTTTCGCGCCGTCCATGCGCGCGAAGGCCAGCAGGTGCCCGCCATCGTCCACCACGGCGATGTCCATCGGGACGCCGATCTGCAGCGCGCGGCGCTCGGCGGCGTCCAGCACCGCCCGCGCACCTTCGAGCGTCAGCTTCGGATTGTTGCGCGTCATCAACGGCATGGATGCACCTCCAATGAGCCGTGCTGGCTGTCTAGTGGCGCCGCGCCGGAACTTTGGGGCTGCGCCCCGGAACTACTTCGTTCCCAGGACTTCGGGATTGAGCGCGGTGGGCGGGCGGCGGCCGGCAAACACTGCGATTACGTTTTCTGCAGCAATGGTCGCCATCCTCGTGCGCGTTTCGACGGAGGCCGAGGCGATGTGCGGTGTCAAGATGACGTCCGCCCGCTTCATCAGACCCGGATGCACCTGCGGCTCCTTTTCGTGCACGTCGAGGGCGGCACCGGCAATCTCCCCGGCGTCGAGCGCCGCCAGAAGCGCCGCCTCGTCCACCACCGGCCCGCGGGAGGTGTTGATTAAGTAGGCGGTGCGCTTCATGCGCGCGAGTTGCGGCGCGGAAATCAGGTGGCGCGTCTCCGGCAGCAGGGGCACGTGCACGGAGATGAAATCGGCTTCGGCGAGCACCTGGTCGCGCTCGAGGAACTCCACGTTCAACTCCTTTTCGACCTCTGCAGGGGCGCGAACGGCGTCGTTATAGATGACGCGCATCTGGAAGCCGCGGGTGCGGCGCGCCACGGCCCGGCCGATGCGGCCGAAGCCCAGCAGGCCAAGCGTCTTGCCCCAGACGTCGCCGCCGCAGAGCTGGTCGAGGTTCCAGCCGGTCCACTGGCCGGAGCGCACCAAGTGGTCGCCCTCGAGCACGCGGCGCGCAATGGCCATCAGCAGCGTCCAGGCAAAATCGGCCGTGGTCTCATCGAGCACGCCGGGAGTGTTACTGGCCACCACCCCGCGGCGCGTGCACGCCGGCACGTCAATGTTGTCGAAGCCCACGGCGACGTTGGCGACGATGCGCAGCTTCGGCGCAGCCGCCAGCAGCTCGTCGTTAATCTTTTCGGTGAGCAGGCAGACCAGCGCCTCCTTGTCCGCCACGCGCCTGAGCAGCTCGGCCCGTGGCGGCCGCTCGGGACGGCTCCAGTAGTCCACCTCAAAGTGCTCGTCCAGCATCTTGCGCGGGGCTTCGAAGAGCGGGTGCGTGGAGAAAACCTTCGGTTTGCCCATCGGGCGGCCTCAAGTGGAGGAAGCGAAGGGTGGTCAGTAGCACAGATGCGCTGAAAGTGTCAACGCGAGCGAGCCGCCCTCCTGCAAGCCGAATCCGCCCTGGCGACTGAAGCCGTCCCGCGTTCATGTCGTTCACCACACGGCTGAAGGCAGACCCATCCAGTCAGGGTATTGCGCCGGTCCGATTTTCAGTCCTACTTTTCCCCGATGAGGTAGCGGCAGCCGGCCGGGCCCATGCGGGCCGAGTGGACCGTGCCGGCGGGCACATCACAGCGCTCGCCGGCGCTGAAGGTGTGCGTCTGGCCAGCCATCGTCAGCATCATCTCGCCTTCGAGAATGACGTGAGCCGTTTCGGCGGCATGGGTGTGGTCGGGATAGCAAGCGTGCGGGCGGTCCCGCCAGAAGTAAGTGTGCGTGAAGCCTTCGGCACGGAGGCGCTTTTCGAGTTCCTTCTCGTTCCTGTCGGCCTCTGACATCGAGAAGATTATACCTATGTCGGATGTATCGGCTGAGGTTGTATAACCCGGGTCCTCCGACCCGGGGAATTGCCTCACGAGCCTGCAGCACGCGATTTCGCCGGGCGGAAGAGGCTCGCGGCGACGCGCGTGACCAGCCGGCGCGGCGCCAGCCGCTGCCCCTGCACTCCGAGAGCGTTGCCGAAACCGGAGATCACCGAGCTTTTCCCCGCCACCAGCCCCTGGAGACCCACCCGGGCAACCTTCTCCGCGGATTCTTGCCGGCGCTGGATGTGGCCGGGCTGCCCTGCAACCTCGCGAAACTCCGTCGCCGTCGAGCCCGGGCAAAGCGCGCAGACGCGGACCCCGTAGTGGTGGACCTCTTCGGCGAGCGCCTCGGCGAACAGCAGGTCAAACGCCTTGGTAGCGGCATAAGTCGAAAGGTAGGGCACACCCTGAAACGCCGCGGTTGATGACACGATCAGAATGTCGCCGCGGTGTCGCTCAATCATCGCCGGAAGGTAGCGGTGCGTGAGGTGGAGAACGGCCGAAATGTTCACCTGCACCATGTCAAGCTGCCGTGCCAGATCAATTTCCGTGAATTCGCCGAAAGCGCCGAAGCCGGCGTTGTTGACCAGCAGCTCCACCGCAATGCCCTTCCCCTGCGTGAAGGCAAAGACCTCTTCGGGCGCCGCCGGCCGGACAAGGTCCGCGGCAAGAATCTCGACGCTGATCTTATGCTCGCCGCGTAATTGCCCGGCGAGCTGCTCAAGCCGCTCGCGTCGGCGGGCAGTCAATACCAGGTTTGTGCCGCCCGCAGCGAGCTCAACGGCCAGCGCCCAGCCGATCCCGGCGCTGGCTCCAGTGACCAGCGCCCACTTCCCCTGCCATGGAGTCATGGTATCCCCCCCGGGGGAGGAATGGAACCACAGATGAACACGATTGAACACAGATAACTGGAGCGAACGGAGTCAGCAGCGCCGCGGCGCGGCAGCAGGAGGAATCTACCTACCGGACACGGAGAAGTCGGACGGCGACGCCATACCCGCCAATGGCCAGTCGCTCGACCCGCACGACCTCGCCCAGGAATTCGAGGTTAAGACAGCCGAACGAGGGCGTGACGTACAGCCGCATTCTCGTGGAGTAGGACCCTCTCTCGGTGGTGAAGTAAAACCCGTTGCGGCTGAAATCTTTCATGATCTCCACCTCTGCGAAGTGTTCGCCTCCTGAGTCAGCTGGCTGCACGTAGACGGGTCGCGAGATTCGGGCACGAGTGTCCCGACGTCGGTCCATCTGGGCTGCCAGTGCGCCTTCGGCTTTGGGTGAAGAAGCCTGTTGTTGTGGATCACTCATCAGAGACCCCGCGTAGAGGCTGTGTCTCGGTGCGTCTGGACGTTACAGCCGCCGTTTTCGCCTACACTTGCCGGGTTTCCTCCCGGCATTCCATCAGTCCGTCAACCTGTGGAAGAGCATACAGTTGACCTGAGATCGCGCCCATAGAGCGAACGTACTAGCGCGACGCCCATTAGTTTTGCGGGCAAATCGGGAATTCAGCAGGTTGAGCAGCGGACCGCTGGCACGGCCGGCTCACACAAACTGTGATCGGGGATTTTGGCGGAGAGGGTGGGATTCGAACCCACGAGCCCAGTTTTGCCAGGCTACCCGCTTTCGAGGCGGGCTCTTTCAACCGCTCAGACACCTCTCCGCGACGTTAGAGTCATTCTAACCACCCGGAGGGAATCCCACAAGCACACCACAGAGACGCAGAGAACGCGGAGAGCCAGACAGGGATCGGCTGCAAATTCGCACCAGAAAGGCTTCATGTGGATCTGTGTTCGTCTGTGGTCTTGAAGGCTATCTTAGCGGCGCGCGGCGAAAAACGCTTGGATGGCCGCGGCACACTCCTCGGCCAGCACGCCCGACCTCACCTCGATGCGGTGGTTGAGCATGGGGTGGTCGAGCACCGCGAAGCACGAACGCACCGCGCCGCCCTTGGGGTCGTCGCAGCCATACATCAGCCGCGCGATGCGCGCCTGCACCATCGCTCCGGCGCACATGCTGCACGGCTCGATGGTGACGTACAGCGTCGCCCCGCCGAGGCGATAGTTGCCTAACTCACGGGCCGCCGCCCGCAGCGCGATAATTTCGGCGTGCGCGGTGGGGTCGCAATCGGCGATGGTGCGGTTTGCGGCCCGGGCCATGACGCGGTCACCCATCACGAGGACGGCGCCCACGGGCACCTCGCCAGCGGTCGCGGCCGCCCGCGCCTGTTCCAGCGCCAGGCGCATGTACTCGACGTCGTTAGCCAGCATGCCCTGAGAATAGCACGCCTGTTGCCGGCACTTGCAGGTTGCATCCACTAACTATCGCGCACGCTTCTACCGCGCCCTGGAGATGGGTAGCGACGGCCTCTGCGTCTGCGCGTGGTCACCTCCCGCGGTTGCGAAGGGATAAGGCCGGAAAAGGGCAGGGAAGCTAACTGGCCGGCGGGGAAGGCACCACGTATTCGACTACGGTGACGTCTCGCAGCGCGCCTTCGTGCCGGGCGTGCTGTTCGTGCCGGCCGACTTCGCGCCAGCCCGTGGCGCGGCACAGACGCAGGCTGTCATGGTTATCGGCCAGGACGTGCCCGATGAGTTTGCGGTAGCCCAGGTTCTGCGCCTCCCGCTGGATGGTCTTCATCAGTTGCCGCCCGACGCCATACTTGCGGAAAGACCGCCGCACGTACACGAAGACTTCGCCGATGTGATCGAGTTGCGCTCGCGGGTCATACTCCTGGATGGTAACCCAGCCAAGCGCCCAGCCGCGCAGCTCGGCCACCAGGAGGGGGTGCTCGGGGTCCTGCGAGGCAGCGGCGATGCGGCGGCGCTGCTCGTCCAGAGTAATCGGCTCGGTCTCAAACGTAGCCAGTCCCTCCTGGACGCCTTCGTTGAAGATCTCGCGCAGCCCCGCAGTATCTTCTTCCCGGGCGGGACGTATCAGCATGCGCGGGCCGATTTCCGGCGTAGCCATGCCGTCATTCTACCACTGGGACCTTTTTCGGGCACAAGCCCGGCGTGTGTTCCGCCGGGCGCCTTGACAATTTCGGCGCACGGCCACAGACTACTTGAGTATGAAAGACCTGCTGCGCCGCATCTTCCTGGTCGACCTGTTCAAGGGAATGGTGCTGACGTTCGGTTACCAGAATCCCAAAAAGATTTACACCGAGCAGTACCCGCTCGAGCGGCCGATGGTGGCCGAACGGTATCGTGGCGCCCCGCGACTGAACAACAATCCCGAGACCGGCGAGACGCTGTGCATCGCCTGCAACCTCTGCGCCCTGGCCTGCCCGGAGAACCTGATCGTCGTGGGCTGGGAGCGCGACGACGCCACCCGCCGCAAAGTCCTGACCACATTTATCTATGACACTTCGCGCTGCATGTTTTGCGGACTGTGCGAAGACGCTTGCCCGACTGATTGCCTCGAGCTGACGCAGGACTTCGAAATGGCAAGTTACAGCCGCGAGGGGGCCATCTGGGACCGCCACCGGCTGGAAGTAGGACCCACTCCGGCGCGGTACACCCGATAATCCCTGCCCAACTCGCTCCCGAATGTACACACTGCGCTTCTCTGTGCTTGCACGCCGCTTCCCGCTGCGGTATAACGGCGCGTCTTCGATGCGCTTAACTTCGGCACTCTCCCAAGATGGAACTCCGTAAGGACCCGATCACACGCAGTTGGGTGGTGGTGGGCCATTCTGACGAGGCGCCCGCTGCAGCCGGCGGGTGTCCGCTCTGCCCGGGCCATGAGAATGAGACGCCCACCCTGCTGGTGCTGCCGCCGCAGGGCCCCTGGCAGGTGCGCGTCTTTCCGCACATCAATCCGCTCTACCGCATCGAGGGCGAGCCCGGGCGGCAGGCGGATGGCATCTACGACCGCATGCGCCCTGTGGGCGCACACGAGGTCATTGTGGAGACTCGGGAGCACAACCGGCAACTCGCAGCGATGAGCGATGAGCAGATCGAGGGCGTGCTGGCTGCCTATGCCTTGCGCATCGCCGACCTGAAGCGCGATCCACGATTCAAATACGTCGCCGTGTTCAAGAACCACGGCCCACTGGCTGGTGAAGAATGGCCGCATTCTCATTCACAGCTCACCGCGACTACCTTTGTGCCGCGGAGGATCCTCTATGAGCTGCGTGCGGCGCGCGAGTGGTACCAGGAGAAGGAACGCTGCGTGTTTTGCGACATCGTGCGGCAGGAGGAAAAGCAGGGTCAGCGTTTTGTGGACAGCCAGGGCGATTATGTGGCGTTGTGCCCGTATGCTTCGCGGGTGCCCTATGAGGTCTGGCTGCTCAAGCGCAAGCACAACCACTTGTTCGAGCAGCCGCGGCCCGGCTCAAATCGTCGCCACCTCGCCGCGCTGCTAGGCCGCGTGCTGCGACGCCTGGCAAAGGTATCGCAGGGCTACCACCTGGTGGTGCACACCGCGCCCAACACCATCCACACCAAGGGCGAGCTCAGCTCATACTGGAAGACCCTCGCGGACGACTACCACTGGCACATCGAGATCCTGCCCATCGTGCAGACCCGCAGCAAGTCCTACAGCATCAAGGAAGTCTATTTCAACGCTCTACTGCCCGAGCAGGCCGCCGAGCGTCTTCGCCAGATGGACCCCACCGCATGAAGCGAAGCCAACGCGGCGGAATCATTTCCAGACTCCTGACACTCCTGATGCTGATGGCGGTCCTCGGCATGGTCTATCTGCTACGCCACCCGCTGCTGCGCGCCGCTGGCGGCTTCCTGGTGGTAGACGAGGCGCCGCAACCTTCTGACGCGATTCTGCTGCTGAGCGACGACAACTACTACGCCGATCGAGCCACACGCGCCGCGGAGCTCTACCACGGCCATTGGGCGCCGCGGATCGTCGCCAGCGGTCGTCGCCTGCGCCCGTATGCCGGCATCGCGGAGCTGATGCAGCGCGACTTGGTCGAGCGTGGCGTTCCGGCTGACGCTGTGATCCGCTTCCCGCAGTCCGACGACAATACCCGAGAGGAGGCCCAAAGTCTGCGGGGGCTGGTGCTCGAGCGCGGTTGGCATCGGATCCTGCTGGTGACTTCGAATTGCCATACCCGCCGCGCACGCTATCTCTTCCGACGGGTGTTCCCGCCGTCGGTCGAGTTGCGCGTGATCTCAGCCCGCGACGCCTACTACGACCCAGACCACTGGTGGGAAACGCGTCGCGGGGTCAAGCTGTTTTTCATGGAAGCGGTTGGGTTTGCCATTGCCGTATGGGAGTTGCGGCACGCCGAGGCTTCCGTGGGCGGCACGCCAGCGCCATCGGCGGCACCCTCCCGCCCCTGACGCCCACCAGGGGTGGTGTTTCGGCCTATGCACGGGGGCAGCCCGCCGGCCACCATTTCCGGTTTACACGCCTCCCCGCCTGTACTATATTCCGACCCAGTCGCCCCTCTCCGAGCTGCCCAGGCATTGTCCCCGGCTCCTGAGGCTCCAGCGCGACCTCCAAGGAGGTTTCCATGTGGCGAAAACAGGAAGAGCCCAAGCCATCTTCCCCGGCGAGCGATCTTGTGGTTTCGCCAGCGCCGGAGCAGCCCCGGAGCCTCGCGGCGCACCCAGTCGAGCCCGGCGCCGCTGCTGCCGGGAATGTCAGCAAGGCCATCTCCATCAAAGGCGAAATCTCCGGACGGGAAGACCTGTTTGTTGACGGAGAGGTGCACGGCTCCATCCACATCACCGAAGGAAACGTGACCATCGGGCCGAACGGCCGCGTCACCGCCGACATCGAGGCTCGGGAGATCGTTGTGCGCGGCAAGGTGAAAGGCAGTCTTCGGGGTCGCGAGCGGGTGCAGATCGGGCGCACCGGAGAGGCCACCGGCGACATCCTCACACGGCGTCTCGCGGTGGAAGAGGGCGCGATTCTGAGCGGCAAAATCGATGTCGGCCGCGCAGAGGAAGCGCGCGCCACTCGCACGGCCGGAATCGCCACCGTCCCCGAAGCCGGCCGCCCCGTCCCGATTGGCCCCAAGAATTCGCAGTCCTAAGGCAATGAGCCTGTTGAGCAAGTTGCGCGTCGCCTACGACCGTCAGGTCGCGCACGGAGATGTCGGCAGGGCCGGCTCCGCCGCGGCCGCCGCCGAGGATCGGGCCAGCCCGGCACTGGCTCCGCGGGGTGGCCGCCTTTCGAACAGCCTCAAGGATTTTCTCTGGCACCTGGACGGCGTTGGCCACGGCAGTCTGCTCGACCTCGGGCCGGTCTGGCAGGCGACGGTGAGCTTCTTCATCGAGCGCGGCTTCAAGGTGTACACCGAGGACCTGCTCTCGGCGTGGAAGGCTTATCTCCACGCGGAGGAGGAGCGCTTGCGCGCCTCGCCGCCGGGCGAGGACACCGAAAAGATATCGCCGGCGGCCCGCGCCGAAAGCTTCCTGCGCCAGAACCTGCAGTATCCCGGCGAAACGTTTGACGCGGTGCTCGTCTGGGACATGCTCGATTATCTCGAAGGGGAGCTGGTGACGCGCGTCGTGGCCCGGTTGGCCGAACTGCTGAAGGAGGGCGGCGTGGCCCTGACCGTCTTCCACAGCCGCAAGCCCGAAGCCTTCCATCGGTACCGTGTGATTGATGCCCAAAACCTCGAGCTGATCCCCGCGCCCACGTTATTCCCCGTGCAGCGCATCTACCAGAACCGTGAAATCCTGAACCTGTTCAGCCGCTTTCACAGCTCCAAGACCTTTGTGGGGCGCGATCAGCTCCGCGAGGGACTCTTCATCAAATAGTCTCGCTTCGGAGGGGAGGGCTTCCGCCGGGCGGCGTGATTTTATCTCTTGAAATCCACAGAGCAGGGGAGTACAAGGGGAAGTAAGTTCATGGAGCTACGGGAGGAGAGATGACTCCACCGGGCTTAGAACTGTAAGAAGCTTGAGCACACCGCTCTTGCGGTGCGAGCCGCCGGTGGCGCCTTGACGACGCCACAGCGGCAACAAGCAAAGTGGCGAATCGGGGAGCTGCCAGGCTCCCCGATTCGTTCTTCAGACGAAAAATCGAGCGGCCCCGCAGAAGCAGCAGGCCTTCCTTTACGCCGATGTGCTCGGCTGAGCCCGAAACCCTGGCGCTGGCTAGCGGGAGCTCATGTCCGGGCCGTCGGTTCAGCGAAGTTGCGCATCATCACCGAATTCCGGCGAGGACGATGATTGCGTCGGCGATGGCGGCGACGGTGATGACGCCGCCGCCGGTTTCGGTTCTGCTCGCTCGGCGAGGTCTGCGTCTGTTCCTGGCTTCGGGCTGAGGCTGCCGGCGGTGCGCTCTGCAGCGAAGGCGTGCCTTGCTGCTGTGCCACAGCGGGGCTCGCCGTGAGCGCGAGCGCCGCAATCAGAATCTTGGACTTCCAAGTCTTCATGCCGTTCCTCCGATGGGTCATACTGCGGCCCGCCTGATTCTACCGGATTATCGCAAAGAAGTTGCGCTGCGGCGTTGCTTTTCTTGCCCGTTGATTTCTAAGTTCTCCACAGTGCCGGTGGCGATCACGGTTAAGAGAGCATTTGCAGGTCTAGCTCGATCAAATGGCGAGAGCTTCTCAAAAAGACAAGGGGCGATGCGACTTGCGCATCGCCCTGTTTCAGGGATTCCAATCTTTGTGTGGCGGAAGCCGGAAGTCGCTCGCGACCGACGCAGGGTGCCGACTCACAGCCGGCGGGCTATCTAGCTGCCGTACTTCCAGGACCACATCCAGCGGATGACGTCGCGCTGGTAAGCAATTACGTCCGACTGCCAGAGAATTGCCCAGAGCATCAGGCCCATCGCCACGGCGCAGATGCCCAGAGCCATGGCCATCTGAGATTCGCTCGCAGGAACCGCGAGCCGGCGGATCAGCGGCATTTTTCCCGTCCTCCTGGCGCGCACGCTTACGCCTTTTGTCAGGCGCTCGCGCCCAAGTTGCGAGCGCTAGTGGGGACGAGTCCAAAGCGCTCCAACCCCTCCGAACGGCAATCGCCCTGCCAATACACGGACCTTCGCCGAATTTTACTAAACCATGTGTTATGAGTGATTTAATGTGCCCTTTCATAAGACAGGTTTGATACCTTAGACTAGGACCTGAGCAATCCATGTCCTACATTGGCCCCGCGTCTTCCGGTCTTGGCATCATGTAGTGTCCAGTATCTGCAGCACCGCCTGGTTCCATCCGGCCGGGCCCGCTGCGGCGCCGCGGAGGACATGAGGCAGCCGGGAGAGCACATCGCTGGCGAAGGTGCCGTCCGGCTGCGGCAGTAGCACCGCTTGGTCCACGGCGGCAAGCAGGGAGAGGTCATTGGGGCTGTCGCCCAGACCGACCGACCGCAGCCGGCTGCGCCGCGCCGTGCGGTACAACTTGACCAGGTGACGTACGGCGCGACCCTTGTCGCTGCCGGCCGCCAAATGCCAGAAACGACCGCCTTGCACGAACTCGAAGCGGCGACGCCGCGCCGCCTGCCCGAACTTATGAATGTCCTCCTCGCCCGCACCGGCGAAGAAGAACGGCTCGTCGAACTCGCGCTGCCGCGCCAGCTCGGCCTCTTGAAGGGACAAGCCGGTATTCTGCGCGATTTCCCGAGCGCTCATCTGGTGGAAGCCGACGACGGTCACCCCGGCCTCCGCAGCGAGCTCCTCGAGAGCGGAGACGATTTCTTTGTACGGCCTGGCGAGCGCGACGCACTGGTAACGGCCGGCGCGCCGGGCGCCCTCGAGCGGCAGGTTGAAATAGCCTTGCGGGATGAAGATCCCGCCGCCGTTTTCGGTGACGAACGGATGGCCGTGGCCGAGCTTCCGGCGGAGGACCTCGAGTTCGGCGCGAGTCTTGCTGGTGACAAAAACCAGGGGCACGCGCCGGCGTTCGATTTCCTCAAGCGCTTCCTCGGCCGCCGCCCAGGAATAGGTTTGGTTGTCGAGCAGTGTGCCGTCGAGGTCAGTGAAGATCAGGTGACGCGCAGGCAGCACGGCTAGTGCCGTACCAACTTGTTGAGCCTACGCACAGAGGCCCCGTCCAACATTGCATCCGGCAGATGCTCTCCGGTTCGACTGCAGAGGGTAGCCGAAGATAGTTGGACGGTCACTAGAGATGACGAAGGATTTCCTCGTCCTCAGGGGTCCGCGGGTGCATCTTGGCCTGCAGCCACTCCCGGGCGAGCTCCCGCGCGCCAAGACCGAAGGCGATGGCGGCAGCCACCACAATCCCGGCGAAGAAGATGGCGAAGCTCACCAGCAGCGCCGTCCGGCCGATGCGGAGTTGCTCGAGCGCGACCACCACGGCCAGGCTCATCACAAAGATGCGCACCCCGCGGGCCAGCAGCCGCGCTCCCGTCCACTGCGAATTCACCGCGGCCAGCAGCGCGCTGCGGGCCAGAAACTTGCTCACTAGCGAGCCGAGCAGGAGCACCAGCGCGGCGGTGACCAGGTCCGGCACGTAGTTCACAAAACGCGTCAACATGTCCTGAGTCAACCTCGTGTCCGCAGCGCTCAATGCCAGCAGCACGATCATCAGCCAAAGAAAACCCTCGACCAGGCGCGCGCCGAAGTCCGCGGGCGAGCGGAACATCCGCGTGCGCTCGATCGTGCTCGCCATTCCCGTCTGCGCTACCAGGCGGTCGAAGCGCAGGGTAACCAGCAGCAAATACACCACGCGCCGCGCCACCCAGGCCGCAACCGCACCGAGGATCAGGATCACCAGCACAGTCATGACCACCGGCCCCACCAGCTTGAGTTGTGCGCCGAGCCGATAAAAGGGCTCGACGAAGGCTCGCTCAACCAGACCTTGCATGGGTTTTCTCCTTTCCGGCTGCCGCATCCCAGCGCTGTGTCAGGTACGGCTTTTCGGCCTCGAAAACGTTGCAAAGCTGCTCGATGTGCTCTTCGACCTCGACGGCGGAGCTCTCGCGCACTTCGAGCACGAAAGACGCCGTGCGGCCCAGGTAGAGTGGCACGAGCGACTGCAGCAGGTGTTCGCGGTCGAGTGCACGGTTGCGCCAGGCCGCCGCGAACTCGTAGATCACGTGCACCCAGAGCTCATTGGCGATGTGGAAGCCATCATGCGGCTGAGCCGTCGCGCCCTCGAGTGCCGCAAGCGTCTCCGGCGCAAGGAAAGCCTGGTAGATCTCTCGCAGGTCGGTGACGCCCTGGCAGTAGGCCTGGATCATGCGCTCGACGTTTACGCTGACCGGCTCGACCCCCACTTCGAACGGGAACCCGAACATGGGCACCGGCTCAGAGCCATTGGTGCTTTCCCAGACCGTCTCGTAGGTTTCCAGCAGCCCGAACACCGATCCCACCACCTGGCGGAACATGCTCGTCAGGTCGGCGCCGGGGTCCTTGGCGTCGTGCAGCTTGGCGCCGAGATACGATTGGCCGACTCGGAAACCTTCGGCGATGGCCGTGAGAGTCATCCAGATGTCCACGCCGAAGCGCGCCACGTCTGTTTCCCAGACGTCTTTTTCGAGGTAGCGGGCCACCAGCGGGCCCGACAGCCCGAAATCGCCGCCGATGGGCTGCCGCACCCGCTTGCCGAACAGCGCCCGGGTGATCGGGTAAATGATTCCGTTTGTGATGGTGCCGTCGTATTTGTGCCGGTGGTAATAGGGAGCGATAAAATCAAATTCGCGCTCGAGCACGGGCTTAGCCAGCAGCTCGATCCACTGCGGGGTGATGCTGCGCAGGTCTGCATCCACCACGACGCAGGTATGAGCCTTCAGTCTATGGGCCATCGCAAAGATGGTGCGAAAGGCGCTGCCTTTGCCCGGGAGTCCGTGGTAGGGCGTGCTGATGCGGTGGATGGGATGGACAGGGTGAGAGACCTGCAGCAGCGCTTCGGCATCCACTTCGGCTCCCAGGACCGCTTCGCGCGTTCCGTCGGTCGAACCGCCGTCGGAATTGACGACGATGGCCTTGCGCTCAGGGAAATACTTCGTCATGCCCGCAGAGGCAGCGCGGACCACGTGGCCGATCGTGCGGGCGTTGTTGTAGCTGGGGATGCCCACGACGATCTCGGCCTCGCCAATCTCTTCGAGGCGCGCGAGCAGCTCGCCCGGCAGGAAGTTGTCCACCCTCTCCTACCTCGGATCTCTACGCGCAGACCGCCGTGCCTAGCTGCGGCTGGCCGCCAGGGACTCGGCCTTCTTCGCAGTGGACTCATCGTTGTCGGCGTCCACCGCTTCGCGCAGCGCCCCCAGGAAGCCCGGCAGCGCTGAGCTCACCCGGGCCCAGTTAGGGATCAACGGCGTGCCCAACGGATCGGCAAAGAAATCGTCAGTCGCGTGCTTCAAGGCGCGGGCAAAAGTCTCCACGGCGGTTTCTTCCTCGTGGCGGTCGAAGATCAGCCCATTGATCATCGCGTCGGCGTGGTAGCGGGTGATGTTGTCCTCCGCGGTGCGGACATAGCGGGTCAGCAGGGTCTGCATGTTGCCCGTTTCGAAGATGACGCCTTCGGCCGCCAGGATGCGGAACAACGCCTTGGCGATGTCCACCGCCATCTTCATCAGACCCTTGGATGGGTCGGAGGGGGAGAGTTCCTGGTGCTTGTGCTCGTAGTTGTCGGCGATGTCCACCTGGCAGACCCGCTTCTTGGAACAGTTGCGGTAAATCTCCGCGAGCACGCCGATCTCCAGGCCCCAGTCCGAGGGGATGCGGTTGACGCGGGCCAGGTCCGCCTGCATGGCGAACTCCCCGGCGAGTGGGTAGCGGAAGCTGTCGAGGTAGCGCAGGAAGGGCAGGAATCCGAACAGCGATTGCATGGCGCGGATCAAGGGCGTGATGAACAAACGGGTGACGCGCCCGTGCATGCGGTCGCTGACCCTCGCATAGTAACCTTTGCAGAACTCGAAGTTGATGTTGGGGTTCACCACCGGATAGCAGAGTCGCGCCAGCATCTCCCGGTTGTAGTTGACGATGTCGCAGTCGTGCAGCGCGATCACGTCGGCCTGGTGGCTGGCGAGCACGTAGCCGTATGCCATCCAGCACGACCGGCCCTTGCCGTCGGGGCCGATGTGCAGGCCGTTCTCCTCCAGCGTGTGGTAGATCTCTTTCACTCGCGGCCCGTCGTTCCAGACAATGCGCACCTCACCGGGCAGCACAGCCAGGCGCTGCTGCGCATCGCGAAACTGCGCCGCAGTGGTTTGCGCCATGCTCACCACGAATTGGCGGATGTAGCGCGCCTGACTGAGCTGGTGCAGGATGCCGTCCATCGCCGGCTTTTCGAACTCGGCGTAGAGTGCGGGGAGGACCAGCGCGACGGGTTGCTCTTGAACGAATCGTTCGAGCTGCTGCTCGAGAATCTCGACCTTGTGCTCTCCCAGGCGGTGAAGCGTGGCCACCACACCTGTCTGGTAGAAGTCGGACATTGCTCCCTCCTCAGGCCAGAATCTTCACTGGCCGCGGCTGGGTAACGGCCCGCCAGGCGGGCGGCGCGGCACGGGCGGAGAAACCGGGCGCGCAACGTCATGAAGGAAAGGGTCTCTTGACGACCTGCCCGCCGTGGCGGGCAAAGCCATTCTAGCAATCGTGGTGGGGCGAGTTCAACGTTTTCAGGCCCGCTGCCGCGGGCAGGGCACTTGGCCCTGCCCGCGCACGGTTTGCGGGCCAGGCAGACTTGCCTGTCCTGAATCGAATCCGCTTCCAGCTAATTCCCTGCGGGCGCCGAAGCACCCTGGTTGGCCTTGGGGATGCTCAGGTAGCCAGCGATCTTGTCCTTGGCCACTTGGTTCACCACCAGCTCCAGCGGCTGCTTGGTGCCGCGAGTGTAGAAGAAGATCGGCTCGTTGATGGCCCGATTCTTCCGCTCCACACGGGTGTCGCCGACTACCATGGCGACGGTGTAGAGGTTTCTCTTCGGATTGGTGCCGCGCAGCTCGACGGTGACATTGCCCACCTTCTGCGGCTTGCCACGGCCCTCGATTGAGAATTCGACGTAGTCCCGCTCACCCAGCCGGCGAAGCGTGTCGATTTCCTCGTGGTTGCGGGCGATCAGGGTCCCTAGCTCGCTGCGAGCCATCTGCAAGTCCTTCTTCGTGGTATCCAGATCTGTGCGGACCACGTTGACCTCGCCGCTGACCTGGCTCACTTGTTCCGTGGTCGCCTTGGTCGCCAGCTCAGTCTTGACCGCTGTATCCATGGCGGCGATTTTCGTGGCATTGTCCTCACGGATCTGCGACGCCTCCTCTTTGGCCTGCTTGAGCTCCCCCTGGGTCAACCGCAGGCGCTTGGTCACCACGCTCAGCTCGCCTTGGAGCTGTGCATTTGTGCCCTCGGCTGCGGTCACGCGCTGCTGCAGCAAGGCCACATCGTGGTCGAAGCCCTGCTTCAGCGTCTTGATGTCCGCGCTCAGGGTCTGCTGGGTGTCGTGTGCCCGGCCCGTTGCGCTCCAACCGATCCATACGCCGGCCACCGCGAGGATGCCCAGTAGAATCACTGCTGGCACAATCCATCCCGGCGAGCCATGGTGCACCTCTGTCACTGTTTCTCTCTCTTCAATCATAATTTCTCCCCCCTTGGAGATTGAGATCTACAGTTGATGTAGCACGCCATCCACCATAACGGCGCCGCGCACGACAACTGTAACTTAAAGCAGGTCAATTGAATAGCGGTGTCCCGGACCCCTTTGTTACGCTCGTGCGGTACTAGACCCTGCAATCTTTACCTGCTCCCGGCGGATTCGGCACGATGCACACCGCGTTAACGAAACGGACAGTGGTCGGCCCTTTCAGGCTTCGTCCGAGTTGCAGCGGAATAACCCGCAAAGCTCTTCTCCAAAGATTTTCACACGCAGATGCTAGAATAGTCCGACATAGACAGAGGAGGACGGCATGAAACGTCGGAATCGGGAAACTGTAGTGACGTTGATATTGGCCATCGGTCTCTTCGGCTGCGCGCAAAAGCCGGCAGAAGAGGGCGCACAGAGTAAAACCGCGAAGAGCGCCCCGCAGAAACCGGCGGTCGTGACGCTCACAGTGCCGTCGGGCACTGAGCTCGATGTGCGGTTGATCACTGGGCTCAACTCCGAAGTGAATAAGACGGGCGACCCGTTTGACGGCACGATTGAGACACCCGTGATGGTTGGAGAAAAGACAGCGATTCCGAAGGGCGCGGAGGTCACCGGCAGAGTGACCAGTGCAGTCCCATCCGGCCGGCTCAAGCAGCGGGCGGAGTTGTGGGTAAAGCTGACCAGCGTAAAGCTTGGAGGCAGGACCTACGAGGTCAGCACCACGACAACAGGCCACAAGGAAGGGTCTAAGGCCACCCGTGACATCATCTTTATTGGTGGTGGGGCCGGTGCGGGTGCGGCTATCGGCGGGATTGCGGGCCATGGAAAGGGCGCGGGCATCGGGGCCGCTGCCGGCGCCGCCGCGGGCACAGCAGGAGCCATGCTCACCGGGCATCGAGACATCAAGTTTCCGTCTGAGACCGTGCTGCGTTTCCGCTTGCAGCAGGATCTCCGGCTCCAACACTAGCGATGGCTGCAGCATCTGTATCTTGAGGCCCCCCGGCCTCTCTCACCTTCTCCTGCGACTCTCAGAGCCGCAAGAAGCGTGAGTAGGCGGCGGTGCACCTGCTAAGACTGGAAATCCCCAAAGGGATGATCGGGGCTTCCTGCTTCAAGAGGAGGCACCGGTGGGCAGGAAAGTGCAGTCGGAGCGCCCGCCTGATCAGAAGTGGGAGATCACCTAATAAGGGAATCAAGAGCGGGGCATCTCGCAGACCTGCTGCAATCTGCAGTCTGTTCTAAGGCTGGAGGATCCCGCGCTGGTGGAACTCGCTGAGCAGTTGCTTGGGGTTGCGGAAGAGCAGCCCCTGCATGCCGGCCTGCTCGGCCGCTGTGACGTACTCCTGCACGTCGTCAATGTAGAGGATCTTGTCGGGCGGGACGCCCGTCCCGTGAATGGCGCGGCGGTAGATGCCGGCGTCGGGTTTGCTGACGCCCGCGATGCAGGAAAAGACGCGGACAGGGAAATGGCGGACGAAGCTGAAGTTTGCTTCGAGATGCGCGACATGAATGGGGTCAGTATTCGAGAGCAGTCCCAGCCGGTAGCGTGCTGCGAGACCCGCAAACAGCTCCTCGTCGAGGATCATCTGGCGTTCGAGCGAGCTGTTCCACACCGCGCAGAACTCGCCAAAGCCGAGCGCCAGTCTGAACCGGCGCGCCAGGTGCTCATGCCAGTCGTGCGGGGTGACGCGTCCCTCCTGCCAGTCGCGCCACCGCGGGTCGGTCTGGATCGCCGACCAGACCTGCTCGGCGTTCAGGCCGGAGCCGCCGCTTAGGGCACCGAGGGCGCGGCCGACGTTCACGCGCAGGATGACCCTTCCGATATCGAAAATCAGGGCCTGTGTGTCAGGGGTGGTGGATTCTGCCACGGTCAGTCTTGCCGGGGTTGGACGTCGGGAAGGGAAGAAGCGGGTCTGTCGAGTTTCTGGCGCCTGGCGCGCAGCGCGCCGACGATGGCTGGCAGCAGCGACAAGAAGACGACCACGGCGATCACCCAATGGATGTGCGTGTTGATGTTGGGCACCACCGAGCCGAGGAAAAAGCCACCCAGCACCATGGTGCCCACCCAGAAGAAGCCGCCGAAAATGTCATAGGCGAGGTAGCGGGTGTACTTCATCCCGGCAGCGCCGGCCACCGGCGGGCAAAACGTCCGCACGATGGGCACGAAGCGCGCCAGGATGACGGTCTTACCGCCGTAGGTATCGTAGAACCGGCGTGCGCGCTCTAGGTGGCGCTTGCGGAACAGCACGGAGTCTTCTCGGCGGTAGAGTGCTTGGCCTGCTTTCCGGCCGATCCAGTAGCCCACCTGGTCGCCTGCGATGGCGCATAAGGAGACCAGCACCAGCAGCGTGCTCAGTCTCAGCAGCCCCGCCGCGGCGAAGATGCCCGCGGTCACCAGCAGGGAATCACCCGGAAGGAAAAAGCCGACGAAGAAGCCTGTTTCGATGAAGACGATCACGCAGACCAGCAGCGTGCCGCCCCGGTGGATCAGTCCCTGGACGTCATAGAAAAAGTGAAAGAATTCTTTAAGCGACTCGAGCACTGTTTATCAACGAGGCGATGAGCCACCGGGGCGGCTTCCCGCGCCACAAAACTCCAGCCAATACGGTAGCAGAATATTGCGGGGTTCTCGCAGCATTCTTGCCAGAGCAGTGACACCCAGGACATCCAGGAGAGCAGCCCGCCCAACCGGATCATCGCAGGGCCTGCCCTTCTGGCCAGCCCGTAGCGTCGGTGGAGGGGCGGATTGCTTCGGGTTGAGCGCTGGCCGGCACGCGGAGCAGCTCGCGGATGCGCGGCAGGGCGCGGCGCGCCGCGTCAGCGCCAGCGGCGATGGCTTCGTCGGCGCGGTGAAACTCGTCCCAATCGATGGTCTGCACATCGGGCTCGAGCAGTATATCGGCGGCAGCTTCCCAGGAGACGCCGCCGTTCTTCTGCGCCGCGGAGACCGCCCGGCTGACCACTTGGAAAAGATTCTTCGGCGCTTCACCGTTCCAGTTGTTGAAGCCGACCGAGACGCCCACCACGCACTGCGGGCCCATCTGGGCCGCGGCCCGGGTTGGCACCGGAGCCGCCAGGCCACCGTCGGCCAGGCACCGCCCGTCCACCTGCACCGGCTCAAACAGGCCCGGGAAGGCGCAACTGGCGCGCAGCGCCTGCGTCAACTCGCCCCGGGTGATCACCACCGGCTCGCCCGTACCCAGGTCGGTGGCGACCACGGCGGTGGGGATCAGCAGTTCTTCGAATGTCCGCGCGTCAAAGCAGCGCCGGACAAGCTCGCTTATGCGGTCGTTGCTGGCCAGGCCCAGGCGCGAGATGCGCCAGCGGCTGAAATCGCGGAAACGGAGGCCGCGGCAGACCGCGGCGATCCGCGGCAGGGGCACGCCACTCGCGTAGGCCGTGCCCAGGATGCTGCCCACGCTTGTGCCTGCGATACATGCGATGGGGATCTGCTCCTCTTCGAGCACCTGCAACACGCCCAGGTGGGCAAAGCCTCGGGCAAAGCCACCCCCGAGCGCCAACCCGATGCCACCGGAGGCTCGGGGACCGTCCCCGGCGGCCATGCGTCGCGCCTGTTTGATGAGCGGCCCTATCAGGGCGTGATAGATCGCCGTCATGTGAGAAGGATGCCCCGGCGAGACGCCCCCGGCAATGAATCCCTAGCACCACCCGGGCGGTACCCGAGTACCGCCATGCGCGCCGGCCAGAATGTGCCGCATGCGGTAACAGTACCTCCATACTATGAAATTGGTGCATCTGTACCATTCCCCGTCACTGCTTCCCTCCGCAGAATCGGCTCTCGCTACGCATTTACGTTAAGGGGGATCAATCTCGTGGAAAGCGCATACGCTGTTTGGTTGGGCCAGCCTGTTGTGCTCCAGGTCACTGCCGGGGATCTGACAGTGCCGCTCCGCGGGACGATTATCGGCGAATCGAGCGCAGCGGTGCGCTTCCGCGTCGGCGAAGGCTGGGACGTGGACATCTACAAGGCCATGATCCTGGCGGTCGAGGAAGACAACTGGGCCAACGTGATTACCTAGCCAGAGAAGGCGACGCAATTGGACGCGGACAACAACAATCGGATTGATGAGCGCCGGGCAGCTATCCTGCTCGGCCTTTCGACCAAAGAGGTGCGGCGGCTATCGCGGCTGTCCGGCCTCGGTCAAGTGGAGAAGAACGACCGCAGCGAGCAGATGATGTTCACCTACGAGGAGCTACGCAGGCTGTGCCTGCTGGCGGCCCCGTCAGTCGACTGACGCGCTGCAGAAAAGAGTTCCTTCCGGCCCTGCCTCTGTCTCAACCCCCCGGCCCCGGGCTTTCATCCCCCTGACAAGCCCGGGGCCTTCCTTTTTCTTTCAGCCGCAGGATGGCCCCTTTGCATTCCCGTTGTTCACATCCGGCTCGAACATGCTGGCCACACGGCCGGCGCCGTCGTACACACTCTTGGCGCTCACGCAGCAAACTCTATCCCCTGCGGGTGCCAAGTCTAGCGGCCGCGGCAGGGGGCCCGCCCAAGCTGCTCCTTTCGCCTTTTCCAGTCGTTCCTTCCCGGGCGCTGATAACTGATCGCTTATATCTGATAGCTGACGGCTGAAAGCTGACGGCTTTGAACGAGCGACATTTCATTTGACTCCCGTTGAAGTCGTGCCACACTAGGCAGCCATCTTCGCTGCGCCCCCAGCGCCGGCGCGTCATCCCCGATGAAACTCACGCTGCTCGACTGGGCCGCCATTGCCGGTTACCTGCTGCTAACCCTGCTGCTGGGTCTCTACTTCCGCCGCCGCTCGAGCCGCAGCACGGAGGATTATTTCGTCTCCGGGCGCAAGGTGACCTGGTGGCTCGCGGGCACCTCGATGGTGGCCACGACGTTTGCCGCCGATACGCCGCTCGCCGTCACCGGTCTCGTCTACACGCAGGGGATCGCCGGTAATTGGCTGTGGTGGAGCTTCCTGCCCTCGGGGATGATGACGGTCTTCCTGTTTGCGCGCCTGTGGAGGCGGTCGGGGCTGCTCACCGACGTGCAGTTCGCCGAGATGCGCTACGCCGGGCGCCCCGCAGCGTTCCTCCGCGGCTTCCGTGCGCTCTATCTCGGCCTGTTGATGAACTGCCTCATCCTCGGCTGGGTCACCAAGGCCATGACCAGCATCGTCGGCACGACGATGTCGGATACGAATCTATTCCGCTGGGTCGCTCGGGCGGTGGCGCCGGTGTTCGGCTCGACCATGAGCGGCTCAGACGGCGCTGCGCTCGCCATTTGCATTTTTTTCCTGATGCCATTCACCGGCTTTTACGTTTCGCTGGGCGGCCTCTGGGGAGTGCTGTGGACCGACTTGTTCCAGTTCGTGCTGAAAATGTGTATCGTCGTCGCGGTGGCATACTACGGCGTGACGGCCGTGGGCGGGATCGGCGCCCTATCGGCGAAACTCGCGGCGATGCGGGCCGCCGGGCCTGCGGCGTCGGACATCACTGCGGTGCTCCCCGGTTTTTCCCGCGGGCTCACCGCTGAAGCCCTCTGGACGCTGCCGGTGCTGACTTTCCTGGTGCATCTCGGCGTGCAGTGGTGGGCGTTCTGGTATCCCGGCGCGGAGCCGGGCGGCGGCGGCTACGTCGCCCAGCGCATCTTCAGCGCCCGCGACGAACGCCACGGCCTGCTTGCGGTGCTCTGGTTCAACGTTGCCCACTACGCTGTGCGCCCCTGGCCGTGGATCCTCACCGCGCTCGCCGCTGTCGTGCTCTATCCCGGACTGGCGCGCCCCGAGACGGGCTACATGCTGGTGGCCACGAGCCACGTGCCGCATGCGCTCCGCGGGATCCTGATCGCCGGCTTCATGGCTGCGTTCATGTCCACCGTGGCCACGCAGCTCAACTGGGGCAGCTCCTATCTGGTTGCCGATTTCTACCGGCGCTTCCTCCGCCGCGGCGCAAGCGAAGCGCACTACGTCCGCGTCTCGCGGGGAGTCACGCTGCTGCTCGTGGTGGCGGCGGCATACGTTTCCGTGCAACTCGCTTCGATCAGCTCGGGCTGGCAGTTTGTGCTCGAAGTCGGCGCCGGCACCGGCAGCGTTTACCTGCTGCGCTGGTACTGGTGGCGCATCAACGCCTGGAGCGAGATCTCGGCCATGGCCACAGCGCTGGTCGTTTCAGTGGCGCTCAATCGCTGGGCGCCGTTCGAGGGCAGCGGGCCGGTGCTGTTCGCGAAGACGACCCTCGCAACGACTGCGGCCACGACCGCGGTGTGGGTCGCCGTGACGCTGCTCACTCCGCCCGAGCCGGAAGACGTCTTGGTGCGCTTCTACCGGCGAGTGCGGCCCCATGCGACGGGGTGGAAACCCATCGCCGCGCTTGCCCCCGACGTGCCGCCCACGCGCGACCTGGGCCGCAACCTGCTTGCCTGGGTGCTCGGCTGTGTGATGGTCTATGCGACGCTGTTCGCAATCGGCGAATTCTGCTTCGGTCGCATCGTCCGCGGGATCGCGCTGCTGGGCCCGGCAGCCGTCTGCGCCGCGCTAATTTACGCCGACATTTCGCGTCGCGTCACACCGGTGGCGGACTGACATGGTGGCGGCTACTTCCATTCGGCCGTCAGCCGGTCACGCGGTCACCGCCCAACTTTCTCGAGCCAGCGGCGGCGTGGGCTGCCCGAGGTGCTACCGCTGCGCCGTTTTTGGAGGCTGGCGCAGCTCAAGCTTGGATCGCTTTCCATGCAACGTTCACAACGTTCACGATGTTCAGCGTTGCCATGTGCATCCCGCTTCTAAGTGCAAGAGTCGTCTAAAGTTGCGCGATCTAAGAGTCGCCACTTCCTGGGCTCGGGTTCGAATCATCCTTCGTAGAGGCCTCATCGGCTGCCCCCTTATCCTCCCGTGGCCCAAGCTTGAACCTACTTGCCCCGGTGCGACCTCCTCCTTTTAGCTGCGTGAAGCGAAGGCCGCCGAGAAGGTCGAACTCGGTGCAGAGCGCGCAGGGGGGGTCCCGCGTTACCGGCCTTTGCGGCCATCCAGTTCGCGATGTCATACCGCGTGATCCCGAATATGCGGGCCATTTGGTGAACCTTTCGGCGGAAAAGCAAAGTACGATGGAATCCGCGTCCCCAACCAGCGAGCTTCCGCGTTTTCAAACCCATGATCTTCAGCACCTCCCCCACAGCTCTTTCCGTCAACTTTCGGGTCTCGCCTTGGGCTGCTAGTATCCGGTTCGCTTGGCGCGTTATCTCACCGACGAAGAGCTCACCAACGGGCTTTTCATGGACCTCGTGGAAGAGTGCCGTCGCGACAGCCCACTCGGGCTCGAGCGTGCGTTCGAGCCGCACCTCTGCGTCTTTTTCTTCCAGAATTTCGGCAAGCCTTTGCTGTAAATCCGCAGCATTCAGCAGGATTGTCCCCAAAGCCCGTCCGATATCCCTGGTTCGGGGGCTCAATCTTTCCAGATTCAAGGGTGCAGCACTCCGCAATTGTTCGTAGTACTTGTGGCGGAGGTCCAATAGGCGCGGTTGAAAACTCTCGGCGATTTTTTGCATGGCCTGCGCGTCAAGAGCGGGCAGGTCTCTCTGCGTTGGCAACAGGGGGAAGAGGATGCCCCGGCTTCCAAGAGCAGCATCCGGCGGTGGCTGGCGCGATGCGACCACCTTGGGGCAAAAAAGGTCGTACAAGACCCCCCCGCGGACCGCGGGAGTTCCCGCGGTGTTCCCGGCTCGTAGAAGCCGGTGCAGCTCGCGGCTTGTTTTGGCGTTTCCGAACTCGCCTTCGTCGATGAGGAGGGTGGGCTTGAGCAAGCTGGGAAGCAGATAGAGCGCTGCAGGGGTGACATCGCTGACAAGAATGGCACGCCGGCAGAGACAGTGGAAAAGCTTCAAGACGGTTGTCTTGCCAGTCCCGAAGGCTCCCGCCACCCAGATGTAGGGCGCTACGACCAAGAGCTCGGGAAACCAACCGCTCACGACAAAGGCACTGGCAAGAAACAGGGAGTCCTCCGGGAGATCGACATAGGTGAAAATAACCTCCGAAATCTGGTCCAGCATATCGCGGATCTCGCCGCACGGTTGGATTCCGCTGGGGAGCCGCACAGCTCTCACCAGGGTCGGATGGAGCTGCGGCGGGACAAAAACTTGGCCGCCTGCTTTGATGTGATTGGCGAACCTTATATCTTGCGGGTTCCAGATCAAGAAGCACAACTGGTTCGAGTTCGTGGGATCCCTAATGAGGTCAACATGGGAGCCGTCCGGCAGAAAAAAAGGGCCTGCGGTTGCGACTTCGATCGAGCTTCCACCGGGGCGTCCTTTGAGTTCAGCTCCCGCAGTGGCTGAGCTCAAACCGGAAGGAACGCAACTAATGGCGCTTGGCTCGGATTCTAGCGAGTATCTCGATCCCGGTGGGAGGTAGCGAACTGCTTGGTCATCGGCAACGTCCGAGCCGCGGTCCCGTAGAGTTCTGGCTGGCATTTCACTGGTTTGATGTCTTTTCATGTGCCTCCCTCCTTTATTGGGTTGGCTGCCCCAATTAGATAGGAAGGGGGACGCGAACTCATACGGCTTAGCAAGGAAAATTACGACAGGTAGTAAACGTTCTATCTGGCCTTTACCCACGCCGACTGCGATGAAGGCAGGAGATGATTCGCCGATTTCGGGCGCGCTGAGTCAAGCACTTACGCGGCGATGGAAGTAGGATTTTTGGGCAAACCATCTGCGTCGAGACGCATTGCGGCTAGCTTCTTTCTGCGGCTGCTTGCGTGGGGGCGGCGCCGGCTGCGGCAGCTTCTTCTTTCCTTTGTGGAGCTCAACCTGAGCGGTGGCTGCTTCGAAGACAACCGGTGGATTACCGCCGACACCAATTCCTCTAGCCCGTTCAGGGACCGGCTCTAGAGACCCAGCGTAGCAAGCTAACAGGGTTTTTTTCTGACACAGGTAGCAATCGATCGCTATCCTCAAACAAGGTCCATGGACCCAGTGACCCATAGCAGATCCGGTCCTTGAGCTTGTTGCGGGCCCTGGCAATTCATGCGAATTTGCGCCTATTCGGAGGGCTCTTCCCTCTTCTGGCGGGAGGGAAAGCGCTGGAGATATGGCATCCTTCGGCGCCCGGTTATCTCGCCTGGTTAGTCTTCGCTTTCAGCCCGCTCTCTGCTTTTTCTGTTTCTCCCCGGCCTAACGGAGGAGAGCCGCTCTCCGGGCAATGGAATCTCTCTCTTCAGGAGTGCCTAATCTTCTCCGGTAAGGAGCCACTCCATCGACTTCCCAAACTCCCGACTGATCCTCAGCATGATTTCTGCCCCGGGCTCGACTTCACCATGCTCCAACGTTGAAAGGTGACTCTGACTGACGCCAATACGACGTGCCAAATCCTCTTGCGTCACGTAAAAGCCCCGAAGCTCCCGAATCCGTCGCCCAACTGCCTTCCAGTCAACGGAGCTCTTCCTCGCCCGCAATTTTGGTCTTGACTTTCTCATCGTTTTTGCTATAATTTATTGTAGAACTGATTTGAGCGACCCCCACCCGGTACCGTGTGGGGTCCTCAAGGAGTTTCTTTTACATTCCCCAGGGGCACTTGCGCAATGAAAGAAATGGGGGGAGGCAGCTATGAGTCGCAACATGAGGCGAGTTTCTCGTAAGGAGGCCTTTGTGACTAGGAACGAGGGACGTCAAAGTCTGGGGGGCAAGGCTCAACTCCGCCTTCTAGCTGTACAG
>JBASRK010000153.1:0-3995 GCA_049273775.1 Candidatus Acidiferrales bacterium
GGAGCGGTGGAAGTGGCGTCGTGAGGGCGCGCCGCGCACGCTCCGATGATGTCGTTGGGGTCCACGCCCTGGTGGCGCACTACGCCGCCGAGGGCCTGCTGCTGCCGCGCTCCGAAGACGAGATCCGGGCGCACATCGGGCGGTTCCTGGTGCTCACCGATGGAAGCGAACTGCTGGGCTGCGTCGCGCTCGAGCCCTACGGGACGGACCTGGCGGAGATCCGCTCGCTCGCTGTCGCACCCGGGATCCGCGGTCGCGGACTGGGCACCCGGCTCCTGCGGATCGCACTGGCCGCCGCTCGACGGCGCAGGATTGCTCGCGTCTTTGCGGTGACCCACACGCCGGAATTTTTCGGCCGGCAGGGATTTGCCGCCTCGACGCGCTGGGCGGTGCCGGAGAAGCTGGCGCGGGATTGCCGCACCTGCCCCAAGGCGAATCACTGCGATCTGGTCGCCGTCATCGCCACGGTCTGCCCGGAGCGCGTCGCGCTTCCCGTGCTCGCGGCCGCCGCCAAAACCGCCCCCGCCGTATGAAGCCTGCCTCTCCCGGAGCTTTGAAGCGCTCGGGCCGGATGCCTGCTCGCGCCCTCTTGCCAAGAGGCTTTCGCTTTGCAGCCACATCGTGCGGTCTGAAGAAAAAAAAGCGTCTTGACCTGGCGCTCATCGCGAGCGATTGGCGCGCCGCGGCCGCCGGCGTGTTCACCACCAACCTGGTACAGGCGGCCCCAGTTGTGCTCTGCCGCGAGCACCTGCGCCGTTCGGGCCGCGACATCCGCGCCATCGTGGTCAATTCCGGCAACGCCAATTGCGCCACGGGTCCGGCCGGACTGGCTGCGGCGCGCGCGACCGCCACGGCAATTGCGCGCGAATTGAGCTGTGACGCCCGGCAGGCGCTGGTCTGCTCAACCGGTGTCATCGGCGTGCCCCTGCGCGTCGAGCGCATCCTGCGCGCAGTGCCTGGCCTAGCCCGGGGAATGAAAGCGGCGCCCGGCGCCTTTGCTCAGCTCACCCGCGCCATCATGACCACCGACACGCACCCCAAATGGGCCGCGGCAAACTGCCGCATCGGCCGCAAGCGCGTTCGGCTGGTCGGTTGCGCCAAGGGCGCCGGGATGATCCACCCGCAGATGGCCACCATGCTCGCGTTTGTGATGACCGATGCGAAGGCGCATTCGCGTGTGCTTCAGCGCGCGCTTGCGGACGTGGTCGGCCGCACCTTTAACGCCATCACCATTGACGGCGACACCTCGACCAACGACACGCTCCTGCTGATGGCAAACGGCGCGTCCGGCTGCCGCGCCATCGGCGCGACGGGGCGCAATTACCAGCAATTCGTCGCCGCGCTGGAGAAAGTTTGCAAGGCGCTGGCGCTCGCGATTGTCGCCGACGGCGAAGGAGCAAAGCGTGTGGTCGAAATCGAAGTCCGCGGCGCGCCCTCGGATCGCGCCGCCGAGCAAGTGGCGCGCACGATTGCCGGCTCGCCGCTGGTCAAGACGGCGCTTGCTGGCGGGGACCCGAACTGGGGCCGCATCCTCGCTGCTACAGGCCGCGCCGGAGTGCAGTTCGACCCGGCGCGCGTCGAGATTCGCCTGGCGGGCATGGTGGTGTGCCGCCGCGGGCGCGAGCAGCCGTTTAACGAACGCGCCGCGCATCGCCGGCTGCTGCGCCTGTGCGTACCGATTGTCGTGGATCTGAAGGGCGGCCGCGGGCGCGGCCGCATCTGGACCTGCGATTTCACCGCGGACTATGTCAGGATCAACGCCAGCTACCGCACTTAGGGCGGAGTCTTCTACGGCTCTTCAGGCTGGTTCGCTGTCATGGCGAGCCCCCGACTCGGTCGGGGGCCTCAACAAGACAGGACGACGGATAGCGGCGTAATGTCTTACGATTCCCACTTCCAGTCGGCGAACTGCTCGCGCAATCTGATCTTGAGGAATTTTCCCACTGAGGTGTGCGGGATCTCCTTCACTGCGACGAAGGCATCCGGCAGTTGCCACTTGGCGAATTTGCCGGCGAGAAAAGCGCGTAGCTCCTCGGGGGTCGCCGCGGCGCCGTCCTTGAAGACGACCACCGCCAGCGGCCGCTCCTGCCATTTCGGATGCGGCACGGCAATCACCGCGGCTTCGCGCACAGCCGGGTGACCCATTAGCGCGTTTTCCAGGTCCACTGAGCTGATCCACTCACCGCCCGACTTGATCAGGTCCTTGCTGCGGTCCACGATCTTGACGTAGCCCTCGGCGTCCACGCTGGCGACGTCGCCGGTGTGAAACCATCCGTCGGCGGTCCAGCGGTGCTGCTCCTCCGGCGCGTTGTAGTAACTTGCCGCCACCCACGGCCCGCGAACCTCGAGCTCGCCGGCTGTCTTGCCGTCCCACGGAGCTTCTGTTTGGTCGGGGCGCATGACGCGCAGCTCGACGAACGGCGCGGGGCGGCCTTGCTTGACGCGCACTTCGTATTTTTTGTCTTCGGGCCACGCTTCCATGTAGGACTTAAGCTGGCCCGCCGTCGCCAGCGGAGCCGTCTCCGTCATGCCCCAGAGATGCACGATGTGGAAGCCGTAGCGGTCCAGGGCGCGGATCAACGTCTCTGGTGGCGCGGCGCCGCCGGAGGGCAGCCGGACCTCGCGGGAAAATTTCCAGCGGCCGGGATTTTTCTCCAGGGCGGCCAGCACGCTGATCCAAACGGTGGGTACGGCGCAGGCGATGGTGACGCCCTCGCGCTCGATCAGGTCGAGCAGGCTCTCCGCGTCGGCTTGTGGGCCCGGCAGAACGATTTTGCAGCCAACCATGGCGGCGGCGTAGGGCAGGCCCCAGGCGTTGGCATGGAACATCGGCGCAACCGGCATCAAGACGTCGCGGTGCGCGAGGCCGAACGTATCGGTCAGGGCCACGGCAAACGAGTGCAGCACAAGCGCGCGGTGGGAATAGAGCACTCCTTTGGACTTGCCGGTCGTGCCCGAGGTGAAACACATCGCCGCCGCTTCGTTTTCGTCCAGCTCTGGGTAGGCGAATTCGCCCCGGGCGCGGTCGAGCCAGGATTCGTAGTCTTCGTAGCCCGCCGGCGCCGGCTTGCCGCCGAAGGGCACCACGATGACGCGCTCGAATCCCACCTGCTCGCGGAAGCTTTCGTAGACGGGCAGGAGCACGTCGTCCACGATCAGGAAGCGATCATGGGCGTGGTTGGTGATGTAAGCGATCTCCGCCGGATGGAGCCGGAGATTGAGCGTGTGCACTACGCCGCCGGCGACAGGGATGCCGAAGTAAGCCTCCAGGTGCGCCGAGTGGTTCCACATCAGTGTGGCGACTCGGTCGCCACGCCGCAGCCCCGCCTGGGTGAGCGACTCGGCCAGCGCCCGCGCTCGACGATAGAAGTCGGCGTAGGTGTACCGGTGAAGCGAGCGGTCGGGCCGGCGGGAGACGATTTCGATCTTGCCGAAGAGTCTCCCTGCACGCTCTAGGATTGTCGGCAGGGTGAGCGGGAAGTCCATCATCATTCCGCGCATGGCAGGCCTCCCGGCGGGCGTCGCGCATCCTACCACCAAACTTGCGGTCGAGCTGACTGATTGCCTCCGGCCGCTTATCGGAGGATGTTTTGATTGACGCCGAACCCTTTTTGGGGTGAAGATGCGGAAGATAGCTGAAGCGTCAGCCTCACGCCGGCGTAGCCTAGCCACCTTTGGACTGCCCGCGAACTTGATCCTGCCTCTTCAGCCTGGCGTCCCGTGGGCGCTCATCCGCCACGGGCAGAAGGAGTCAACGAGTGAAGAAACTCTACGTCGGAAACCTGCCCTTCCAGGCCAACGAAGAGGAACTAGGCAACTGGTTTACCCAGGCGGGTGTGACGGCAGCAAACATCACGCTGGTGCGCGACCGCTTCTCCGGCCAGCCGCGAGGCTTCGGCTTTGTCGAGATCAACAGCGACGAAGAGGCCGAGCGCGCCATTCAAGCGCTGAACGGTCATGACTTCATGGGGCGTAACCTTGTGGTGAATGAGGCC
>JBASRK010000157.1:0-13465 GCA_049273775.1 Candidatus Acidiferrales bacterium
GCCCCGGCTGGCGCGGAGGCGGAAGCCCCGGCCCCGGCCGAAGAGCCCGCCGGAACCCCTGAAATCACCGACGAGGACATCCCGTTTTGAGATAGTCTGGACTTTCCACTCTCGACTCTCGCCGCAATTCGGCTGGGGTGCCCCACACCCGTCCCCGCCGCCTCAGCCTCCCGGAAAACCAAAGAACGGAACGGATTCGCAGGCAGTGCGGCAACGAGCTGGTGCGTGTACGGATGGGCGGGCCTTTGAAAGATCTGCTCTGCGTCGCCGCACTCGGCGAGCCTCTTACAAAATCATTGGACTTAAAGTCCTATAGATTCCACTCTTACAAGAAACACCGGGGTGACCCCCCCTGCCTGCCTGTTGGCGGCCGGAGAAGCCCATGAACTGTACTGCCAACGGAAGACTTTTCTACTCGTAACGGAGCGCTTCGATGGGGTCGAGCTGCGCTGCCTTGCGGGCGGGATAGAAGCCGAAGAAGACGCCCACGGCCGCCGAAAAGACGGCTGCGGCAACGATGGCCTTGGCGGAAATCAGTGTGGGCCAGGAGAGGAAGTTGCTGATCAGCGCCGACCCGCCGAGGCCGGCGATGATTCCCACCGCGCCGCCGAGCATGCTGAGCGTCACCGCTTCGACCAGGAACTGCAACTGCACGTCGGCCTCGGTGGCGCCCACGGCCATGCGCACGCCGATTTCGCGCGTGCGCTCGGTCACGCTCACCAGCATGATGTTCATGATGCCGATTCCGCCGACGATCAGCGAGACCGAGGCAATCGAGCCCAGCAGCAGCGTCATCACCTGCTGGGTCTGCGCCGCCAGGTCGGCCACCTCGGACTGCGTGCGCACGAAGAAATCGTCGTCATCGCCCTGGCGGATGCGGTGCCGCTCGCGCAGCAGCGCGGTGATCTGCGGCACGGCGGCATTCGAGGCTTCCGGCGAGATGGCTGAGGCGTTGACGAATTGGATCCAGGTAATGCCGGAGATTTTTCGCTGCACGGTGGTGTAGGGCGCGAAGATGCGGTCGTCCTGATCGTCGCCCATCACCGACTGCCCTTTGGACTCCAGCACGCCGACGACGCGGAAGGGCAGGTTGCCGATGCGGATCTGCTTGCCCACCGGGCTTTCGGTCCCGAAGAGGTACCCAGCGACGGTCGTCCCCAGCACGCAGACGTCGGCGGCCGAATCCACTTCTTCATCGCCGAACGCCGACCCGGCCTGCACCGGCCAGCTCCGGATGCCGAAAAAGTTCGGCGTCGTGCCCTGGATCGTCGTGTTCCAGTTCTGGTTCTGGTACACCACCTGCACCCGACCGATCACTGCCGGCGCGGCTTCACGGATCAGCGACACCTCGCGGAGGATGGCGTTCATGTCGTCTATGGTCAGCGTCTTCACCGCCCAGGAGCCCAGGCGCGCGCCGCCCGGACGGTTGCTGCCTGCGGAGATGAAGACGGCGTTCGTGCCCATGCTCTGGATGCCCTGCTGGACCAGGTACTCGGCGCCCTGCCCGATGCTGACCGTGGCGATCACTGCGCCCACGCCGATGATGATTCCCAGCATGGTCAGCGATGACCGCAGCTTGTTTCGCGCCAGCGCCCGAAACGCCAGCCGCACTGTGTTCCAAAAATCCACGCCTGCCTCTTTCTTTTACGTTGTAGGGGCACAGCATGCCCTGCCCTACCGAGAGCCAATTCTATGTGCTGCTGGCTGCGTCCTCCGCGTCTTCCTCATCGAGCGACGGCAGCGTCGGCAGCACTTCGCGGGCGATCAGGCGGTTGCGCACTTCGCCGTCTTGCCGCAGCTTGCCGTCGCGAAACTCCAGCGCGCGCTCGGTGTACTGCGCGATGTCGTTCTCATGCGTGACCAGCACCACCGTCAACCCCTCCTCCTCGTTCAACCGCTGCAGGATATCCATGATCTCTACCGCCGTGCGGCTGTCGAGGTTTCCGGTCGGCTCATCGGCCAGCAGGATCGCCGGCCGGTTCACCAGCGCCCGGGCGATGGCCACCCGCTGCTGCTGCCCGCCGGAGAGTTGGCTGGGGTAGTGCTGCGCCCGGTCGGTCAGACCCACTCGTTCGAGCGCTTCCTGGGCGCGATGTTGCCTCTCCTGCGGCGTGATCCCCGCATACACGGTCGGCAGCTCCACGTTTTCGAGTGCCGAGGTGCGCGCCAGCAGGTTGAACTGCTGGAACACAAATCCCAGCTTGCGGTTGCGGATCCGCGCCAGCTCCACTTTGCTTCGCTGCGAGACGTCGGTGCCGTCCAGGAAGTACTGCCCGCGGGTGGGCCGGTCCAGGCACCCCAGGATGTTCATCAGCGTGGATTTTCCCGAGCCCGATGCGCCCATCACCGCCACGAATTCTCCAGCGCGGATCTGCAACGTGACGCCGCGCAGCGCATGGACCTGGATTTCGCCCAGGTCGTACGTCTTGTGCACCGCCTCCAGCCGAATCACCGGCGACCCGTCGGTCGTTGCGGCGGCGGTTGCAATCGTGGCTGTGGACGGCTGGTCCATTTCTCTTCGACTCTTCGTCTCTTGGGCTCTTCAACTTTTCTTGGGTCACATCCGCCGCGGCAGCCCGCCCGGACCGCCCATTGGCCCGCGCTGCTGGCCGCCGGACGGCTGCGCGGGGGCGTTCTTGCTGGCCTGGCTGATCACCAGATCCTCGCCCGGCTTCAGGTCGCCTTCCTTCATGGCAGTGAAGGTGAAGTCGGTCACACCCAGCCTCACCCGCATGGGTTGCAGCGTCTTGTTCGGCAGCAGCTTCCAGACGATGCCCCAGTCATCCCGAGTGCTTCCGCCCGCGGGCGGTGCGCCGCCCCCATTCCCTCCCGGAGCGCCGGAGCCGCGACTCCCTTTGCCGCCTGGGGCGCCGGCCGCTCCCAGGCGTCCTCCGGCGCCGGCACCAGGCGCCTCGGGGAGGCTGTACTTGGCGAAGAGCGCCTTGCGCTCGTCGTCGGTGATATCCGGCCGGAAGCGCAGCGCCCCGTTGGGAATCTTGACCACGTTGTTGTCCCAGGCCACCGGGATGTTCACGTAAGCGGTCATTCCGGGGAAGAGTTTTTGTTCCGGGTTATCGAACCCGATGATCGTGTCGTAGGTCACCACGTTTTGAATCGTCGCCGCGTTCATGCGCACCTGTTGGACGCGCCCTTGGAAATTTTCCCGCGGGAACGAGTCCACGCGAAACGAAGCTGTCGCCCCGACCTGGATCTTGCCGACGTCGGCCTCGTCGGTCTTGGCGTACACCAGCATCTTGGTCAGGTCCTGCGCCAGGACGAACAGCGTGGGCGCTTGCAGGCTCGCGGCCACGGTCTGCCCGACGTCCACGTTTCGCGCGATGACCGTGCCGTCAATCGGCGCCCGGATGGTGGTGTGGTCCAGGTTGACGCGGGCGAGCTCCGCCGTCGCCTGCCGCTGGGCCACCTGCGCGACGGCTTGGTCGCGCTGGGCGATGGTGGAGTTCACCCGCGCCTTCGACTGCTCGTCCTGCGCCTGGGTCACATGCAGGTTGGCGATGGCCGAATCGTAGTTGGACTGTGCCGTATCGCGCTGCGCCGCGGCCACGATTCCCTCGGCGAATAGTTCTTTCGTGCGCTGGAGGGTGATTTGCGCATCATTTAACTGCGCTTGCGCCTTCGCCACGCTGGCGTTCGACGCCAGCAGCTCGGCCCGCTGCGTTTCGATCTGCGCCTCGAGCCCTTTGACGTTGGCGTGGGCGTCTGCGAGGTCAGCGTTCGCCTGCTGGAGTTGCGCCCGAAAGATGGCCGGGTCAATTTGGGCGATTACCTGATCCTTGTGGACGCGGCTGTTGAAGTCCGCGAAAAGCTGGGCGATTGTTCCCGAAACCTGCGAGCCCACCTGCACCGTCGTCACCGCATTGATCGTGCCGGTGGCTTGCACCACCTGGGAGATGTCGCCCTTCTCCACTTTCGCCGTGTAATACGTCGTCCCCTGGCGCGTGCCGACGGTCCAGAAGCCCACGAGCAACAGCAGCGCCACCGGGGGCGCCACCAGCATTGCCCGGTGCACCATGGAGCGCTCCCAAAGGGTCTTCATCCAGTCTGTCGCAGTGCTCATTGCGTCTCTCCTGTGGGCTGGGAGGGCACTTCGGGGTGGGTCGGCTCAGCGCTCGCTTCTCTTCTTCCGCTCCTCGTCGAGCTTTCGCAGAAACTCCTCGAACTTCGGCCGCTGCTCCGGCGTCAGGATGGCCCGGATCTGTTCGCGGCCCTGCTTGCGCACCTGTTCGCTCTGCGGCGCCATCTGTTGGTGGAGAGCCTGAAACTTGGCCCCCACATCCGCAAGGATTGCTTCAAGTTGCTTGCGCTGGTCCGGCGTGAGGCTGAGATCGCGCGTGAGTTGCTCGAGGATCCGGGCACGCTTCTCCCGGTGGTTCTCCGCCACGGGTTGCGCGCTCCAGACGCGGCCGCCAGCCAGATAGGCGCCCACGACGCCGAGCGCGATGCCCAGCACAAACACCACCAGCACCAGCAAAAATGCTTTGCGATTGCTTCGATTAGCGTCCATGTCCCCTCTCCGCGAGTGACATCAGGACATCGTCCTGGTTGGTCGGCTGCGCCGCCGGATCGGAGAAGACCTCGGTCACTCCACCCTGCGCGCCGATCTGGTCGCGGTGGCGCGGAGGCGCATACTCGAACAGATAGACCGCGAGCACC
Organism: Candidatus Acidiferrales bacterium; assembly: GCA_049273775.1. Lineage (GTDB taxonomy): Bacteria > Acidobacteriota > Terriglobia > Acidiferrales > UBA7541 > JBASRK01. The sequence continues at coordinate 4,675 of JBASRK010000157.1, forward strand.
AACAGCGCCGCCGCTGCGCTCAATGCCAGGCGCGAAGCCAGCCGCTCGAGCGGTCGCCAGAAAGCACCCGCCGACAGGCGTCTCGCCTCCTCGAAGCGAATGTTTGCGACCACCCGCGCCGCAAACGCGGCGCCAGGCTCGCCGGCAGGTTCCAGCACCTCGCGGAGCAGCTCGCGGCCGAAGTGTGCCGCTTCGAGCGCTTGCCGGCATCCGCCGCAGCGCTCCAGATGGGCTGCCAGCTCCGGAACCGCGGGGTCCGTGCCGCCCTCGAGGAGGTCTGCGAGCCTCGCTTCGTATTCTTTACAGGCGGTTCGACCGCCCTCACCGTCGATCACGTTTCGCCCTTCCTTTCACTGCCACAGTGTCGTTTTCGTGCGCGAAGACTGCCGCCTCGGAATTACCGCGGGATATTGCTCCCCGGGGAATTCCCACGAAGGCGTTTCCTGTAAATCTCTACCAGTCGCCCACGCGCCCGGAAAAGCCGCACCTTCACCGTATTCACGTTCAAGTCCAACACCTTGCTGATCTCCTCCACCGAGAAGCCCTCGACCTCTTTCATCACCAGCATCAGGCGATCCTTCTCCTCCAGCTCGCCCAGCAGGCGCTCAAGCAAATCGCGCTGCTCAGTGCGCCGCCCGGCGTCTTGATGCGAACGGGGAGCGCCGCTGGCCTGGTCCGGGACGCTTTCCAGTTGCCGAATCTGCTCTTCACTGAGGTCGGCCTCATAGACCAGCCGCCGCACGCGCTTCTTGCGCAGGTAGTCCCAGCACTCGTTGACGGTGATCTTGTACAGCCATGTCCCGAACGCCGAGCGCAGGTCAAACTGTCGCAACGAGAAGTACGCCTTGATGAACACCTGCTGCGCGACGTCTTCCACATCCTCCCGCCTCCGTAGGATGCCGCCTACCACTGCGAACACGCGCTGCTGGTGCGTACGCAGCAATTCTTCGTAAGCGGCCTTGTCACCGCCCTGCGCCCGCCGCACAAGCTGCTTTTCCTCTTCGACGGTGGCGCGCCGGTCGGCGGCCGGGCCGCTGGCCCTGCCTCGGCTTCCTCCCTCGATATTTGGGACGTTGGCCATGGGGTCCCGGTTACACCCGATCCCGACGAGGGTTCCTGCAATTTCCTCTTGCGGGGCGCTTAACCGTGTGGAACAATGCCGACATGATTATCGGCGACCGTTTGCGCTCACTGCGCGAAGAAAAGAAGTTTTCCCAGGGGGACATCGAAAAGCGCACGGGCTTGCTCCGCTGTTACATCTCCCGCGTCGAGAACGGCCACACGGTTCCGGCCATCGAGACGCTCGAGAAAATGGCCCGGGCGCTCGAGGTTCCCTTGTATCAACTCTTCTACGATGGCGAGGAACCCCCCGAGCTGCCCAATCTCCCGAAGCGCAAGACGTCGGCCGAGATTGCCTGGGGCAGCACCGGAAAAGAAGCTCGTTTTCTGACCAAGTTCCGCAGGCTGCTCGGCCGCGTTGACGAAGGCGACCGGCGGCTGCTGCTCTACATGGCTCAGAAAATGGCCAACCGGTAGTTGCCGGTGCCGCGCTGAAAGCTTTCTGCGTCGCAGGGTGCAAAGTTCCTGTGACCGCTTATTGGTCCATCTCGCGGAACACCCGGCTGACACACCGGGCTTCCCATTCCCGCAGGATGATTTGCAGCGTCTCCTGAAAATTTCGCGGGCGCCTGCCGTGCCCGGGATTATTCCCATTCGATCGTGCTCGGCGGCTTCGAGCTGATGTCGTAAACAACGCGGTTGACTCCGGCGACCTCGTTGACCACTCGCGTCGCAATCCGCCCCAGCAGCTCTCCCGGCAGTCGCGACCAGTCCGCCGTCATGGCGTCCTCGGATTCGACCACTCGCACGGCGATGGTGAAGCCGTAACTGCGCTCGTCGCCCATCACCCCGACGCTGCGCACCGGCAGCAGCACCGCAAATGCCTGCCAGACTTTTTCGTACAGCCCGGCGCGGCGGATCTCCTCGACTACGATGGCGTCGGCCTCTCGCAAAGTCTCGAGGCGCTCCGGCGTCACCTCGCCCAGTATCCGCACCGCCAGTCCGGGCCCCGGGAACGGGTGCTTGGTGAGGACTTCCTCCGGCAGGTCCAATTCCCTGCCGATGCGCCGCACCTCGTCCTTGAACAGGTCCCGCAGTGGTTCGACCAGCGCAAACCGCATTTCGGCCGGCAGCCCGCCGACGTTGTGATGCGTCTTGATCGTCGCCGAGGGTCCCTTCACTGAGACCGACTCGATCACGTCGGGATAGAGAGTGCCCTGTACCAGAAAGCGCACCTCGCCTGGCCCTGCAGCTCCGCTCCGGGAAAGCCTCTGCGCCTGATCCGTAAAAACGGCAATGAACTCCGTCCCAATCCGACGGCGCTTCTCTTCCGGGTCGGTCACCCCTTTTAGACGCCCGAGGAAGCGCTCTGCTGCGTCCACCCCCGCGACGTTCAGCCCCAGTCGCCCGCGCAGCAGCTCGAGCGTCTGCCGGAACTCGTCTTTCCGCAGCAGCCCGGTATCCACGAAGACGTTGGTGAGTCGCTCGCCGATGGCGCGGTGCACCAGCACTGCCGCCACGGTCGAGTCCACGCCGCCGCTCAGCGCACAGATCGCTCGGGCGTCACCCACCTGCCGGCGGATAGCCTCAATCGCATGGGCAATGAAGGCTGCGCCGCTCCAATTCGGCCGGGCGCCGCAGATCTGGAATACAAAGTTCCGAAGGATGTCAGCCCCGCGATCGGTGTGCCGAACCTCGGGGTGGAACTCCACGACATAGATCTTGCGCCCGGGGTCTTCGGCGGCGGCCACAGCGTTCTCGGTCTTGCCGGTGATCCGGAAGCCGGCCGGCAACTCTAGAACGTGGTCGCCGTGGCTGTTCCAGATCTTGAGTTGCCGCGGCAGCTCGGAGAACAGCGCCGAGCCGTTTTGCAGGTCGAGCTGCGCCGGGCCGTACTCGCGCCGCTCGGCGCGCCGCACCTGGCCGCCCAAAGTGTGGGCAATCCACTGCATCCCGTAGCAGATGCCCAGTATGGGCACGCCCAGGCCGAGCACCGCCGGGTCGCACACCGGCGCGCCGGGGTCATATACCGAGCTCGGCCCGCCTGAGAGCACCACGCCCGCTGGCTCGAGCCTGCGGATCTCCTCCACCGACGCTGTGCAGGGCAGAACGGCGGCGAACACCTGCTGTTCGCGCACACGCCGGGCGATCAGTTGGGTGTACTGACCTCCGAAATCCAGCACGACAATGCCGCCGCGCTCGCTCATCTTGCGTCTCTTAGACCCTTGAACCGTGCGACTATTCGGTTCAGCCCACGACGATATTCACCAGCTTGTTCGGGACCACGATTGTTTTCACGATGCGCTGCGCGGCGGTGAGCTGCGCGATGCGCGGGTCGGCCCTCGCGCGGTCGGCGAGTTCGCCCTCACTCAAGCCGCCCTCGACAAGGATCTTCCCGCGCATCCGCCCATTGATCTGGATAACCACCTCGAACTGCTCCTCCTGCGCCAGATGCGGCTGAAACGCGGGCCAAGCGGCGCGTCCCAGGCCGTCACGGTGGCCCAGCATCTCCCATAGCTCTTCGGCCAGGTGCGGGGCCATCGGCGCCAGCATCAGGACGAGCAGCGTAAACACCTCTTTGACCACCGCGGGCGCGGCGCCCTGCTCGAGCGGCTCCTGCGCCTGGAGCTCGTTGGCCAACTCCATGACCAGCGCGACCGAGGCATTGAAGTGCCAGCGCACCTCGAAGTCCTGCGTCACCCGGCGCAGCGTCTGATGGGCCTTGCGCAGCAGCGCTTTTTCTTTGGCCGTGGCCGACGCCATCTCTGCGGCTCCCGGGTTGCTCGACGGGTTGCCCACGGCGACGCCCTGCAGCCGCCCGGCGTGGCGCGACACGATGCGGTGGACGCGGTGGAGAAACCTCGAACAGCCCTCGATGCCCTGTTCGCTCCACTCCATGTCCTTTTCCGGCGGGGCGGCAAACAAACTGTAGAGCCGAGCCGTGTCGCAGCCGTACTGCTCGGCCATGTCATTGGCGCCGACCACATTTCCGCGGGATTTCGACATAGCCACTCCGCCCTTGAGCACCGTCCCCTGGGTGAACAGCCGCCGCACCGGCTCGCCGTGATTGACCAGACCCAGGTCGCGCATCACTTTGCAGAAGAAGCGCGAATAGAGCAGGTGCAGGATGGCGTGGACGATTCCGCCGATGTACTGGTCGATGGGGAACCAGTAGCGCACAATCTCGACGTCGAAGGGCGCCCGGGAGTTGTGCGGATCGGTGTAGCGGTAGAAATACCACGACGAATCCACGAACGTATCCATCGTATCGGTCTCGCGCCGCGCAGGGCCGCCGCACTTCGTGCAGGTGGCGTTGACGAATTCCGGCACGCCCGCCAGCGGCGACTGGCCCATCCCAGTGAGTTGCACGTTGGGCGGCAACACGACGGGCAACTGGTCGTCCGGCACGGGCACCATGCCGCAGCGCTCACAATACATAACTGGAATCGGCGTGCCCCAGTACCGCTGGCGCGAGATTCCCCAATCCTTCAGGCGATAGGTCGTCCGGGCTTCGCCGATTCCCTTTGACTGCGCATCGGTGGTCATCTTCTCGATCGCCTGCTCGGAGCCCAGGCCGGTATAGGGGCCGGATTCAACCAGCCGGCCGTAATCGGTGAGGGCTTTTTCGAGCGTCATCGGGGTAAGTGGTTTCCCGACCGCCGGCTGCACCACAATCGGCCTGGGCAACTGATACTTTTCAGCGAATTCAAAATCGCGCTGGTCGTGCGCCGGCACGCACATCACCGCTCCGGCGCCGTACTCCATAAGCACGAAATTGGCCACCCAGATCGGCAGGCTCTCGCCGCTGAACGGGTTCACGACAAACCGCCCGATAAAGATGCCCTCCTTTTCAACTGTGCCCATCTCCGCCGGGCGCAGAATCCGCTGCCGCAGACGGGCGAGTTGCGCTTGGATGGCGGCCAGCCCTTTCACCCCAGCCACCAGCTTGCCGAGCGACGGGTGCTCCGGCGCCAAGATCACGGCCGAGGCGCCGTAAATCGTGTCTATCCGTGTGGTGAACACCTCGATGGCGTCCCCAGTCGCTCCCGAGGCCGCCGCCACGGGAAAACGCACCATTGCCCCGCGGGATTTCCCGATCCAGTTCCGCTGCATTACCAACACGCGTTCGGGCCACCCGCCTGCGAGCTCCGCGATGTCGTCGAGCAGGGCGTCAGCATACTGCGTGGTCTTCAGAAACCACTGCTCGATCTCTTTGGCCTCGACCGCGGTATCTTCGTGACGCCAGCAGCAGCCTTCCACTACCTGCTCGTTTGCAAGCACGGTCTGGCACTTAGGGCACCAGTTCACCCGGCTGCGCTTGCGATAGGCCAGGCCGCGCTCCAGCATGCGCAGGAAAAACCACTGGTTCCAGCGGTAATACTCCGGCTCGCAGGTGGAAATCTCTCGCCGCCAGTCATAGCTGAAGCCGAAGCGCCGACAGACATGCTTGAACTCCGCGATATTGCCTTTGGTCCAGTCGCGAGGGTGCGTCCCGTGCTGGATGGCGGCATTTTCAGCAGGCAGGCCGAAGGCGTCCCAGCCCATGGGGTGGAGCACGTTGAAGCCGCGCATGCGCTTGTACCGCGCCACGGCGTCGCCGATGGTGTAATTGCGCATGTGGCCCATGTGCATGGTCCCCGAGGGGTACGGCAGCATTTCGAGCACATAGTACTTGGGCCGCTTGGGGTCCGGATCGGCCTCAAACGCCCGCTGGTCATCCCAACGCTTTTGCCACTTCGCTTCAATCACCTGTGGTTCGTATTCCGCCATTTGCACTTCTCAGTGTTGAGCTCGAAACCAAATCCCGTCGCGCTGTGCCCAGCCGATCCGGGCTTCCGCGGAAAACCTACCCGCGCTATCTTCCCTTTCCGACTCTCTTTCCTCTCTTTCTTCTCTTTGCTTTCTTTGGTCTCCGTGCTGTCTGGGCCTTCTGTGTTGCAGCTCGGGTGTTTCTCATGCGTCTCGCCGGCCGGCGCAACATCGAGAAGCCATCCTCGGCCCGCGGAGCCTGCCGGGCGGTCATCCCTACCAGCTTCCAGAGCGTGCGCACGTTGCGGCGATCGTCACCGGGGGCGTCGATCGGCGTCTCCAGGATGAACGCCCGCCCGGCCAGCCCGTGTGCGCCGTCAGGCGCGAGCATCGGATGGTTCAGGATCCGCCGGAACGCCTCGAGGCCGATCTTGCCCTTCCCAATGTGTTCGTGGCGGTCCACTCGCGAGCCCAGGGGCGTCTTCGAGTCGTTCACGTGCAGGACAAAGACGCGTTGTAACCCTACGGTCCGCTCGATTTCCTCCACCGTGCGCTCCAGGCCCGACTCCGAGCGGATATCGTAGCCCGCGTGAAACATGTGCGCGGTGTCCAGGCATAAGCCCAGAGGCAGTTCCGGAGTCGCCTCGAGGATCGCCGCAAGCTCTTCAAATCGCGACCCCAGCGCCGTACCCATCCCTGAAGTGTTTTCCAGAAGGATGCGCAGCCCGTCGAGCTTCAGGCCGCGGGCGGCCTGGAGCAGCCCCCGTGCCATCTCCTCGATGGCCCGCCTGGCGCTGCTGCCGCGGCCCGAGCCCGGATGCGCCACCAGGAAGTCTGCGCCGAGCGTGACCGCTCGCACCAGCTCGTCGCGGAACGCCTGAATCGAGCGCACCCGCAGAATCGGGTCGGCTGAAGCAAGATTAATCAAGTAATTGTCATGGACCACCAGAGGCCCGAGCTGCAGCTCGGCGCGCCGGGCACGGAAGCGCGCCGCGTCCACCTCGGCAATGCGGCTGCCCGAACCGCGGGGCCACATCCGTGGGCTCAGCGAAAAGATTTGTAGGGCGTTGCAGCCGAGTTTGCGAGCGGAATCGAGCGACTGCGCAATGTCGCCGGCAATTGAGGTGTGGATGCCGACCCGAATGCTGCCGTCCATCCACAGAGGTACCTGTGGGGGCGGAGGAGCTTCAGGGCGATATTCGTCGGCGATGTCGTAGACAGGCTCGGAGGTGTGTTGCGGGTCTGCCATTCCCTCAGCTGATTGGCCAGGGTTCGATAAACCCGACATTCTAACGGATGCGCCGGACTTCCGCAAACGGCTCGCGGCGTGTGCCGGCTCAAGTTGCTCCTAACGGGCGGTTTGCTGTAGACTCCCATTTCGTTTCTTACCATAGGTTTTCGTAGCGGCATGCATCCCCAAGCTTCGGGGCCGTGCCCTGTGTCGCCTTGAGGATTATCCATGCTGGTTGTCATGCAGGCCCACGCCACCGAAGAGCAGATCCGCGCCGTTTGCCAGCGGATCGAGGCGCTCGGTTTCAAGGCCCATCCCATCCCGGGCTCGACGCGCACGGCCATCGGCATCACCGGCAATACCGGCGAGGTGGACCTGGGTTCGGTGGAGTCCATGCCCGGGGTGGTGGAATGCATCCCGGTCAGCAAGCCCTACAAGCTGGTCAGTCGCGACATCAAAGAAGATGATACGGTCATCCGCATCGCCACACCATCGGGCGAAGTGGAGATTGGCGGCACAGCGGTCGCGCTGGTGGCCGGGCCTTGCGCCATCGAAGACCGCGAGCAGGCGCTGGCTATCGGCAAGCAGGTGGCCCGGACGGGCGTGCGGCTGTTCCGCGGGGGCGCTTACAAACCGCGGACCTCGCCTTATAGCTTTCAGGGAATGGGCGAGCCGGGGCTGAAGATCCTCGCCGAGGTGCGCGAGCAATGCGGGCTGGGGATCGTCACCGAGGCGGTGGACAACGAAAGCCTCGACCTGGTCGAGCGGTACACCGACGTCATTCAGATCGGGGCACGCAACATGCAGAATTTCTCGCTGCTGAAGCGCGCCGGGCGGGCGCGCAAGCCGGTGTTGCTCAAGCGCGGCATGTCGGCCACGCTCGATGAGTTCCTGATGGCCGCGGAGTACATCCTCTCCGAAGGCAACTACAACGTCATGCTGTGCGAGCGCGGCGTGCGCACTTTCGCCGACCACTCGCGCAACACGCTGGACTTGAGCGTCATCCCGGCGGTCAAGCGCCGCAGCCACCTGCCCATTCTGGTGGATCCCAGCCACGGCACCGGGCGGCGCCACAAGGTGTTGCCGCTATCGCGGGCGGCGGTGGCCGCGGGGGCCGACGGCTTGCTGGTCGAAGTGCACCATCAGCCCGACCGCGCCCTCTCCGACGGCATGCAGTCCATCCTGCCCGAGGAGTTGCAGCAGCTCACCGACGAAGTCCGGCAAATCGCCGCCGTGCTCCACCGCACGGTGAACTAAGCGAAGAGAGATCGGGTAGAGGTACCCGCCGCGGTCGGCACCACTTCGCTGCAACCGAATGACGCGCAAGCTCAATTTCCGCTTCGCCTTTGCAGGGATGGTCCTGCTCGCAGGCGCCGCGGTACAGATCGTCCGAGAGCACCGACCCTCGATGCTGCGTCCCGGCCTGCGCCTGTGCGCCTACGTGGCGAGCGCTGCGGATGGAAATGTGACCGTAGTTGACCTGGTGCGGCTCGCCGTCACGGGCAAAATCTCGGTCGGCCCGGCGCCTTCAGGATTGCGCGCGCACCCTACCCGCAAAGAGATCTGGGGGGTGAGCACCGAGGGCGGCTACGTCTGGGTCATTGACGCTCCACACGACCAGGTCGCCGCCCGCATCCCGGTCGGTGCCGCGCCCTTTGCGCTCGATTTCTCGCCCGACGGTAGCCGCGCGTACGTCGCCGCTTCCGGCGCCTCGAGCGTTGTGGCAATTGATTGTCAGACGCGACAGGTGGT
>JBASRK010000166.1:0-3876 GCA_049273775.1 Candidatus Acidiferrales bacterium
AGAACCCCCCTCCCGAAAGGGACGCGGGGGTAGATGGAGCTCCGCCCGGCGCCGGCCTGCCGGAGAAATGCTCACTTGACAATTGGGCCCGGCACGAGTATTTAGCGCTCATTCCTAGGGGTGGCGACTATCGTCCGACAAAGTCTACAAGGGCCTACGGCCAACAATTACGTCTGGGAGGTTCCGCCGATGAGGAAAGCACGGCTACATAGAGTTCTGTGTTTGTTGATCGCTGTGGTCACGGCCACCGTACTCGCCATGCCGGCTGTTGCCCAGCAGCAGAATGAGCGTCAACCCGCGGCCAATCCATTGGTTCGACTCCTACAGTCGAAGGGCATCCTGACCGAAGAGGAAGTCGCCCTGGTCAGCCAGGCCGCGACACCCAACGAATCCGAACGCCGGCTTGCAAAGCTCCTTCTGTCCAAAGGCTTAATCACGCAAGAAGATTACGATCAAACGGTCGGAGCTTCGGCAATTGAGGTGGCAGCGGATGGCACCGCAGGCGCCCGCGTGATTCCAGCCGTGCTGCGCGTCCCGATAAGTTCTCCGGGCACGGCGGCGACCGCCGCGGCTGCTCCAGCGCCGCAAGCGCCAAAGCCGACCCCGGTAATCCCGGGCATAGCACCGATTCGGGTCTTCCCCGTGGATCCGCCCAAACGTGAGGGCCTGATCCCCGACCTGAAAGTCGGACCGGTCAGACTCAAGCCGTACGGATTCTTCAAGGCCAGCGTGATTCGGGACAGCTCGTCGCCGGAGGGCAATGATTTCCCACTGCCGATGTTTCGTGTGGATACCGGACCGGATGCGGCTCCCGAATTCCATGTGAAGGCCCGTTTCTTCCGGATCGGCAGCAATTTCGAATGGGTCGATCCTTCTCCCAACCTGGCAATCACAGGCCGCCTGGAGATGGACTTCGAAGGGAACTTCAGCCGGGCGGCCAACCGCAACATCTCGACCATCCGGTCGAGCGCGATGCAGATCCGCCTCGCGTACGCCCGGATCGACTATGCGGCAACCGACCACACCACGGTTCACGCTCTGTTCGGGCAGGACTGGACTCCGTTTGCTTCGTCCACCTTGCCGGCTTTGTTTGAGACAACCGGACTGGGCGTCGGGTATGGCACCCTCTATGAGCGCGCCCCGCAATTCCGCGCCGGGATTACACACAACTTCGGCGGGTCGCGGACCTTCAAAATCCAGCCCGAGGTTGCCGTCGTCCTTCCGGCCTTTGGCAACGTGCCGGGTAGCCTGCTGACCGTGGCCGCCGCGCCTGGGGCGGTCGCAGGCGTGCCAGGGGTGGACAACGAACTGGCCTTTGGCGAACGGCAGGGCGCGGATTCCAGCAGGCCGGAAATCCAGGGCCGGCTCGCCTTGCAGTTCCAGCTCGACCCGGCCAAGGGCGTTGCCCCTGCGCAGATCATCGTCAGCGGCATGCAGGGACGGCGCGATGCCGTCGTGCTGAAGACGGGTGCGCAAGTGGGTGTGGGTGTGCCTGCCGCCTTCGCTGCAGCATTCCCATCGGGTGCGAGGACAAGCAGCAGCCGCCACGGCATTACCGGTGAAATTCAACTCCCGACGCGGTATGCCACGCTCATCGTCAAGTACTGGAACGGCACTGACCTGAGGTTCTACTTCGGCGGGAATTTTGCCTCCACCTACAACGACGTCGCCGGACTGTTCACACGCAACGCAGCGGGGGCGTGCGTGGGCGGAACGACGACTGGGCTCTCGGTTGACGGTTCCTCGACCGTGGCGTTCGGATTTACCAATCCTGCTTGTGCAATCTCAAGTGCGGTGGTGGCTCCGCAACGGCCGGTGCGTGCCCAGGGAGGTTTCGTCAACGTGGGCTTCCCGCTGGGGCGCATCTTTGGCGCGAACCCCGAGGGGCGGAACGCCGGGTGGCAGCTGTACTTGCACTATGGGATTGACAATGCCTATACACGAGACGTCAAGCGCACAGCGGTCAAGACCAACAAGAGCGACCTGGCTGCGGCCACTTTGGTGTACAAGCTGAATAGCTGGGTCTCCTTCGTCTTCGAGGAGTCGATGTATCGGGGCCGGGTGGCCAATCCCTTGCTGACGACGAACCTTTTCCGCGGCATTCCGGCTCGCTCGGCGCGTGATCTTCGTTCCGAATTTGGCACGATCTTTTCTTTCTGAGCAGGGCTTAAGTTTACTTGAGCGAACGGCCAGCGGAGTCGCCCATCTGGCGACTCCGCTGGCGCGTCTTCCCCCGGGGGGGACAATTCGGGCCAGGGCACACTTTTGCAAGGCTGTGTGGGGAGCCGGTTAGCACTCCGTCGACCCTGCCAGTCATAAAGGAGGATTGACCATGGCTACAACTGGTCCACCAGGAGAAGGAGAATATATCAGTCGGTGGTGGCGGGTGGTCGGCGGGCTCTCGATGAACCTTGCGCTCGGGTCCCTCTATGCGTGGAGCGTGTTCGTAGCCCCGCTTGAGAAAGAGTTCGGGTGGAAGCGAGCACAGACCTCCACGGTGTTCACCTACGCGGTGGTCGTCTTTGCCATTGCGTTCATCCTGGCCGGGAGGCTCCAGGATAAGCTCGGACCCTTCCCGTGCTCGATCACCGGCGGCTTGCTGGTCAGTATCGGGTTTTTCCTCTGCGCTTACACCTCCAGCCTGAACTACCTCTACATCTGTTTTGGTGTGCTGGGCGGAATAGGCAACGGCTTCGGCTACGCCACGCCGATTCCCGTCATGGCCAAATGGTTCCCTGACAAGCGGGGCTTGGCGGTCGGGCTCGCCGTCGCCGGCTACGGCGGAGGTTCGGCGATTTTCGGCCCTCTTTCTGGGAACTACTTGATCCCCACTTACGGCTGGCGAACCACCTTCATGATCCTGGGATGCATCTTCCTGGTCATGACCATGATCGGGGCTTTCCTATTGAAGAACCCGCCGGCCGGTTATAAACCGATCGGATGGACGCCCGCGCCGGCTGCCAAGGCTGCGGCCACTACCTATGAATTCACTCCCGGCCAGGTGCTGGCGACGCCCGCATTCTATTTCATGTGGATCGCCTACGCTCTCGGGACTTCGGCGGGCCTCATGGTGATCAGCCAGCTCGTCCCGTTCGCGCGCAGCAAAGGGGTCCCGCTTGCACTGGCCACCACGGCCATCTTCATCGGGGCTGCCGGCAACGCCTCGGGCCGGATCTTCTCAGGCTGGATGTCCGACACCCTCGGCCGCCTCAACGTCTTGCGGTTGATGATCGCGATCTCGGCCATAGCCATGGTGATCCTGCCCCGCACCGGCGGCATTGCTGCTGTCCCTGTGTTCATGTACCTGGTGGTGTTCATCGTCTACTACTGTTACGGCACGCAACTCTCGGTGAATGCCTCTACGACCTCGGATTTCTGGGGGACCAAGAACGCAGGCATCAACTATGGCCTGCTGTTCACGTCGTGGGGCGCGGCCGGGCTCATCGGACCGAGGATCGGCGGCAAGCTGTTCGACAAGTACCACGACTACCAGGCCGCGTTCTACTGGGCGGCGGGCCTGGCGGTGGTCGCGCTGCTTTGTGAGCTCGCAGCGAGGCGCCCCAAGCCGCCGGGGGGCGGGGCATAGGCACCAGCTTCGCCCGAGTCTTTGGGTATTTTGAAGGGTCGGGCCGTCGGGCGTTTCACGGCGGCCGACCCGTGGCGATTTGGCGCGGCTCGAGCGGGAGACTGCAACAGGTTTCGGGCCGCGCCAATGTTGTCTTTAGCGCGCCCAGCTAGCGTGCCGGCACGCCAGGAATCAAGTGCGCTGGGAGTGCGCCCGGCCGCCGCTAGACCATTTGAGCGCAGCGGAAATCCGCTTCCGTTCCGAGAAGGCGTGTCTCCGTACCCTCTGGGCATTTATGTCGGGTCTGGAGT
>JBASRK010000242.1:0-2094 GCA_049273775.1 Candidatus Acidiferrales bacterium
AGCCATCCCAGCGTGGCGCCCTGTCCGATGACGATGTTCACAGCCACTATGGCAATGATGAAAGCAGCGAAGCCGTACCAGTCGAAGCGACTCTCTTGAGTGGACTTGACCTTGCTCTCTGGTGTGCCTTTGAGCAGGAGGAAACTAACGACCGCGACAGAAATTGAGATCCAGAAGATCCAGCGCCATCCGAGAGAGGAAGCAACGAAGCCGCCCAAAAGCGCAGAGACGCCCGAGCCGCCCCATGAGCCGATGGACCAGAAGCTGAGCGCGCGCTGGCGCTCCCTGCCGTCGAAGTAGGCCTTCATGAGAGCGAGCGTCGCCGGCATGATGCAGGCGGCTGAAAGGCCTTGAATGATGCGTCCGGTCATCAGAAAGACGACGGTGCCGGCTGGGGAGAGCGCGATCAAGAGCGAACCCAGGATGCCCAGGGCCAGGCCGATGTAGGTCAGCTTCACACGACCGAGCCGGTCTGCCCGGCTGCCCTCGACGACGATAAAGATGCCGGAGAACAGGGCGGTAATGCTGACCGCGATGTTGGTCAGGCTCTCACTGATCCGCAGCTCATCGCGCATCGTGGGGGCGGACATTCAGCGTGATCTGCGCGAAGAGCCAGAAGGTGATGACCGCAAGGACAATCCCAAAGATGAGCTTGTCGGTGCCCCGATACTCGTCGGGAATCGCGGCGGCAGTTGTAGAAACCATGACACGACCCTTACTTCGCCAGATACGTCAGAGCCGCAACCACCAGGGCCTGTGTGCCGGCGGAGAGCGTCGGCTCGATGACCGGCGCGAAGAATTCCGAGTGGTTGACCGGGATGTCCTGTTCCACCCTACCTGCCTTGAGAGCTTGCTCGTACTTCTCCGGGTCAGTACAGCCAACTCCCCAATAAGTGTACGGCGTCCCCAACGCATCGGGGACGTGGCTGAAGTCCTCGCTGGCAGTCACTCGTCCCAGGCTGAAGACGGTCTCCGACCCGAAATGGCTTTGGAATGCGGACGTGATTTTCTCCGTGACTTCCGGGTCATTCTCGGTGAGCGGATACTGATCGTAGTACTCAAATTCAGCCGGGTGCGGCGAACCGGACGCCTCGCACTCGGCCCTGACCATGCGCTCGATGCTGTCGATCATGCGTTGGCGCACGGCCATGTCATAAGTCCGCAGATTGACCAGGAGCACGGCGCGGTCCGAGATGATATTGCTCTTGGAGCCGGCCACGCTGCTGCCTACGGTCAAGACCGCAAAATCGCCGGGCTTGGTCTCGCGCGAGACAATCGTCTGGAAGCGGAGCACAACGAGTGCGGCTAGCACCACAGGGTCAACGCTGTTATGGGGCATTGAGCCGTGCGACCCTTTGCCGTGCAGGGTGATGCGAATGCTGTCCCCGGCGGAGAGGACGGGACCCACCTGAGTGCCAATTGTTCCCGCAGGGTGGGCCAGCACGTGCTGCGAGAATGCGACATCCGGCTTCGGAATCCGCTCGCGCAAGCCGTCAGCCACCATCGCCTTCGCGCCGCCCGCGACTTCTTCCGCGGGTTGGAACAACGCGATGAAAGTTCCCCCCCACGACCCCCGCGCCTTGGCGAGCAGTTCCGCCGCGCCCAGCAGACAAGTCACATGAGCGTCGTGGCCGCAGGCGTGCGCGACGCTAACTATTTCCCCCGCATCATCAGTCGCGGTCAGTGTCGAGGCGTAGCGCAGACCAGTATTTTCCTTGACGGGAAGCGCGTCCATGTCAGCCCGCGCGAGCACGGTCTGGCCTTCGCCATTCCGCAGGACACCGACCACGCCAGTCCGACCAATCCCTTCGAGGACTTCGTAGCCGAGTTCCTTGAGTTTCGACGCCGCGAGCGCGGCTGTTTTGGTTTCTTGAAAACTTAGCTCGGGATGCGCATGGAGCTGTTTGTAAACACGTTCCTGCCAACGTGAGGTCGCATGCAGATCGGCCAGCGCGTCTGTGATTGCAGAGAATGGAGGTTGGTCACCTGAGCTTTCAGTCATCGTTTTACTCTTTTCGATTATTCCGAGTCGGTCCTTCGAAGCCCTCTGCACCTCTTTGTCCGCCGATCAGTTCGACTTTCATTGTGTTTACG
>JBASRK010000244.1:0-1879 GCA_049273775.1 Candidatus Acidiferrales bacterium
GCGGAGAAGTCGCCGGTGCGCGTGACGGGCGGCGCGCTGGAGGCCAGCGCGGCGCCCTACTTCGTGGACATGGTCAAGGATCATCTGCTCGACCGCGTCTCGGAGGCGGAGCTGCTCGCGCAGAACTTCCGTATCTACACCACGCTCGATCCCGCCCTGCAGCGCGCCGCGACAGCGGCCGTCGAGATTGGAATGAAACACGTGGATACGCTGCTCGCTCGCCGCTATGCGCGCTGGCGCAAGGCGGGCGCCCCGCCCGTGCAGGCCCAGGTGGCGCTGGTGGCGCTCGACCCGCGGACAGGCGAAATCAAGGCGCTGATCGGCGGGCGCGACTACGGCCAGAGCCAGCTCAATCGCGCCCTGGCCCGGCGCCAGCCCGGGTCGGTCTTCAAGCCTTTTGTCTATGCCGCCGCATTCGCCGATGCCGTGGACGGCGTCGGCCCCATCGTGACGCCGGCAACGACCGTGGTGGATGAGCCCACCACGTTTGTCTTTGAAGGCCAAGAGTACACGCCAAACAACTACGGTGAGCAGTTCCACGGCACGGTAACGGTGCGCGAGGCGCTGACGCGCTCGCTCAACGTGGCCACGGTCAAGGTGGCTGAGCTGGTCGGTTACGGGCGCGTTGTGCAAGTGGGGCGTCAGATCGGGCTCGACCCGCGCATCCATGCAACTCCCGCGGTGGCGCTGGGCGCCTACGAGATGACGCCCATCGAGGTGGCGGGCGGCTACACCGTCTTCGCCAACGGGGGCACGCGCGCCGAGCCCATTTTCCTCCGCAGCGTTGTGGCGGCCGATGGCACGGCAATTGAGCGAGACGAACCACGGACGCGACATGCGCTCGACCCGCGAGCCGCCTATCTGGTCAACAGCATTCTGCAGGACGTGGTGAACCGCGGCACCGCTGCTGGCGTCCGCGCCCAGGGTTTCAAGGCGCCTGCCGCGGGCAAGACCGGCACCTCGCACGACGGCTGGTTTGCCGGGTTCACTTCCAATCTGCTCTGCGTTATCTGGGTGGGCTTTGACGACAATCGCGAGCTGGGCATTTCCGGCGCCGCCTCGGCCGCACCCATCTGGGCGGAGTTCATGAAGCGCGCCGTGGCCCTGCCAGCCTACAGGGACGCACGCGGATTTTCGCCGCCCGACGGGGTCGTGTCGGTGATGATTGACCCCGAGACTCTGCAACTGGCGACGCCGTCGTGCCCGGTTACCCGCGAAGAGGTCTTTGTCCGCGGCACCGAACCCACCGAGTTCTGCGTCCGGCACGGCGGCAGGATGATGACGCAGACGCCCTCGGCCGGCTGGCTTTCGCGGCTGTTCGGCGGCGGCAAAACTGGCAGCGGGGACAAGCCCGGAGATGCGAGCGCCACTGGCCCGGAGGGCGCCGCTCAGCCGCCTTCAGCGGAGGGTGCGCAGCCTCCCGCCGACGGCGAAAAGAAAAAGGGCCTGCTCAAGCGCATTTTTGGTATCTTTGGAGGCGGAAAGAAAGACGAGGAGAAACCCCCGCAGAAACCGAAGCCCGGTGAGGGGCAATCGCCCTGAAACCGGCGGAGGGGCGCAATGAGTCAGCCAAGCCTGGCGGCGGTTGCCTTAGCGATCTGGTTTACCCCGCAGGTGCTGCTGGCTCAAACCCCTTCAGAAAGACTCCTGGCAACAACTGCGGCGAGTTCAGGGCAAGCAGCCCAAACGAGCGCGCGACATCTAGGCTCTCCTTCGCAGTCCATCCCTCCCCAGGCTTCCCCGGCGTCGTCCACGCGCACGCCTCGTGAGGAAGAAGAGATGCGCGCTGATATCCTGATGGCGCGCAAGCTGTATGTCGAAGCGGTGCGGGTTTACCAGAAGCTCATCGAGCAAGAGCCGCGCAACGCCGTGCTGCTCA
>JBASRK010000181.1:0-17361 GCA_049273775.1 Candidatus Acidiferrales bacterium
CGCGCACGACGCGGCCTTCGGCGCGCCCCGCGAGCCCGGAGCGGCCGCGACGCTCGATGCGCGCTGCGACGTGGTCGCCGTGCATGGCGTCGCCCAAGCTGTCGCGGCCGATGAACAGATCACCCTCCATGTCGGGTATGGGTTTGTCTAATACGACGAAGCCGTAGCCGTCGCGGTGAGCTACCAGCCGGCCGGTGAGCAGGTTCGCATCCAGCCCGGGGGCATAAGCAGGCGGCGGGGGACGGCTGGGGCGGTGCTCGCCGCGGCGGGGCTGGGGCGCAGCAGGCCGCTGACCCGCCAGCCGATAGCGGCCGCTGCGCACCTCTTCGATTTCGCCTTTGCGCTTCAGCCGCTCGACGATCTTCCGCAGCGCGCGGCGCCCGGTGTGACGCAGCTTAAGTGCGTGAGCGATTTCGCGCAGGCTGGCGGCCGTGTGGACGCGAGCCAAGTGCGCGAGCAGGTCCTGGTCGGTCAATTTGTCGCCATGGCGCATGGGCACGCGACATTGTACCGGCTTCGCGGGCGGTGCACGGCCACAACTTTCTCGGCCGCTCCGGGTTAGAAAGGGTAGGTCAACACAATCCGCCCTGGTCCACCTCCGTCGGACCGGGCGGCGTCCCACGCCAGGGACACTAAGGAGGCGGCACGACCTGGGCCGCCTCCTTTTCTTTTCAGGCTTGTCTCAGCTCCGTCGGCTGCGCCGATAACAACCCAAGACGCGCAGGAACGAGGTCAGCTCCCCCAAGTGGGAAAGCGCCTCGCGCCCGGGAGAGTTGTCCGGGCGGCCCAGAAAATCCAGATAGAACAGATACTCCCAAGGCCGGCCGCGCCAGGGTCGCGACTCGATCTTGGTCAAATCGATGTCGCGCAGGGCAAACACCGCCAGGCAACGAAACAGCGAGCCGGGAACATTTTTGGTGGCAAAGACGATAGAAGTTTTGTTCGCGCCCGCGCGCACCCGCGCCCCGCGACGCACCAGCAAAAACCGCGTGAAGTTCTCGGCGTAGTCCTCGATGTCTGGCACGAGCACGCGGGCACCATACGCGCCTGCGGCGAGGCGCCCGGCAATCGCGGCGGCATCGCTGCTGCCTTGCTCGACAATCATCTTCACGCTGCCGGCGGTGTCGTACGCCGCGACGGGCTGCATCTTTAGGTGCTGGACGAAAAATCTGCGGCACTGCGCCAGCGCCACGGGATGCGAATAAACCTTCTTGATCTGCCGCAGAGCAGCGCCGCGGCGGGCGATCAGCATCAGGCGGATGCGCAGATTGAGTTCTGCCTCGACCCAAAAGCCGTGCTCCAGCAAAAGGTCGTAGTTTTCGTGCACCGACCCGGCCAGGGTGTTCTCGATCGGCACGACACAGCGATCCGCTCGACCCTGCCGGAGCATGGAGAATGCGGCGGAAAACGTGGCGCAGGGCAGAACCGCAATGCGCTGCCCCAACAACTTCGTCGCCGCTTCCTCGCTGAACGAGCCCCGCTCGCCCTGAATCGCCACCCGCAGCCGTTTCATGGAATATTCACAAGCCTCCGTCTGGCCCTGATTGTACAGCAGGCGAACTCACCCCACGGCGCAGGCTGCCGGTAGTCGGTCAGCGTGCCGGGAGTTGGTATTTCACGGCGCTGAAGTTTTCAAGGGAATCACTGGCCGACGATTGCCGGTGCCTAGGAGAGGATTCGAACCGTTACGCCCTTGTGGGCACGGGCTCTACGGAGACGCGGGACTGGGGGGAGTTGGTAAACCAGGATGGGCGAGTTGTGGAAGCTCCAGAAGACCAAGACGAGTTCGCCGCGGGCATCCAGGGGGAGGTGCGGGCGCTTGGGGATGTTTGGCATGGATGCGAGGCGAGGTTGCCAGCACGCGCCATTCTGATTGGGATTGTGCCATCCGGGTCGGTCAGTGTGACCTCCCCGTACTCACGGCCGAGCCGCGGAAATCCCAAGTCTCGATGGCCACAATCTCTTCTGCCAGGCTCGCTCCCGGAGGCGGATAACGCCGAAGAGTTGGATCAGGGCGCTGCGTTTCATCGGTCTGCGTCCGGTGCGAAGAGGGCGGTCAGGGTATCCCCCGGCACCCTGCTCAACGACTCACTTCCACGACGCCGACTTTGTTCACTCCGCTGCAAGCCAAGTAGAGCCTGCCGTCCGGCGTGGCCACCATATTACGAACGACGCCGCCCCCGGAGGGAATCGTCCAGTGCTGAAAGGCTTTTGTCTTGGGATTGAAAACCACGACGGTATTGGGGTTTACGCCGGACTCGCTGTACCACACCATGCCATCGCGGGTCGAAGCGATACCATACGGGTGTGAGCCCGGCCCGCCGGGTGACGCCCATTCCTCCACTTTACCGCTCTGCGGATCGAGCCGCGCTAGGTATCCGCGCGCAAAATCGCTGTAGTAGATGAAGTGGTCCGGGTTATTCGCGATCCGGCGAGGCCGGGCACCTCCGGGCAGGATGAATTCGGTGATCTCCAGTGTTTTCGGGTTAATTCTTCCGATCTTGTTGCTGTTGAATTCGCAGAAGTAGGCGGCCCCGTCCGGCCCAGCGATGATTCCATACGGATGCGAATCCGGTGTGGGAACCTCTTTGAGCGTCACCTTGCCGGTCTTCGGATCCAGCCTTCCAACAAAGTTGCCGGCCTGAACGGTGAAGAAAATCATCCCGTCGCGGTCAAAGACCAGGCTGTGAGGATCGCGGGCGCGCGGGTCGGGCATCGGGTACTCGGTCACATTGCCCGTGCGCGGCTCGAGCTTCCCGATATACGCCTTGAAATTCGCTGTGAACCAGATGTTGCCTTCTTTATCTGCGGCGAGCCCGTGAGGGCCGGAATTGGGCGTCTTCAGAGGGAATTCCTTGATTGCGCCAGTCTTTGGGTCGAGCCGGCCCAGCTTGTTCGCCAATTGGCCTGTGTACCACAGGGCTCCGTCCGGCGCCACCTCCGGGTCATGTGGCCGCGACTTCGGCGTCGGCACGTCCCATTCCCGAATGGCGACTTTCCAGTCATCCGCCGCAAGCCAAAGCGGGCAGAGAATCACCGCCACGAAAATAAAAAGGACTTTTTTCAGCATGGATGTAACCCCCGCAAAAGATTCTTCCACGCAGCGATGCAAAACTACGCCACCCCCCGGCTGCCGTCAACGATCTTGGAAGCCTCGACGGCCACACAGAGGAGCGCCCGGCCAGTAGGGGTACGATGTCGTCTATGAACCCAAATAGAGTTGCGCCGGAGAAACAATCGGAAAAATCAGCGCGATCTAGAAATTAGAATGCGTCAGCAGATTTCCAGTTACACTGCTGGCCTTATGGCAAACGTCTATGCAGGCACTTCGGGGTGGGCATATCCCGGTTGGAAGCCCGACTTCTATCCACCGAAGCTTGGATCTGCCGAGTTTTTGAGCTACTACGCGAGCCGCCTGAATTCGGTGGAGGTGAACTATACATTTCGTCGCTTCCCTACCGGAAAGTTGCTAACGCGTTGGATTGAGGCGACGCCTCCGGGTTTCAAGTTCACCATCAAGGCGCACCAGATGATCACACACGTCAAGCGTCTCCGTGACGCGATCGGATCGACATCGGAATTCATCGCTTCCCTGCAGCTATTGCACGAGGCGAAGAAACTAGGGCCGGTGTTGTTTCAATTGCCTCCGTTTCTCAAGCACGATTTGCCGCTGTTGGAAGATTTTCTTGCGGGGTTGCCACGCCATGCGCGCACTGCGTTTGAGTTTCGGCACACTTCGTGGTTTAGCGACGAAGTGTACGACCTACTGCGTGGCGCGAATGTAGCGCTGTGCCAAGCTGAGAGCGAAACCTTAGAAACCCCGAGCGTCCAGACGGCCGATTTTTTCTACCTGCGCCTCCGAAAAGAGCGGTATTCGGCCAACGCTCGCAAGGTATTGACACGACAGATTACTGATCTTGTCCACCGAGGCGACATCTTTGTGTACTTCAAACATGAAGAGACTCCGGAAGGCGCGTTGTACGCCGAGAGCTTGCTGGCATCAACCAGACCTGCATTAAGGACTGGTGGTCGTTAACCGGTCGCATGCACCGAAACCGCTTGCGGAGAACGCGGGGGAACCCGGGTCTCAAAGTCCGATTCGAAAACCTGCGCTCCTTTCCGGCGATTGCGGCGCAAGCCTTGGAGAATGAACGTACGCAAGGAAGATCTCGAACCTCTACGAGCTTGCAGCCACTGGACCACGATAACCTGCCACTGCGGCAGAGCTGGGGGCGCTTTCGGCGTAGGTCTCGAAGAATGCATGGTGCCCAAGGAGGGATTCGAACCCCCACGTCCTTGCGAACACTAGACCCTGAATCTAGCGCGTCTGCCAGTTCCGCCACTTGGGCACAGTGTGCGGTAAAACGGAGCAAAATAATTCTGCCTGTGGCTCCCGGGAATGTCAACGCGCCGCGGCTCCGGCGCACTCGGGGGGGTCGGAGTTTCAGGGTCCGACGAGCTGAACAGGCTGAAGCCGGTCATCCACTGCGGGGAAAACCTCGGCGGGGACAAACCAGCCTTCCTGTGCGGCCCCATGGCAGGCCCCGCAGTCCCACATCACCAGTGCGCTTCCAATTAGCCGCACACGTTGAACGGCGCGCATCGGAATCTCCTTTCAAGCTGGGTGCAAGCAGGGGCGGCCGTCATAGCAAATCGAGAAACTCCGCGTACCTTCTCGTTGACTCGCCTGTTGCCGCGCCCTACAGTTAAGCCGAGCTTCCCGAACTGCTGTTCTTTTGCGCGGGGCATGGCCACCGAACTCCAATTGCGCGAGAAACGCCGCGGCGAGCGCGTGCTCATCCGCATCCCCTTCCAGATCAAGGCAGAGGGGGAGGATGGCAGCGCGGTGGACGAGCCCGCCGAGACCGTTGTGGTCAGCCGTTATGGCGCCCTGCTGCGCACCACCAAGCCGCTTGAGAAGGGCTCCTACCTCACCCTCACCAACGGCTTCTCGAGGGAAGTCGAAAAGTTCCGCGTCGTCTGGCTCAGCGAGAAGCAGCCCGATGGCCAGTGGGATGTCGGCGTCGAGGCCACCAATCCGCAAGAAGATTTCTGGGGCATCCGCTTCCCTCCCGCCACCCCTAAGGTCTAGCCCTTCCGCCCGGCTTGGCCGGTGCTATAATCCCACCCAAGAGGGGGGGCCGCTTGCGGGCTCCCCAAAGTTGCCTCCTGCAAGAGAGTCTCGGTCTGCCAGGGAGGGAAACATGGAAACTCCACACCTGGGACTGCTGACCATCCTTCTGATTATTTGGGGTGTGATTACGGTCGGGCTGGTCCTTCTGCTGATCTACCGCGGCATCCTCTCCTCGAAAGAGGAAGACCAGCTTTTTCTCGACAAGGCCGAGGAACACATGGCCCAAGAGCAGCGCGAGGTGGTGAGCCGGTTGCTCCGCCTGTCCAAGCCGATCACCGTCCTGGGCGTCACCTCGGGCGTGCTGCTGCTGGCGATCGCCGGCTTCTGGATCTGGGAAGGGCTGAAGAGCTTTTAGCCTGCGGTGTCGCCCGGCCCACGCGCTGAGGGTGGCGGGGCGGGCTTCGGCTGGCCCGGCCCGGGCACCGGCGCGGGTTCCCTCATCTCCGGCACAATCGAGGTGTGGTTGAGGACGATCACCCACCGCTCTGCTCGCTTCTCCATCACCAGGGTGGTCTGCCCGTGGGCGGCGGTGGGCTTGCCGTCCACCAGGGCATTGAACTCCCATTGGTAGTTGGCCCAGGCGAGGTTGCCCTTCACCTTCATGAAAGAGTTGCTGCGGTCCAGCCGCCCGCTCTGCATGCGTTCGCGCTGTCGCTGATAGGCCCGGACGAAGTTGGCCCAACCCAGCAGCGGCGGCTCCCAGGCACCGCTCACCACCGTCACGTCGTCGGCGTAATACTTGTGCAGCATTTCCACGTCGCCCATCTGCCAGGCCGCCAGCATCTCGGAGATCGCCAGATCAACCGCCTGTTCGTCCGGCAAGCGCACCTGGGATTCGGTCTTCTGCCCCTTTGGCTCCTTCGGCTGCTTCCGCTGAGCGAGTGCGGGCCCGCCGGAAAACACAAGTGCGAGCGCAAGAGCGAGCAGCGCGCCGCCTCTGGCGCTTAGTTCGCGTCCCGGATGACTCATCAGATCCCCCTTCGCGCAGCGCGCTCCTCAGCGCCTCTGCGGCGCGCTCTCCAAAAACCGCTCCGCAGAATAGCATGAAATTTTCAGATGGAAGAGGCGGGCATCAGCGCGCGACGCGGAAGCCATAGTCGGCGTATTTGAATTCAGGTGGGATGCTCGAGCGCGCCGCGCAGCGGGCCACCTTGATGTGGTGCCGCCAGGAGCCGCCGCGGGAGGCGCGGCGGCCGCCCTCGGCCGGGCCCTGCGGGTTGCGCTCCGGCGAGGAGGCGTAGTAGCGCGGGTGGTACCAGTCAGCGCACCATTCGTGGACGTTTTCGCCGATGTTGTACAGCCCGTATGCGTTCGGCGGATACCGGCGCACGGGTTCGGGCCCGGTGCGCCAGCGACTGGCGTAATCCGGCAGCGACTCCGGCGGCGCATCGCCCCAGGGATACAGCTTGCCCTCGACTCCTCCGCGGGCGGCTCGCTCCCATTCCGCCTCGGAGGGCAGGCGGTAGCGCTGGCCGGACAACACGCTGAGCCACTCGCAATAAGCCGCCGCGTCAAACCAGGAAGCAGCGACCACCGGCTGCTCGGGATGATTAAAGTTTGGGTCGTCCGAGTGCAACGGCCTGGGGTGTTTGGTGGCCTGGAGGAATCGGGCATACTCGGCGTTGGTCACCTGGCAGGCGGCCAGCTCGAAGGCATCCACCCAGACGCGGTGCGCCGGGCGCTCGTCGTCGCGGCCGGTGTCGCAGCCCATCCAGAACCAGCCTTCGGGGATGCGCACCATCTCTGGCTCGGCATCGTTCTGCTCCCGCAGTGCCGGGAGAAGAATCTCTCCGGCAGTTTCACGTCTGGCCATATATGCCTCGCTCCTCTCTAACACACTGCGGCAGCGTGAACAAGGCGAAGCCATAACGGTAATCCGCCGCCTTTGCCTTTTTCCTCTTGCCTTCGTTAAGGCTTCACCCGCGATTGGCTCAGCAGATTGATGAACAGGCGATAGGCGCCGGAGACTCCCTCGGGCAACTGGCGGAAGAAGGCGAGGCCGGTATAGATATAGACTCCCTTGCCAACCCGCGCACAGACAAGGCCCCCGGTTACCTCCTCCTCGCCGGGATCGCGCA
This sequence comes from Candidatus Acidiferrales bacterium, assembly GCA_049273775.1. Lineage (GTDB taxonomy): Bacteria > Acidobacteriota > Terriglobia > Acidiferrales > UBA7541 > JBASRK01. The sequence continues at coordinate 7,213 of JBASRK010000181.1, forward strand.
GGCCGAGCAGCGGCTGGTAGCGCGAATCAAACTGGCTCCAGAAGTAGAGCCCGCGCTCCTGCACCCAACCCTTGAAATCCTCCTGCGAAATCTTGTTGGGAAAGTTCAGCACCGGGTGGTCGGGCGCAAGGAAACGCACCGGCGAGTTTTCGTCGGTGATGCGCACAGTGGGCTGGCCGATGGCGGCCTGGTAGGGCGCAGGCTTCAGGGCGGTCCAAACGTTTTCCCGCTGGTACTGCACCACGAGTGTGCCGCCTGCCGCGGCGTAATCCAGCAGCCGCTGGTTAGCGCGGGCCAAGTCTTCGCGCAATTCGTAGGCGCGGATGCCGATGGCGATGGCATCAAACCGGCGGAGATCGCTGAAAGCCAGCGCGACCGGGTCGAGCAGTTCGACCTGCACGCCCAGGCGGCCGAGCGCTGCGGGAATGGGATCATTCTCCGCGGCGACGTAGCCGACTCGCAGTCCCTCCGGCACCGCCACGGGGAATGCCTCTACCCGGGTGACCGAAGGCTCGCTCCAAAGGTAGGTGGGCAACGAGGGCAGCGGCTCGAGCGCGGTCCGGAATTTCTCTCCGTCGAGCGTAGCCCAGGCTCCCAGGAGATAATTTCCCGCGGAGACTTTGGCAGGCAGGGTGACATTGAATCGCACCAGTTGGTCGCCTGCGCCGTTGAACTCAAGCCCCTGCGGGGGTGAAGACCGCCACCCGTCGGGTGCGTCCACGCCGACGGTAACCTTTGCGGATGCGGTACCGTAATGGTGCACTCGTGCGAGCAGTTCAAGCGTTTTCGGCGGGCGCTGCTCGATGACAACGAATTGCCGCGGATCGAGTGCCATCGTAACAGCAGGCACCAGCGCCAGCGGCAGCGTGTCCACCCTCGTTGAAGTCGCTCGCTGCGCGGTGACCGGCACCGCGACGTCGAACGCATACTCACCGACGCGCAGGCGCACCCGCGCCTCGACCAGCGCCGGCGGCCACGGCAGCATCCAGTCGGCGGCCGTGCGAGGAACCTTTGCGTCGTTGGGGATGGCCGCGGTGAAACGCACGTCACCGGCGGGCCCTGCCTCTTCCTTGGTCACGCTCCACCCCGGCGGCAGAATCAAACTCGGCTTGCCAAACTCGCCAGGCACTTCGCCGCGGCGCTGGACGCGCACGCGGACAGTGAAGGTCTCTCCGCCAACGATTTCGCTGCGGTCGGCCTGCGCCTCCACGCGCAGCGCAGCGTCTGCAGCCAAGGCGGTGTCAATTCGCTGTGCGACGCGCCGTAGTTCCTCACGCAATCGGTATTCCGTGGAGTCAGACACCTCCGTGAGTTGACCGCGCAACTCCGCAATGCCGAGCGCCGCAGCAGCGAGTTCCCTCCCCGCGGCCGCCCAATCAAGCCGCAGCCCATCCTCTCGCGCGGCGGCGAGCCGCCGATCTGCTTGTTTGACTCCCGCTTGGTACATGGGGAGATGGTCGGCGAGTTGTGAGAGAGGGAGGGCAAGTTGCGCCGGTTCGAGCTTCGCGCCGTCCACCGCGACCAGCGAAATCGGCCGGCGCAAAAAGGGTGAATTCAGGAACCCGGCGATTCCCTGCGTGCGGTGGTGGACGAACCCTTCGAGGCCGATCTCGCGGTACGTCTTCCCCCAAAGCGGCGAGATTTCGTCGAGCGGCAGGCGAAGGCCGCCCGACGCATCGTCGCGAGAAAGTTGCAACAACAACGCGGGCTTCCAAGTGTCGAGCCCCTCTTCCAGTTGGTGCGGGAACGCTCTTGGATCGCCTGCGGCAGCGGAGGCCCTCGGCGTAAGGATCCCGGCGGCCTGGTGGTGGCCGTGCCCTGTCCGCACTCCGCCCCAGTTGTTAATAATGACGTGCGGGCGAAAGGTGCGGATCACACGCACCATGTCGTCGAGTGCGGTATCGCCCCAGACCTTGAGCGTTTCCTCCGGCGTTTTCGAGTAGCCGAAGTCCGGCGCCCGGGTGAAATAGAGCCGCACACCGTAGGTGCGGGTCGCCGCGAGCAGTTCCTCGGTGCGCAGGATGCCGAGCGGCGGACCCTGCTCGGGGCCGAGCGCGTTCTGGCCGCCTTCGCCGCGGGTGATCGCCAGCAGCGCCACGTCCGCGCCGAGGCCGCGGGCCAGATAAGTGAGCACGCTAGAGGATTCGTCGTCGGGGTGCGCGGTCACGTAGAGGATGCGCGTCGTGACGCGTGCCCGTTGGATGGCCTCGAGCACGTCCGGGAGGCTCTGCCCGGTGGCAGGTGGAGCCAGAGTCTGCGCCGCCGCCGGCACAACCGCAAGTAACACAGCCGCGCGCCAGAGAAATACGCGCAGCCTGCGGGGCCGATCGAGCGCCCGCCTCATTGCGCCGCCCCGGCAAATGGTTCACCTTGAGCCGACCGTGGCGGGCCGAAGGGCCATTCCCTCCGGTAGCGGGCCTGGAGGAAGAAAACCATCGTCCCCAGCAAGATCATCAGCAAACCCCCGAGAGCAAATTTCCTTCCCGTGCTCAAGAACAGCGCCGCCCAGCCGAAAATGGTGACCACGACCGGCAGCGGATAGAGCCACATCTTAAACGGCAGCCGCTCGGGCCGCCAGCGCCGGCGCAGGATCATCAAGCCGACCGCCTGTCCGATGAACTGCACCAGCAGCCGCATCGCCAGGATGGCCTTGATGACGTCGCTCAAGCGAAACAGCATGCTGAAAATGAGGCCCGCTGCGCCCAGCGTCAGCAAGGAGACGTGCGGGAAGCGCTTGGTGGGATGGACGCGCCCGAACACGGAGAAGAAATTTCCGTCCATCGCCGCCGCGTAAGGCACCCGCGAATAGCCGAGGATGACGGAAAACAGCGACGCAAACGCCACCCAGAGGATCAGCAGCGTTCCGAGCATCGCGGCGCGAGCGCCGTAGAGCCGCTCGAAAAATGCGCTGACGATGAAGGGCGACTCCTGCGCCTGCTGCCACGGCAGCACCCCGAGGATGCTGGTCTGCATGGCAAGGTAGAGCGCGGCAATTCCCAGGATGGAGAGGAAAATGCCTCGCGGGATGTTGCGCTCCGGCTCGCGGATCTCGCCGCCCAGATGGCAGACGTTGTAGTAGCCCCAATAGGTGTAGATGGTGTTGACGGTCGCCGAGCCGAGTCCTATGAAGAACACCCAGGAGAGGTCCCACGCCCCGGCCGGATAGGTGAAGGCCAGCTTTGGATCGAAGTGCGTCGCCCCGCCCCAGATGAGCCACACGATCGTGCCCACCACGCCGGCCCAGAGCAAGAGCGAGATCTTGCCGATGGTAGTAATTCGCCGATAGAGCAGAAAAACCAGAAATGCAATCAACGTGCCGGAGACCGCTTTCTGGCCGTACGGCCCCGCCTTCATCATCCATTCGCCGAAGCGTCCCATGCGAGGCAGCAAATAGCTGAAATACTGCGCGAAGCCGATGGCACCCGAGGCCATCACCAGCGGCGCCTGGATCAGTGTCTGCCAGACGAACAGGAAAGACATCAGGCGCCCCCACCGGCCGGGCCCATAGGCCTCGCGCAGAAAAACGTAACTGCCGCCGGCCTGCGGCATCGCCGCGCCCAGCTCGGACCACACAAAACCATCGAGTAGGGCCAGCACCGCACCCGCCAACCACGCCAGCAAGCATTGCGGCCCGCCCATGGCCTTGATCACCAGCGGGATCACCACGAACGGCCCGATGCCCACCATGTCGATCATGTTGAGCGCGGTGGCTTCCTTCAGGCCCAGGCCGCGTTCGAGCCTTTGCGGATGGATTTCGGCTATCACGAGGAAACCAAAACGAAGCCCCGAGCATAGCAGATGGCCGCAGCGGGGCCAAAAACCTCCACCTGCGTTACCATCAGGACCATATGGTGAAGCTCGGAGTCGCCTCAACCGCTGCAATCCTGGCCATCCTGGCGGCCGAGTTCCTGCGCCATCCCGCCAGAGCAAAAACTCTGCCGGCGCACGGCTGGCTGGGCCTGCTGGCGCTGGCCGGCGCAGAGTGGCTGATGTTCCGCGGCGTCGAGCCGGTGGCGACCTATTTCACGCCCATCGCCTGGACGGCGTACATCCTGATAGCTGATGCCGCGGTCTTTGCGGTGGCGGGCCACTCGCGCCTGCGAGATGCGCCGCGCCAGTTCGGCCAAGTGGCGCTGCTCTCGGTGCCGTTATGGCTGCTGTTTGAGGCCTACAACCTGCGTCTCGCAAACTGGGATTACACCGGCCTGCCGCTGCACTGGCTGGCGAGCGGGTTCGGCTATGCCTGGTCATTTGCCACGATCACCCCGGGTATATTTGTCACTGCGGACCTAGTCGAATCCTTCGCCTGGTTTGCCCGGCCGGCGCCGCCTGTGCGTTTCTCTGCGGCCGCGCAGCGCGCGTTCGTTGTCTTCGGCGCCGTTCTGCTCGTCCTGCCGCTGGTGCTGCCGCGGCACGTGGCGGCGTACCTGTTCGCGCTGGTCTGGCTGGGCTTTATTTTCCTGCTCGACCCGATCAATCGCCGCCTGCGCTTGCCTTCGCTGCTCGCCGACCTCGAGCAGGGGCGTCGCGGGCGGCTCTACGCTCTTCTGGTCTCCGGCTGGATATGCGGCTGGCTGTGGGAGTTCTGGAATTACTGGGCTTCGGCGAAGTGGCACTACACTTTCCCGATGTACCAGCGGTGGAGGATCTTTGAGATGCCTGCACCGGGCTACTTCGGGTTCCTTCCGTTTGCGCTCGAATGCTACATAATGTACATCTTTGCGGCATGGCTTCTGGGCTGGACGCCTGCTCGAATCCAATTTGGGCGGCCGAATGGCTGATACGTCGAAACGTCCGGGCTTCGTGAGGGTGGCGGCGCGAGGCGAGGTCGCCCCGGGCGCCGGCAAGCTCGTGCTCGCGCACGGCAAGCCCATCGCCCTGTTCAACGTGAACGGCGAATTCTACGCCATCAATTTCATTTGCCCGCACATGGGGGGTCCGCTGAGCGAGGGCCGGCTGATCGGCGACGGCAACGTGGTGGCCTGCCCGTGGCATGGTTGGACCTTCGATGTGCGCACCGGCCTGCCTGACCATCCCGGCGGGCATTCGGTCTCGGCGTACGAGGTGAAGGTGGAAGGCGACGACATCCTAGTGGGCTGGTTGAAGAAGGCGTGACCCGTGATTGGTGGCTCGTGATGGGCGGGTCTAGAGTTTGCGTCGTGTTAGGCCCGCGGGCTTCGCTTTTCGGATTTCGAATTTCACGCTTCCGATCGACGCCTCGGATGAGCGCTTCCCTCTTGGCTCTCCTTGCGGTGTGCTTTCTCACTGCCATTCCAGCGGAAGCTGGCAGACTCAATCTGCCGACGGAGGCAACCCAAGGATTGCGCCTGATCTATAGCGGCGATCCCGACGCGGCGATCGTGCTTTTCCACAGGCTCGAGCAACAACAGCCCGAACATCCGCTGGGTTTTCTGCTCGAAGCCGACGCTCGCTGGTGGAAGCTCTATTGCGAAGCGTGCGAAATCAAATACGGCATGATTGACGCCTGGCACCGCTCGCGGTTGCCGCAGGACGACGCCTATCTCGCGCTCGCCGACAAGGCTCTGCATCTCGCCGAAGGGCACCTGAAGCAGAACGACACCGCAGAGATGCAGCTTTACGCCGGGATGGCCTGGGCGCTCAAGGCGCGGCTGCTGGGGCTGCGCGACGACCGCCGCGCCACGGCGCGCGCCGGTGTGAAGGCCCGCGAGCATTTCCTGCGCGCCGTACAGCTCGACCCGGACATGGCCGACGCCTACACGGGCCTGGGGCTCTACAACTACTACGTGGATACGCTTTCGAGGCTTGCCCGGGTGCTGCGCTTCTTCATGGGCATCCCCGGCGGCGACAAGAAAGAGGGCGAGCGGCAGCTCGAGCTGGCGATGAGCCGGGGTGAGCTGACCGCGATCGAGGCGCGCTTTTATCTCGCCAAGAATCTCCGCAACTACGACCAGAAATACGCGCGGGCGGCGGAGCTGCTCGCTCCGCTGGTCGAACAGTACCCGCAGAATCCGCTCTTCCACCTCTTGCTCGGGGATCTGAACGCCAAGCTCGGCCGCGGGGAAAAAGCCGCCGCGGACTTCCGCACCGCACAAGAACTGGAAATCCGGGATGCGGCCTGCCGGGCGCGCGTCGAGCATGTGGTCCGGGCGGCGCTGGCCGCTCTGGGTGGCCCCTCAACCCCGGGACGGGACCACTAGGTTCTACTCCGCACTTGCAAGGGTCGCGCTTTTCCGTCAAGGGGCCCGCATCAGTTCTCGAGGCCCGCTTTCTTGGCGCCGTCTTCCCTCTCGGTACCCGCTAGGGTCGGGCGCGTCTTGCCGTTGTAGCGAACATCCGGGGACGCTCTCAGCTCGAACTGCGTCGAACAGTTTCGCTGTGTCCGGCGGGGACGCTGCCATCCTCACCCACCCTTAGGGCAAAATTCCAGAAACTCCTTGTATGTTTAGGAAATTGTGGGGGTTAGCTGTGGGCGGCTTGTTCCTGCTCGAAAGCGTGATAGGAGGAGCGCACCAGCGGCCCGGCCTCAACGTGCTTGAAACCCATCGCTTCACCCTGCCGCTTGTAATCGGCGAATTCGTCGGGACGGACAAACCGGACCACCTGCAAATGTTCGCGGGTGGGTTGCAGGTACTGGCCGAGGGTAAGGATGTCGGTGCCCTGCGCGACCAAGTCCCGCATCGCTGATAAAACTTCCTGCTGCGTCTCGCCCAGCCCCAGCATCAGGCCGGTCTTCGTGGGCATCTCCGGCACCAGGGCTTTGGCGCGGCGCAGCAATTCCAGTGAGCGGTCATAGACCGCGCCCTTGCGCACCCGGCGATAGAGCCGCGGCACGGTCTCGGTGTTGTGGTTGAGCACGTCGGGGTGCGCCGCCACAACAGTTTCGAGCGCCGGCCAGACGCCGCGGAAGTCCGGGATTAGCACTTCCACCTTGCAGCCGGGCACGCGCCGGCGGATTTCTTCGATCGTACGGGCGAAAATCCCCGCCCCGCCGTCGAGCTGGTCGTCGCGGTTCACTGAAGTCACCACCGCGTAGCGCAGACCCATCTTCTCCGCCGCCTCGGCCACACGCCGCGGCTCGTCCTGGTCGGGCGGGCCCACCGGCTTGCCAGAAGGCACGGCGCAGAAGCCGCAGGCGCGCGTGCAGACGTTGCCCAGGATCATGAACGTGGCCGTGCGGTGCTCCCAGCACTCGCCCATGTTCGGGCAGCGCGCGCTCTCGCACACCGTGTGCAGGTCGAGCGTGCGCATCAGCCGCTTCAGCTCCTGATAATTCGGCCCGCCGAAAAACTTGACCCGCAGCCAGGGAGGCCGAGGATGCGCCGAAGGCAGAGGAACATCGGTCAGCGGCATCGCAGGCGAGTTCGAGAGAATGTGAAAAGGTGAGGCCATAGGCCAGCGGCAAAACGTTATTCTACTCGGCCAGCGCCAAGGTGACAAGCTGCCGCGGCTGCTCGAGTTGACTCCATTTGGGGCGAGACTCGGTACTGTGCGGTCTAGAACTTTCACCACAGCAAAGAATCCATTCTGTTGCTCTTTTACCACACCAACTTAATCATAGGTCTCGCACTTCGATGTAAGCTGTTTAATCTATTAGATTAACGCGATGGCGATTAGGCATGTTAAATGCTACGATTCTTGTGAAACAGATGGCTTTCCAAACCACAATCGAGCGGTCGGCTGAGACCGAGGGTATCGGCCTGCACACGGCCGTGGCGTGCCGCCTGCGGCTGGTCCCGGCGCCGGCAGACACCGGGATCGTCTTCCGCCGGGTGGATCTGGAGAATTTCGAGATTGAGGCGCACGTGCGCAACGTGGCGCGCGTCAGCTACGCCACCAGCCTGATGAAGAAGGGCGTGCTGCTCTCGACCACCGAGCACCTTCTGGCGGCGCTCTACTCCTGTGGGGTGGACAACGTTTACGTGGAGCTTGACGCGCTTGAAGTGCCGATTCTCGACGGCTCCGCTCAACCGTTCATCGCCATGCTGGAAAAGGCCGGCGTGCGCCGGCTGCGCCGCCGGCGGCGTTATCTGAAAGTTGTGCGGCCGCTCGAGATTGAGGATGGCGACACCGGCAAGCCGGGGCAGATCCGGCGGATCGGCATCTACCCGGCCGAAGAGTTCCGCGTCCGCTGCTTGATTGATTATCCGCATCCGCAGGTGGGCCGGCAGGAAATCGAAGTGGCGGTGAATCGGGAGACGTTCAGCCACCTGCTGGGCCCGGCGCGCACCTTTGGTTTCCTGGACGATGAGGCGCGCCTGCGCTCCGTCGGCCTGATTCGCGGCGTATCGTATGAGAACGCCATCGTGCTCAGCCGCGACGCGGTGATGAACGGCCCGTTGCGCTTCGCTGATGAATTCGGGCGGCACAAGGCGCTCGACCTGATCGGCGATCTTGCGCTGGTGGGCCTCCCGCTGAAGGCGCTGGTGGTGGCGCACAAGGCCGGCCACGCGCTGCACACGCAACTTGTCACCCGCCTGCTGGCCGATGCTTCGCTGTGGACAGAAACCTCCGCCGAGGCCGGTGAGATCGCACCGCCAGCGGCGGCCGCGGCTCTTCACGCCAGCGATTAGCCCGCAGCACGCTGTGCTGTGCTTTTTCCGGATGGGAACTAGCCGATGGGAGGACTGTTCTCGTTTGCGGGGCCGTCGGGTTTGGCGCGGATCACTCCCGCCTCGCCGGACTCGGCCGCCTGCCTGCAGCCCCACATCGGCGGGAAGAGCCCTTGTTCCATTCGCGGGCCCCGCTGCGTCTATCCGTTGTCAAAATTTCGCTAGCGGGTGAGAATAGCACTGCCATGGCTCTACCTGACTTCGTTGTTGTGATTCTGGCCGCGGGCAAGAGTACGCGGCTGCGCTCGAATGTGACCAAAGTGCTGCACCGCGTCGGCGGGCATCCGCTGGTCGAGCACGTGGCGCGCGCCTGCCGGCCGCTGGGCGCACGAGCGTTGCTCGTTGTGGTGGGCCATCAGTCCGATGAAGTTGCCGCCGCAGTGGCGCCGCTGGGCGCACGGGCAGTCCTGCAGCAGCCGCAGCGCGGCACCGGCCATGCCCTGGTGGTGGCGCGCAAGGCCATCGGGAGCCGCGCCAAGTACGCGCTGGTAGTTCCCGGGGACGCTCCGCTGGTGCGCACCGAAACCCTGCGTTCGCTGGCGCGCGCGCATCAGACTGGACAGGCTGCCGCGACCACCCTCTCCGCGCTGCTTCCCGACCCGACCGGCTACGGCCGCATCCTCCGGAACCAGGACGGTCGCGTGGCGGCGATTGTCGAGCAATCCGCGCTTACCGAAGACCAGCGCGGCATCAACGAGATCAACTCCAGCATCTACTGCTTCACGCTCGCGAAGCTCTGGCCGTGCCTCGCCCAGCTTCGCCCGGCAAACGTCCACCGCGAGCTCTACCTGACCGACGCCATCGCGCTGCTGAACCAGCAGGGCGAAACCGTACTCGCGCAGGTGGCCGCCGACCCGCAGGAAGTCCTGGGCTGCAACACCCGCGCCGAGCTTTCCGAGGTGGACCGAACCTTCCGCCAGCGCAAGCGCGACGCGCTGATGGAAGCCGGCGTCTCGATCCTGCTGCCCGAAACCGTGCTGATTGACCCGGAAGTGGAGGTCGGCGCTGACACGGTGCTCGAGCCGTGCGTGCAACTGCTGGGAAGAACGCGCATCGGCCGCGGCTGCACCATCCGCACCGGCAGCGTGCTCCGCGATACGCTGCTTGGCGACGCCGTGATCGTTGAGCCGCACTGCGTCGTGGCCTCGAGCCGCCTGGGCAACGGCGCCATGATCGGCCCGTTCGCCCGCCTGCGGCCCCAGGCGGAGCTGCGGGCCGGCGCCCGGGTGGGCAATTTTGTCGAGGTGAAAAAGACCGTGCTGGCCGAGGGCGCCAAGGCCATGCACCTCAGTTATCTGGGCGACGCCCGGATCGGCGCGCACACCAATATCGGCGCCGGCACCATCACCTGCAACTACGACGGAACACGCAAACACCCCACCACGATCGGCAAGCGCGTATTTATCGGCAGCGACACCGCCTTGGTCGCGCCGGTGAGAGTGGGCGACGGCGCCTACGTTGCTGCCGGCTCAACCATCACCGACAACGTGCCGCCCGGCGCGCTGGGCATCGCCCGCGGACGCCAAGTCAACAAGCCCGGCTGGGTCGCGGCGCGCCG
>JBASRK010000194.1:0-3900 GCA_049273775.1 Candidatus Acidiferrales bacterium
GAGGCTGGACAACCTCCGCTCCTTCGACGAGTTCCTGGAGAAGAAATTCCCGGAGTCCAGACGGAAAGCCTACTACCTGATGGCCATCCACGAGCACCTGCCGCGGATCCCTAAGCCCGAGCTCAAGCTGGTGGGGTGGACCAAGGCGACCGAACTGGTGAAGGTGGCTCGTCGGGATGGGCAGCGGTTTGATTGTGCAACCTGGTTGCACAAAGCCCGAGAGCTGCCGAAAGAGGAGTTCAAACGGGAGGTGGAACGTCACCTAACCGGACAGGAGACCGAACCCTGGGAGATCATCTACTTCAAGCTGTACAAGAGCCAGTTGCCGGTGGTCGAGCAGGCGCTAGAGACCGCTGCGCTGATGCTGGGCACGGACAAGTCCCGCGGCTATTGCCTGGAGATGATCTGTGCTGACTTCCTGGCCGGGGCGAACTTAGACCTAGAGAACGGCAATCCCAGCGCTTTGCTTCTATCAATGCGTCGTCTATTTGGTTTTCTGCCCCATCCTCAAAGACAGCAGTTTCTCAAACAGGTGCGCGACGTTCATGAACAGATACCGGACAAAGTGCCCTCGGGTCCGCCTTGATCCCAAGTCCTACCGTCAGCTTTGCAAGTACGTATTGGAGCGGGACGGGTGGCGCTGTCAGCAGTGTGGGCGCTTGGCCGAGCTGCAGGTTCACCACATCAAGCTGCGGAGCCACCTAGGGAACGATGCTGAGTACAATCTGATTACCCTCTGTGCCCGCTGTCATCAGGAGGTGCATCTGGGAAAGAAAATCATTTCGTTCATCAACTAAAGATATCCGCCATGCTATCTTTGCGGGAGACGAACACAAGCAAGAAGTGATTTCGACTTCGAAGGTACCCGCGGCCGCAATGCACCGGGCCAGCGAGTTTTTTATCACCTGCCACCGATGTCAAAAGAAGAAATGAGCGCACCAGGATCGTTGAGTGAGAAGACGAACGAAACAATACCGCTGCTCGACCTGCGGGCGCAGTACGCCCCCATCGCGGACGAAATCTGCGCCGCGATTGACGACGTGATCGGCTCGCAGCAATTCATCCTGGGCCCGCAGGGGGCGGCGCTCGAGCAGGAACTGGCGCGCTACTGCGGCCGGCGGTTCGGCATTGGCGTCGCCTCGGGCACCGACGCGCTGCTGCTGGCGCTGCGCGTTTGCGGGATCGGCCGCGGCGACGAAGTGATCGTTCCCGCTTTTACGTTCATTGCCACTGCGGGGGCCGTCAGCATGCTGGGCGCGCGCCCGGTGTTCGCGGACATCGAGCCCGGCACGTTTAATCTCGACCCGGCGCGGCTCGAGGCAAAGATTTCGCTGAAAACTCGCGCCGTCGTCGCGGTCCACCTCTACGGCTTGCCCGCCGCAATGGACGCCATCCTCGAGGTGACGGCGCGCCGCGGCCTCAAGGTGGTCGAAGACAACGCGCAGGCCATCGGCGCCGCCTACCGGGGCCGCAAGACTGGGTCGCTCGGTGAGCTCGGCTGCCTCAGCTTCTATCCCAGCAAGAACCTCGGCGCCTACGGCGACGCCGGGATGATCGTCACCGATTCGGAAGAGATCGCGGCCCGCCTGCGGCTGCTCCGCGACTACGGGCAGAGCAGGAAATACGTCAGCGAGGAGCAGGGTTGGAATAGCCGGCTCGACGAAATCCAGGCCGCAGTGCTGCGGGTCAAGCTGCGGCATCTCGACCGCTGGAAGGCGTCGCGGCAGGCACACGCCGCCGAGTACAACGCGCTACTCGGCCGCCTGCCGGGCGTCGTCACGCCGCAGGTGCCCGACGGGAGTGAGCACGTCTACCATCAATATACGATCCGCGTGCCCAGGCGCGACCGCGTTAGACTTGCCCTCGCCGGCCGCGGCATCGCGAGCGGAGTCTATTATCCTGTGCCGCTGCATCTGCAGCCGGTCTACGCGGGGCTCGGCCACAAGCGCGGCGAATTGCCCGAGTCCGAGCGCGCCGCCGATGAGGTGCTCTCGCTGCCCGTCTATCCCGAGCTCACTTCGGAGCAGATCGCTCGCGTCGCCGAGGCACTTGCTGCCGCCCTCGGCGACTGATTCCTACTGGCCCGTCGCCTGCTCGTTTCAGCACACGAATACCTGTTCTCACCGTGTGTCAAAAAAACCAGAGGGCTAACGCTCACCTTATGGCGGCTCGGCGGATGGCGAAGACCAGCACGCTGACAAACATCACCAGGGTCGGCACCAGCAGGACCAGAATCCCCAGATCGAGCGAGCGCGCCGCGGCAGAGCCCGCGGCGGCAGCAGTCGTGTAGCACATCGCGCAGCCCTGACCGAAGGCGTTCGGGAGAGCCGCAGAGGCACCGAGGATCGAGAGAAGGGAGGAGACAACAATCGGGCGCATCTTGAAATGATTCAACCGTCCTGTTCTGCGGGCGATTTGCGAGAGCCTTTTCATCAGCGCCTCAGTGGCTCCAACCCTGCCCTGCCTCAGTGCGGACGCAGGTGCAGCGCCCGGAAACTGTCAGGGAAGAAGAAAATCAGTATCATGCAGATGCAAAAGACCAGCGCCGGCACCAGCCACAATACCAGAGTGAAGCGCTCGAACTTCAGGTGCATGAAGTAGGCCATGATCAGCGCAGCCTTGATGACCGATAGCCCGATCAGAATGGTCAGCATCAAGTCCGGCCGCAGGTTCTCGTAGGCCAGAAAGACCTCGATGCCCGTAATTCCCACCAGCCACAGCCAGACCCAGACGTAGGTGCGGGCCGTGGCTTCTCCGTGCGATGCGACGGCGTGTACGTTGGCGGTCATGGCGGCTCCTCAGTATTTCACCGACATCAGGTAGATCAATGGGAAGACGAACATCCACACCAGGTCCACGAAGTGCCAGTAAAGGCCGCTGACCTCGACGTCTTCCGAGGCGAACTTTCCCCGGCCGAAACCGATGGAGATGATGCCCAGGTAGATGACTCCGATGGCCACGTGGGTCATGTGCAGGCCGGTGATGCCGAAGAAGGAGGCGCCGAACAGCGGCGCGCCCCAAGGGTTCGAAAATGGCCGGACGCCCTCCTCAATCAAGTGAATCCACTCGGACAAGTGCAGGCCGATGAAGATCGCCCCGCCCGCCATTGTGGCCAGGATCCACTTCACAGCCGTGCCACGCCGGCCGCGGTGCGCCGCCGCTACGGCCATTACCATCGTCAAGCTGCTGGCCAGCAGCACGACGGTCATGCTGGTCGAAAACAGGATGGCGGGAGAGAACGGGAACGGCCGCGGCCAGTCGGGATTGGCCAGCCGGGAGTAGCTGTAGCTCAGCAGCAGCGCCGAAAAGGTCAACGCGTCGGAGATGATGAACAGCCACATCCCGAGTTTCTTCGAGCCCATCGCAAACGGCGAGGCGCCGCCCGACCACGGTGAGGTCAGTGCCGCCTCGGTCTTGGTTTCGTGCACGGTTCACCGTCCCAGGTGGAGGAGTAGGAACAGAAAGACCCAGAGCCCGTCCATGAAGTGCCAGTAAATCGCCGCCAACTCCGCGGCGGTGCCCTGCGTGATGCGCGAGCGGCTCCAGGCGCGGAAGACCACGTAAAGCAGCGCCGCAATCCCGCCCAGCAAGTGCAGGCCGTGCGCCGCGGTCAGCAGATAAAAGAAGCTGCTGGCAGCATTGCTGGCCAGGAACACGCCGGCGGCGGCGAGTTGCCGCCAGGCCTGCACCTGCCCAACCAGGAAGACGAGGCCCAGCCCGGTCGTAAGCGCCCACCAGCGTCGGAACCCCTCCGGGGCCGCGTCAGCCAGGCGCCGGCGCGCAATCTCAATCGTGGCGCTGCTTGCGAGCAGCACCAGCGTGTTGAGCCACAGTATCGCCGGCAGCCGCACCGGCTGCCAGTCCCCGCCCAGCCCCTTGCGCACGATGTAGGAGCTGGTC
>JBASRK010000204.1:0-32677 GCA_049273775.1 Candidatus Acidiferrales bacterium
GCCTTGCGACCGTACTCCCCAGGCGGAACACTTAACGCGTTAGCTCCGGCACGGCCCTTTGGGGGGCCACACCCAGTGTTCATCGTTTAGGGCTAGGACTACCAGGGTATCTAATCCTGTTTGCTCCCCTAGCTTTCGTCCCTCAGCGTCAGTTGTGGTCCAGCGAGCCGCCTTCGCCACGGGTGTTCCTGCAGATATCTACGCATTTCACCGCTACACCTGCAATTCCACTCGCCTCTCCCGCACTCGAGCACGGCAGTTTCGGGAGCAGCCTCTGGGTTAAGCCCAGAGATTTCACTTCCGACTTGCCGCACCGCCTACGAACCCTTTACGCCCAGTAATTCCGAGCAACGCTGGCCCCCTACGTTTTACCGCGGCTGCTGGCACGTAGTTAGCCGGGGCTTCTTCTACCCGTACCGTCACGTCCCTTGCGGGCCATTCGTCCGGGTCGAAAGGGGTTTACACTCCGAGAAGCTTCATCCCCCACGCGGCGTCGCTGCGTCAGGCTTTCGCCCATTGCGCAAGATTCCCCACTGCTGCCTCCCGTAGGAGTCTGGACCGTGTCTCAGTTCCAGTGTGGCCGGCCATCCTCTCAGACCGGCTACCGATCATAGCCTTGGTGAGCCGTTACCTCGCCAACAAGCTAATCGGGCGCGGGCCCCTCCTCCGACGCCCTTGCGGGCTTTGATTCCCACAATCGAAATCGTCGGAATGTCATGCGGTATTAGCCCGCCTTTCGGCGGGTTATCCCCCATCAGAGGGCAGGTTACCCACGTGTTACGCACCCGTGCGCCGTGCGCCCATCTCCTGTATTGCTACAGAAAACTGCGCACTCGACTTGCATGTGTTAAGCACGCCGCCAGCGTTCGCTCTGAGCCAGGATCAAACTCTCATTTGAAACTGGTTGTCCCGAAAATCAAAAACCCCGGCAGGGCCGGGGCCAGACTTTCAGAACGAACTTTTTGTCGCTCGGTTCACTCAAGTAAAACCGAACGGGTTCTGGCACTTATCATCCGGTTGTCAAAGAGCGGGCCTCCTGTCCAGCAGGCAGGCTTACAAGCAATTGCTAAGTATAGCCACGACCCGCCCGGCTGTCAAGCACACCTTGCTTCCTTTTCCACAGCGGGGCAGCGTCCGTGGCCTTGGAAAACGTGGTCCTTGGATGGGCGAATGGGATATTCTCCGCTCAAAAGCAAGGGAAGGCACGAAAATCGAAACGGCCTAAGCGAGTTTTGAATTCCGAGCAACAGAGTCGATGGCTTGGGAGGGTCGAGATGAAAAGGATCAGCCGGAGGCAATTCACGAAAACCCTGGGCGGGGCGGCACTGGCGGTGCCTTTGGCTCCGAGCCTGGCGTGGCCGCAGGAGCCGGCGAAGAAGCCGAAGTCACCTGCGGCGCCGGCAAAGCCTGCCGAAACGCCGCCGCAAGCCGAGCAGCCCAAGCCCGAGCCAAAGCTGAAGCTCAGTAAGGAGCAGGAAGAGGCGGTGAAGAAAGCTGTCGAGCGGCGTGACCGCCAACTCACTGCTATGCGCGGTCGTGTGTTGCCTTACGACGCGGAGCCTGCGTTCGTCTTCCAGGTGCGGCAGCGCCCGCGCAGCGGGCGGAAAACCTGAAGGTGTCATTCTGAGGGAGCCCGACGAAGTCAGAGCAACCGAAGAATCCCTCTGAGGGATGCTTCGCTGCGCTCGCATGACAAATGCGGACCGAATGACTACACGACGAGGAACTGAGGAACATGCTCTCTGACGATACTCTCTACTTGAGCGTGCACGAGCTGAGCGCGCAGGTGCGCGTGGGGAAAATTTCGCCGGTCGAGCTGACCGAGTCTTACCTGGCGCGGCTCGAAAAGTTCGGCCCAAAGCTGGGCGCGGTTGCGACTCTCACGCCCGATCTGGCGCTCGAGCAGGCGCGCGCCGCGGAAAAAGAGATCGCCGCGGGGCGCTCCCGCGGGCCGCTCCATGGCATCCCCTATGGCGCGAAAGACCTGCTGGCCACCCGCGGCATTCCGACCACCTGGGGTGCGCCTCCGTTTCGCGACCAGGTATTTGATCTTGACGCCGCCGTAGTCCGCAAGCTGCGCTCGGCGGGCGCCATCCTGGTCGCGAAGCTCTCGATGATCGAGCTCGCCGGCGGAGGCGGCTATTCGAGCGCGGCTGCGTCGTTGCAAGGCCCTTCGCGTTGCCCGCACAACCCTGACCACTGGGCCGGCGGCAGCTCGAGCGGCCCTGGCGCGGCCGTATCCGCTGCCCTAGTTGGCTTCGCCATCGGCTCGGAGACGCTGGGCTCGATCATCACTCCGTCGGCGTTTTCCGGCGTCTCCGGCCTGCGGCCCACGTACGGCCGTGTCAGCCGGCACGGCGCCATGGCGCTTTCCTGGACGATGGATAAGCTCGGCCCGATGTGCCGCAGCGCGCTTGATTGCGGCCTGGTGCTCAACGCCATCGCCGGAAAAGACCCGGCTGATCCTACTTCGCTCGATGCGAGCTTCGTCTGGTGGCCGCCCACGGCGGATCGCCGGAAGGCGAAGCCGCTGGCAGGCAAGCGCCTCGGCGTCGTGCAACCGGATTTCTCGGCCCAGGGCGACCCCGAAGTGGGCCAGGCGTTTGCCGCCGCGCTCGACGTGCTCCGCGGGCTGGGCGCCAAGCTCGGGCCGGTTGAGCTGCCGGATTTTCCCTATGGCGCCGTGGCCGTGACGCTGTACACCGCCGAGGCCGCGTCCATTTTTCGCCCGTTCATCGAAAGCGGCAAAGTGCAGGAGCTGCGCGATGAGTACCAGAAGGCGGGTCTGATCGCGGCGCTTTCGCTGCCCGCCACCGACTACCTCGACGCCTTCCGCGTCCGCGCCGAGATCCTCCCGGCGCTCGGCAAGCTGTTCGAGCAGTTCGACGCGTTGGTGGCGCCCAGCCGGATCACGCCCGCGCCGCGGGTAGACGCCGACTTGACCGCTCCGCCGCCCCCGCGTCCCGGGGAGAAGCCCGCCGAGCGGCCGGCCACGCCGACAAGAAACGCGGAGCGGTGGAACGTCATCGGCTCGAGCAATGTCGCCGGCCTGCCGGCGATTTCTGTGCCGTGCGGCCTCACCAAAGAAAAAAACCTGCCCATCGGCATCCAGTTTGTCGCCGATGCGCTGCGCGAGGACGTCTGCATCGAGTTCGCCGCGGCCTACCAGGCGGCTACCGACTGGCATCGCAAACGGCCCAATCTGTAGGGGCAAACTCCAGTCTACCCGATTTGCGCGTCAACCTGCACAGCGTCCGCAACGCAAAGCAACCCCACCGTCAAGGCTTCACTCTTATCCTCTGGCGCGACCAGCGCGAGTCTCGCCACGGCGGCTAGCCCCTAAACGTGCATGCATATCGAACGGAGCTAGAGATGAGCCCTGAGCCCAGCCTAAATGCAAGGTCTCCAATGATTGCGCTGCTGGTACGGCAAGTTTTCGCGTTGACAGTGATGCTGGCGCTTCTGCTTGGCGGGACACCAGGAATTGTAGGGGCGTCTCTACAAGACCCGCAGAAGCAGCCCGAGGCGAAGATCCGGGTGAACGTCAACCTGGTTCTGGTCGAGGCGACGGTGAAAGATCGTGCCGGGCGCGTAATGAAAGACCTCAAGAAAGAAGATTTCGTGCTCGACGAGGATGGCGCCCCGCAGGAGATCGCGCATTTCAGCCGCGACCAATTACCGCTGGCCGTCGCTCTGGTGGTGGACCTGAGCACCTCGATTGAGCCGTTCATTCGGCCGCTGCGCTACGCCACGCTGACCGCGCTCAAGGCGCTCAAGCCCGACGACGAGGTCGCCCTGTTCACCTTCAGCAGCGACGTCCAGCAGCGCGTCCGGCTGACCCGCGACAAGCGCGAGATCTCCGACCAGATCGAAACTTTCCACACCGGTGGCGCTACCAACATCAACCGCGCCATTTTCGATGCGGCGCGCTATTTGCGCCAGCAGGCACCCGCAGCGCGGCGCGTCATTGTGCTGGTGAGCGACAACGTGCCCACTAGCCAGGACGGCGTCAACCACAAGCAGGTGGTGGATGCGGCGCTCGAGGCCGATGCGGCCGTGTACAGCCTCAAAGTGCCCGGCTATAACCCGTTGCCGGCGCGCATGGCGTCTGCCATGGCGCCGGGCCTGGTGAACGTCGGCAAACTGACCATCGAGACCGGCGGCGAAGTCTTCGAGGTCGAAAAGGAAGGCTCGCTCTTCCTCGCCTTCCAGGCGTTGATCGAGCGTCTGAAGACGCGCTATACCCTCGGCTTTTATTCCACGCATAACGCCGACGACGGCGGCTTCAGGCACCTGAACTTGCGGCTACAACCGACGTTTGGCGCCAAAGGCAAAGACTACGCAGTGCTCTCCAAGACGGGCTACTACGCACTCCGGTCACGGCAAGCCAACCGCTGAATTCCGAAAATCGTAGCTCAAAGAGCGAAGCAGCACAGTCAAAAGAGGGGTGTCGTGCTTAGGGCCGGACTGTGTCGGGGCCGAAGCAGCTCGTTGAGTTCTTCGCTTCGTCCGCTGCGGCGGACTGCGCTCAGAGTGACACCCTTAACTCTGGGCTGCTCTAGGATTTCAATTTGCGGGAACAATCGCGGCGAATCGAATTTGCGGCCGGGAGAGAGGACTCGGGCGAAATACGGGACCGCTCCGGGGCGTATGGTACGATGAAGGATTCCGACCATGGACCGCCGGGCGACAATGGGTTTCGGCGAAGCAGTGGAGATCGCCGCCGCGAGCCTCTGGGCGCACAAGCTGCGCAGCGTGCTCACGCTGCTGGGCGTGGTGATCGGCGTCACGTCGGTGATCGCCGTGGTCAGCTTCATCAACGGGCTGAACAGTTACGTCGCCGAGAAGATCTTCAACCTGGGCGCGGACGTCTTCCTGGTGAAC
This sequence comes from Candidatus Acidiferrales bacterium, assembly GCA_049273775.1. Lineage (GTDB taxonomy): Bacteria > Acidobacteriota > Terriglobia > Acidiferrales > UBA7541 > JBASRK01. The sequence continues at coordinate 4,885 of JBASRK010000204.1, forward strand.
CGCGGGAAGACCATCATCACCAACATTGACGATTACCTGGTCGAGCGGAAGCGCAAGAAGCTGACCATCGAGGAATACGAGGCGGTGCGCGAAGCGTGTCGAAGCTGCAAGGACGTGGGTGCGGCAATCAGAAAAGAGGGCTCCGAGGTCAAGTACGGCCAAAACTACCTCCGCGACAGCATCTTACGCCCTTGGACGCCTTCGATGGCGCGCATCTACGACATCGAAATCGCCTCCGGGCGACACATCACCGACGCTGACATGCGGTCCACAGCTTCGGTCTGCACGGTTGGCTGGGACATCGTGGACAACCTGTTCCCCAACGTGGATCCGATCGGAAAAGAAATCCGCGTGGACGGCGAGGTCTGCCAGATTATCGGCGTCGGGAAAAAACTGGGTTCTGCTCTCGGGCAGTCGCGCGACAACTGGGTCATTCTTCCCATCAGCCGCTACCAAAGGAGCTTTGGGACCGACCAATCCATTCGCATTTGGGGTAAGGCGCATTCGCCCGAGCGGCTCGACGCCACCATCGACGAGGTGCGGCAAATCCTTCGCGGGCGGCGCCACCTGGCCTACGGCGCGAAAGACGACTTCGAGGTGGACACCAACCAGTCATTCCTCACGCTATGGTCCGGCATCAGCTCGGCCTTTTTCGGAGTGACGATTGCCATCGCCTCGATTTCGCTGGTGGTTGGGGGCATCGTGATCATGAACATCATGCTGGTTTCGGTGACCGAGCGGACGCGCGAGATCGGCCTGCGGAAGTCGGTCGGGGCGCGCCGCGCCGACATCCTGCTGCAGTTCCTGATCGAGTCCTCGACCATCTCGGCGATCGGCGGCCTGTGGGGGATCCTGCTCGGCGTGCTGCTGGCGAAGCTGGTGTCGTGGGTGACGCCGCTGCCGAGCGCCATCGAGTCTTGGTCGGTCGCGGCCGGGATGCTGGTGTCCACCAGCGTCGGGCTGTTCTTCGGCATTTATCCCGCTTCGAAGGCAGCGCGGCTCGATCCGGTGGTGGCGCTGCGCGCCGAGTAGCGGAGACCGGCTCCATCGCACCGATGTTTTCGGGGATAGAAAAGACGCCCATGGCGGTCACAACGAGCAACGTGGAGCAGGCGCCCGGCCGGACGAGGCGGGCGACCGGCGGGATCATGCCTCTGCGCCAGCCGTGGTTCCTGGAGCTGCGTGAGGCGGTCGAGCTGGCCCTGGACGCTCTGCGCCGCAATAAACTGCGATCGTTCCTGACTATCCTGGGGATTGTGATCGCGGTCGCGGAAGTTGTCGCGGTGACGTCGGTGATCATTGGCCTCGATCGCAACGTCATCGGCTCGATCAAAGATCTCGGCTCGAACATTGTTATCTGCTACCGCTTCCCCTGGGCGTCGCTGGGCCGGCCGCCGAGCGAATGGTTTTCGCGCAAGGAGCTGCAGGCCGAGTGGGCTGTGGAGATCGCGCAGCTCCCTAACGTCGAGGCCGCCGCGCCCTCCATGCGTATCTTTCGCCCGGAGTTCGGCGCTGGCACCAGTTACGTGCGCCGCGGCGACGTGCGCGCAAAAAACGTCATCCTGCAGGGCAATCCGCCGGAGATCCAGCGCATCTTCGATATCGCGCTGGAAAGCGGCCGATGGTTCACCCCCATCGACCAGGAGCATCGCGCCCCGGTGGTCGTATTGGGCTACGACACCGCCCATACGCTTTTCCCCGGCAACGAGGATCCCGTCAACCAGGAGGTGCTGATCGAGGGCCAGGTGTTCCACGTTGTGGGCGTGGCCGAGCGGCGCCGCCAGGCGCTTTCCGGCGGCGCCAATCCCGAAGACAACATCGCCATCATGCCGCTCTCAACCATGCGCAAGCTGCATCCGGAGACGAAGGACTACGTGCTGTTCATCAAGGCCTCGAGCGCCGGCGCCGTGCCCCAGGTGGTGGAGGAGGCGCGGGAGCTGCTGCGCCGCAAGCGCAAGCTGCCCTCGAACAAGCCGGACGACTTCGCCATCTTCACCCCGGACGCTTTCATTGACCTGTGGCGGCAAATCTCGACCGGCATCTTCATCGTGATGTTTGCGGTGGCATTCGTGGCGCTGCTGGTGGGCGGCATCGGCGTGATGAACATCATGCTGGTGTCGGTCACCGAGCGCACCCGCGAAATCGGTGTGCGCAAGGCCATCGGCGCCAAGCGCCGCAACATTCTCTGGCAGTTCCTGCTCGAGGCGATGACGCTGACCTGCATCGGTGGTCTGATCGGCGTCCTGGTGGGATCGGCGCTGGGCCTGGGCGTGCGGCTGAGCTTTCCCTCCCTGCCTGCGACGGTTTCGCCCCTCTGGGTCACTGTGGCGCTGATCGTTTCGGCTCTGATCGGCGTGGGCTTTGGCATCTACCCTGCCTGGAAAGCCGCCAAGCTCGATCCGGTCGAAGCCCTCCGCTACGAGTAACGCGAGCTCTCAGCCTTCAGCCGTCAGCGCGCCGGATTGGGTCTTCGCTTCCGAGCGCTACCCGCGCCATCCGTGCGAAGAACGCCCGATGGTGTGTGGTATTGTCTTGCGCTGACTTCTAGCGATGGCGCCGGTGAGGGCCGCCGGATTCAAGCATCCGGTTGATAAATCCGGCGGGGATAGCCAACGGATGTACGACTACGTGATCGTCGGCGCGGGATCGGCGGGCTGCGTGCTCGCCAATCGCCTCACCGAAGACTCACGAACCACCGTCTTGCTCCTCGAAGCCGGCGGGCCCGACCAGGACAAGACGCTCCGCATTCCCGCGGCTTTCTCCAAACTTTTCAAGAGTCCTCACGATTGGGCCTATTACACGGAGAAACAGCCACACTTGCACCAGCGAAAGCTGTTCTGGCCGCGGGGTAAGGTGCTGGGCGGGTCAAGCTCAATCAACGCCATGATCTATATCCGCGGCAGCCGCTGCGACTACGACCACTGGCGCAGCCTGGGCAACGCGGGCTGGAGCTTCGCGGAGATTCTTCCGTATTTCAAGAAGGCAGAAGACCAGGAGCGCGGCGCTTCCGAGTACCACGCCGCCGGCGGCCCCCTCCATGTGGCGGACTTGCGTTTCAACAACCCTCTTTCCTGTGCGTTTGTCGCGGCCGGCGAGGAGCTCGGCTTTTCCCGGAACCCTGATTTCAACGGCCCACAGCAGGATGGAGTGGGTTTTTACCAGGTGACGCAGAAGCACGGGCGGCGCCACAGCGCCGCCGACGCTTACTTAAAGCCTGCGCTCGAGCGCCCCAACCTTAGGGTCGAGACCCACGCCCATGCAACCCGGCTGCTGTGGCAAGGCAAGCGCGCTGTCGGCGTCGCGTACGTTCAGAACGGCCAGGCGCATGAGGCCACAGCGAGCCGGGAGGTGATTCTTTGCGGCGGCACCGTCAATTCGCCGCAACTGCTGCTTCTTTCCGGAATCGGCCCGGCCGATCACCTGAAGCCGCTGGGCATTCCGGTGGTCACGGACCTACCTGGGGTGGGCCAGAATCTGCAAGACCACCTGATTGTCGCCGTGAGCTATCAATGCACGCGACCCGTCAGCATGGCAAGCGCAAAGTCGCTGGCCAATCTTCTGCAATACCTGCTTTTCAAGCGGGGAATGTTGACCTCAAACGTCGCGGAAGCCGGCGGATTCGTCAGGACTAGGCCGGATCTGCCCGCCGCGGACCTGCAATTCATCTTTGGGCCATTGTATTACCTCAATCATGGATTCACGCGTCCCGAGGGCCACGGGTATTCGATCGGCCCCACGCTGATTCGCCCGGAGAGCCGCGGTAGCATCACACTGCGTTCGCCGGACCCGCTCAAGCCACCCGCGATCCAGCCGAACTATCTCCTAGCCGACGCCGATCTGTGCCTTCTGATCGAAGGAATCCGGCTCGGGCGGCGGCTGGGGCTGGCAAAGGCGTTTGACACCTTCCGCGGCGCCGAGGTTTATCCCGGCCCGGCGGCACAGAACGATGAAGCCATCGCCGAGTACATCCGCGAGACCTGCGAGACCCTGTATCACCCTGTCGGCACGTGCAAGATGGGCACTGATGCGATGGCCGTGGTCGATCCGCATCTGCGGGTGCTCGGGGTAGAAGGCCTGCGGGTCGTGGATGCCTCCATCATGCCCACCATTATAGGTGGCAACACCAACGCCCCGACGATCATGATTGCGGAAAAAGCCGCCGATTTGATCATGGAAGGCGTCTGAGATGGTGTGCGCGGGTGTTCACGGTCTCGGGGCAGCGAGTGGGCTCGTTACGAGCGGGCCGCTCCCCCCACCGTAGAGGCCGTGGGCGGCGGAGTACTCCGAGATGGCGCGGCCGCCAGGCGCCGGAGCGATTCGATATAGGGCGGTCGGGCGACGCCCCGCTCGGTGATGATGGCGGTGACCAGCCGCGCTGGCGTCACGTCAAACGCCGGATTGGCGACCGCAACATCCGGCGCGATGCGCACACCTCGTATGTGGGTGACTTCTTCCGCGGGACGCTCTTCGATGGGGATCTGCTCACCTGAGGGGATGGAAAGGTCCAGCGTGGAAATGGGCGCGGCCACATAGAACGGCACGTTGTGTTCGCGGGCGAGCACGGCCATCGAATAGGTGCCGATTTTGTTGGCCGTGTCGCCGTTTGCGGCGATGCGATCGGCTCCGACCACGGCCGCAGCGATCTCGCCGCTTTTCAAAAAATGTCCCACCATGTTGTCGGTGATCAGCGTGAGCGGAATGCCGTCCTGTTGAAGTTCCCAGGCCGTGAGCCGTGCGCCCTGGAGGTAGGGCCGCGTCTCCGGCACCAGCACCCGCAGCTTGCGTCCCTGCTCGACGGCCATGCGGATCACACCGAGCGCTGTGCCGATGCCCGCGGTCGCCAGCGCACCGGTGTTGCACTGCGTCAGCACCTGGCCGTCGGCGGGCATCAACTGCGCACCGAAGCGGCCGATGGCCTCGTCGTCCGCTCTCTTCTCTCGATGGATCTGCTGTGCCTCGGCGACCAGCGCCTCCTGGACGCGCCGGAGGTCCTGGCCCGCGGCGGCCTCAGCGAAGCGCTGCTTCATCCGTTCGATGGCCCAGAACAGGTCCACGGCCGTGGGCCGCGTCCGGGCAAGAGTGTCGCAGATCAACGGGAATTCCGCCTTCAGTTCGTCGAGCGTGCCAGCCGTCGAACGCAGCGCGCCTAGCGCCACGCCCATCGCGGCAGCCACGCCGATGGCCGGCGCACCACGGATCACCATGGACTGGATGGCGCTAGCGACTTCGCGGTAGTCGGTGTAGGTGTGATGGACCACCTCAGCGGGCAGCCGCCGCTGGTCGAGTATCACCACCCCTTCGCCTGTCCACTGGATGGGTTGCGAGATTTGCATCTTCGAGACGCCCGCTTGCCGGCGCAAACCGCCATTCTAATGCATACGCTCACGCGCCCGGAGGGTTTTCGGCACACCGGCTAGGCGTGGCCGGAGAGGTGACGCAGACCGCCGGTGACGATGAAAAACTCGAGGAAGAGCGTCGTGTTATAGCCGAAGTGGACGAGGAAGCTGGCCAGAACCGTCCCGGTGCGGGCGCGAACCAAGGTCAGCGCGACCCCCACGATGATGATCAGCACGATCTGGCCCCAGCCACCCCACAACTGCGGCGCGTGCACTAGGCCGAAAAGCGTTCCGGTCAGCAGCACGCCTGCGGGGATGCCCAGGCCGCGCGCCAGCACCGGGTAGATGTAACCCCGAAAGATCGTCTCCTCGACGACCGGCGCCACGAGAATGCCCAGGGCCATCAGCAGCAGCACGCTGCTCCGGCTCTGAAAAAGCTCCTCGATCGGCAGCTTGGTCCTTTTCCCGATTCCCAGGGACGAAAGTTGCACCGCCACGGCCAGGGCCACGCCGCCCAGCAGGCAGAGCAGTGCGGCCTTACCCTCCGTCATCGTGCTGGGGCGCAGCGCGCGCCAGCCGATGGTGCGCCAGAACGGGTCAGCCTGACGGAGCCGCACTGTCCCGAACAGAAAGATCATCGTCGCCGCTGACCACAACGCCTGGCCAGCCACCAGAACTGCGGCCTTGGTGGCGGGCACACTCTCGATGTCCGCGAGTTTCACGTGCCAGATAAATACCGCGGCTACGCCGGCCAGCAGAGGCAAAATGATGCTGCTGCCCAGAACGAAGACCAGGAAAATGATCAGGTCAGGCCAGCTCCACGAGGTGCGCAGGTCTTCTGGGACGCGGGCCGGCGCAGTTTGTTCGGGCGAGAGTCCCGACAGCCCGCCGAGGTGTGACGCGTTCTGAGGAGGAGCGCCGCCCGATGCGGGTTCGCTCGTGCTTTCGGCCTGCAGAGGCGGCAATTTGTCTTCCGGTGCGCTCATCGCTTGCGCTCCGCAGGTTTCTTCCGCTGCGCTCCGTGGCTTGCTTCCACCAGCGCCGCAGCCACCAGCGGCAGCAGGATTTCGTGGTGACCGGTCAGGGCGTACCCATGCGATTCCTCCCGAGTCGTGCTACGGCCGGAGGCGGCGGTGGGGCGCATCACCACGTTTTGCAGCGGCCGGTAGTGCTGGATGAAATCGAAATTCGCAGTGGTGATCGGGCGCAGGACAACGCCCAGGTTGCGCGCCACCGAAACGGCCTTCAGGAACACTTCAGGCAAGACCACCGCCGAGCCCCAGTTCAAATAGGCGCCGCCTGGATGCATCTGTTTCACGAGCGCACAGAACAGGCGGAAATCGTGGTGCGTGGACGCGCCGAGCGCCGCGCCATCGGCCGAGCGGTGCATGTGCGGGATGTCGGTGCCGATGGCGAGATGCACGGTCACCGGCACGCGAGCGCGATAGGCGGCGACCAGGACGCTCGATTGGGGATGCTTCACCCGCAGGCGGCCGCTGGTGAGCAGCTTTCCGGCGGCCTCGCCTAGGCCGATGCCGCTGCGCTGGGCTCCCACGGCGATTTCGTTCAGATAGAGTCCGGTCTCTTCGGCCATGCCGAACTCGCCTCGGCCGAGCACCAGTTCGACCTCTTCCGACGTGTTGCCCACCAGCGCGATCTCAAAGTCGTGCACCAGCGCCGCGCCGTTCATGGCCACCCCGCTGACGAAGCCGCGGAGGATCAGGTCGATCAGTACGGGTCCGAGGCCCACCTTGATGACATGCCCACCCAGGCCCCAGAGCACAGCTTTGCGCCGGGTGCGGGCACGAAGTATCGCGGCGACCACGGCGCGCAGGTCTTCCGCGGCCAGGATGCGCGGCAGTGACTCCAGAAACTCTCCCACCGGCGCGCCGCGCCGCTGCGGCCGGCCAAAGTCCCGCACGGTGACCTTGCTCTTCCGGCTGGCCAGCGGGTAGGTGCGTATCTGGTCGAGAACAAGCGGTCGAGTGGCGTAGATGCTCATCGGATCGCTCGGTGCACTCTAATGGCAGAGGGCTGGGTTTCGCAAGTCAGTCTCGGGAATTGCTGGATCCCCGCGGGCCGAATCGGTCCCTTGCAAATGTTGCGACGTGGGGAGCCGGAGTCTCCTCAGGCTGTGACAGTTAACCGAGTCGTTAAGGATATAACCGGGATTACGCCCTCACGAGAGAGGAAAACTTTTGCTCAGTTGTGAAAAGATTTTCACGCTTTTTCCACAGATTAAAGCTTGACATTTGAGGCCAGCGGGTTTACCTAGCTTCTCTCCTTGACAGCCTCTGGTCCTGGGAGTAATGGCCAGGGCATCGGGGCCCAGAGCACCCTCTATGTTCTTGTGAGCGTTTAGGTTACGTGGAAACCCGTTCAGGCGGTGATAGCACGTCTTACAGACAGGTAGCTATTCCAGTAATTCATCCCCTTGGAAGGAAAATTGCTGCTTGGTGAACAACGGAACAGAGCACTCGCACTGGGGGGTTCGGAAAGCGCTAGTCGAGGCGGAGATTTATGTCTGAAGGGATCAAAGAACAGTCGGAAGGATCGGTTCTGGCGTCGGCAGCAGCGGTACGCTGCGACGTACCTGGCTGCAGAAGCGCCGTGCCTGAGCCCTTGGTGGCTGAGCGGCGCTGCCTAATGCACTTCACCGACGCCGTGGATCAGGCCTCTTCGAGGATGCGCCGGGAGGCGGCCTCGGGTCTGGTCAACGAAGAATACCGCGAGAAGAGCGCAAGCTCCATCACCGAGTACGGCGTGCTTCTGGCGCGTGTGGCCACCGGCGACCTGCCCGTTCCCGACCCACTCAAGAAACGTATCCTGAGCACACTGCTCACCCTGATGATCCTGCGGGAGAGCCTTTCGCGCTCCGCGCATCGAGTCGTCTGCATCCGCCGCAGCTCCGACGCCCCTGCAGCGTGAATCGGATCTAATCTGCGCGTTACTCTCCGTGCAGTCCCTTGACCCGACGAGTTCGCCTCGGCGTTCTATCGAAGTGCGACGGTCTCACGCGGAACGGGAAATCGCTTGCGAGTTGGCGGAGGCCAGGTCGGCAGAAGAACTGTGGCGCGCCTTCTTGGGGGAGGGAGAAGCACCCTTAGCGTTTAAGGCGCGGGCCAGAACCTGGCCGGTGTAGGACCTTTTAACGCGGGCCACCTGCTCGGGCGTGCCCTGGGCGACCACACGCCCGCCGGCTTCTCCCCCCTCGGGCCCCAAATCAATAATCCAGTCGGCCTGTTTGATGACGTCGAGGTGGTGCTCTATGATCAGTACAGTATTGCCGAGGTCCACTAGGCGGTTCAGGACGTCGAGCAGTTTCCGCACATCGTCGAAGTGGAGTCCTGTGGTCGGCTCGTCGAGGATATAGAGAGTGCGGCCGGTCTGGCGCTTCGAAAGCTCGCGCGCCAGCTTGATGCGTTGCGCCTCACCGCCGGAAAGCGTCGTGGCCGACTGCCCGAGCTGGATATAGCCCAAACCGACGTCCACCAGTGTTTCAAGCTTCTGCCGGACCTGCGGGATGTTCTCGAGGATCTTCAGCGCGTCTTCGACGGGCATGTCGAGCAAGTCGGAGATGGAGTGGCCTTTGTATCGCACGGCGAGCGTTTCGGCGTTGTAGCGCCGCCCGCGGCACACCTCGCAGGTGACGTAGACGTCGGGCAAAAAGTTCATTTCGATGCGGCGCAGGCCGTCGCCCTGGCACGCTTCGCAGCGCCCGCCCTTGACGTTGAAACTGAACCGCCCGGGGCGGTAGCCGCGCTCGCGGGACTCCGGCAGCATGGCAAACAGCTCGCGGATGGGCGCGAAGACGCCGGTGTAGGTGGCCGGGTTTGACCGCGGCGTGCGGCCGATGGGCGCCTGATCGATCTCAATCACCTTGTCAATGTGCTCGCTGCCGAGGATGGCGCGGTGCGCACCGGGGAGTTCCATCGAGCGGTAGAGTTTCTGCGCCAGGGCGCGGTAGAGAATGTCGTTTACCAGAGTGGACTTGCCCGAGCCGGAAACGCCAGTGATGACGATGAGCACGCCCAGCGGAAGGTTCAGGTCAAGGTTTTTCAGGTTGTTGGCTGCGGCGCCTTGAATGGTGACGACCTTGCCGTTGGAAGCACGCCGTTTTGCGGGGACGTCAATCTTCAATTCCCGCGAGAGGTAGCGGCCGGTAAGCGACGCGGGGTCGCCGGCAATCTGCTCAGGCTGGCCGCTGGCCACCAGGCGCCCGCCGGCCTTGCCCGCGCCGGGGCCGAGGTCCACGACGAAGTTGGCGCGGCGGATGGTCTCCTCGTCGTGCTCCACGACCAGTACTGTATTGCCCAGGTCGCGGAGCTGCTCGAGCGCGCGCAGCAAGCGGTCGTTGTCCCGAGCGTGAAGGCCGATGGAGGGCTCGTCGAGCACATAAAGCACACCGCGCAGGCGCGACCCGATCTGCGTCGCCAGGCGGATGCGCTGGGCTTCGCCTCCGGAAAGTGTTGTGGCTGAGCGGCTGAGACTCAGATAGCCCAGGCCGACGGCCAGCAGGAAGTCGAGCCGCTCGGCAATCTCACGCAGCACGCGCCCGGCGATCTCGAGCTGCCGCGGGGTGAGCTGTTTGCTCATCTTGTCCACCGCGGGCCGGGCATCGCTGATGGCGAGCGCGGTGAAATCGGCGACGGAATTGCCCGCCACCTTTACCGCCAGGCTTTCCGGCCGCAGGCGGCGCTCGCCGCAGACACTACAGGGCACTGCGGACATGTACTGCGTGAGCCATTCGCGGTAGGTGTCGGAGCCAGACTCCTCGAAGCTGCGCTCGAGAAAGCCGAGCACGCCGGCGAAGCGCAAGCCTTTTTCGGCACGCGCGTGCGCCGCCTTGCCGGCTCTGTTGCTCGGCGGGTTGCCATAGAGGATCAGGTTCTGCACGCGCCGCAGAAGTTTTTCAAATGGCGTCGAAAGGTCGAAGCCGTGCGCGTAGGCAGCGAGTTCCAGCGTGTGCTTCAGATAGGACGACCCGGAGCCGGGGCCCAGGCCGCCCTCAAACAGCGGGCGCGACCAATCCACAATCACTTTCGCCGGGTCCAGATCGTATTTCGAGCCCAGGCCGTGGCAGGCTGGGCAGGCGCCATAGGGCGAATTGAAGCTGAACGAGCGCGGCTCGAGCTGCGGCACCGAAACGCCGCAGTCGGCGCAGGCCAGTTTCTCGGAATAGATGCGCTCGGCCCCGCTGACCACGGCCACGGTCACCAGGCCCTGCGCCAGCTTCAGCGCTGTGCCGATCGAACGTTCGAGGCGCTTGGCGATGCCGGGCTTCACCAGCAGGCGGTCCACCACGACTTCGATGGTGTGGTTCTTGCGCTTGTCCAAACGCACCGGCTCATCGAGCGGCTGCAGCTCGCCGTCAATGCGCGCACGCAGAAATCCTGACTTCGCCAGCTTCTCGAGCTCTTTCTTGTATTCGCCTTTGCGCCCGCGCACGATTGGAGCCAGGATCATGATGCGGTCGTCGGGCTTGAGCTGCAGGATGGCCTGGACGATCTGCTCGGTGGATTGGCGGGTGATGGGCTTGCCGCAATTGGGGCAGTGCGGCGTGCCGATGGAGCTGAAGAGCACGCGCAGGTAGTCGTAGATTTCGGTGATGGTGCCGACGGTCGAGCGCGGCGATCGGGTAGTGGTCTTCTGTTCGATGGCGATCGAGGGCGAAAGCCCCTCGATCGAGTCCACCTCAGGCCGCTCCATCTGGTCAAGGAACTGCCGGGCATAGGCGGAAAGCGACTCGACGTAGCGCCGTTGTCCCTCGGCGTAGATGGTGTCAAACGCCAGGGACGATTTGCCCGACCCTGAAAGCCCGGTGATCACCGTCAGGGTGTTGCGGGGGATCTCCAGGTTGAGGTTCTTAAGGTTGTGCTGTCGGGCGCCGCGGACGACGATGTTGGTGAGGCCCATGGGAGCGGTCAGGCACCTCTACAGCGCGGGCCGCCACTCAGTGGGTAGAGTGCGGCCATCATAACCCTACAACGGTAGCAAGCTGCTCGGAGCGGGTCAAGCCAGCCGCTCATTTGCAGAACGAAACGCGGGGCCGCAGGTTTGCCGCAGGCAGCGGGCGCAGGGCTAGTCCCAGTACCGGAATTTTCTGCTTGGCGCGGACATTATTTACCGACTGGGACCCACGGAAGTTTAGTGTTCCCAACCAATTAGATATGGTCAGCGGCTTGCTTTGATAGGGGCCAGGGGGGAAGACGAGCCGAGGATCCCTTTCAGGGGATTGAGGGCTGGGCCGGCTCACTCTTCCCCCTTCCGCTTCCGCCGCCCACCACGAATCACACCCAAATGGCCATACCCAGTGACGGCGGAAGTGTTCCTGGTGGCCCTGTCGCTTTCCACACCACGCTAGACGACGCATCGACCGAAGGTGCTACGCCCCCCGGCCAAGCCAGCCCCGGGCGACATAATCGGTCATGGTTAAAAACAGCAGCAGACCCAGCCAAAACAGTCCTGCCAGGATCACCAGTTGGGTCCGGCGAGGGCTGTAACGGACGTGCATGAAGAACAGGGTCACTAGAAGGGCCTTGCAGGAGGCGATGGTCAGGGCCGCGACGACGTTCCACGGTCCCAGGTCGAGCAGGGCCAGCCGGTAGGTGGCAAACGTCAGTCCCAGCAACGCCGCACAGACCACTAAATAGATTTTTCTCGGGACGATGTGTTCGGACACGTTGCTATCCCTTCGACACGCCTCACCGGTGCCGATCAATCAGGTAGAGCAGCGGAAAAAGAAAAATCCAGATGATATCCACGAAGTGCCAGTACAGGCCGGACATCTCCACCGGCGTGTAGTACTGCGCCGTGTAGCGGCCGCGCCGTGCCTGCCGAAACAGAAACGCCAGAACGCCCACACCGATGACCATGTGCAGAGCGTGCAGCCCAGTCATGGCGAAATAGAGCGAGAAAAACAATTCCGCCGGTCGGGCCGCAGCACCAGGGAAGCTGAACGCGCTGCCGGGAACCAGGTGGTGGTGAAACTTGTCGGCATACTCGACGCCCTTCAGCGTCAGGAATGTCAGCCCGAGGAGCAAGGTCAGGCAGAGAAAGCCGAGCAACATCTTGCGCTTGCCCATCTGTGAGGCCCACACCGCCAGAGCCATCGTCAGGCTGCTCACGATCAACACGCCGGTGTTGATGCCGCCCAAGGCGACATCCAGGTGGCGACTGGCCTCGCCAAAAGCTGCAGGGTAGCCGGAGCGGCCCACGGTATAGGCCAGGAAGAGGCCGCCGAAGAACATGATCTCGGTGACCAGGAAGATCCACATCCCCAGCGAAGAGGCCTCGCGCTGTTGTTCGAGGTCCCGGAAATGTTCGACCAGAGCTGAGCGGCCTTCGGTCACGGTCAACTTCCTCTCCCTCCGTCGCCTCTTCAGTCCTGGGGCTCGGCAGGCAGGCGTTCGAGTGCCGCGCCCGCCAGTCTGAGGTCTTTGCGACTGGCGAAATCGTAAGCCTCCCAGGTGACCACGGGCGTTCTCTCAAAGTTTTCAGGAGGCGGCGGCGACGGCGTCTGCCACTCGAGCCCCGTGGCCGGCCAGGGATTCGGGCCGGCAATCGGTCCGTAGCGCATGGACCAGATCAGATAGACCATGGGAAGCAGGTAGCCTACGCCGAGAATCGATGCGCCCGCGGAGGACATCACGTTGAGTACTTGAAACTCCGCCGGGTAAGCGTGGTAGCGGCGGGGCATGCCCAGATAGCCCAGAATGAATTGCGGGAAGAATGTCAGATTGAAGCCGACGAACAGGATCAGCGCAGCCAGCTTGGCCCAGCCTTCCGGATAGAGCCGCCCGCTGATTTTCGGCCACCAATAGTGCAGCCCGCCGAGGTAACCCATCACGGCGCCGCCCACCATGATGTAGTGGAAGTGGGCCACGACAAAATAAGTGTCGTGGACGTGCACGTCCACGCCCCGGGCGGCGAGGAACAGCCCGGTGAGTCCGCCGATGACGAACAGCCCGATGAAACCCAAGCCGTACAGCATGGGCGTTTGGTAAGAGACCGAGCCCTTATAGAGCGTGGCCGTCCAGTTGAAGACTTTCACGGCCGAGGGAATGGCCACCAGATAGCTGAGAATCGAGAAGATCATCGCCGCGTAGATGGACTGGCCGGCGACGAACATGTGATGTCCCCAGACAAGGAACCCAATGACGGCGATGCCCAGGCTTGCGGCGGCGACGAAGTGGTACCCGAAAAGGCTCTTCCGCGAGAACGTGGCGATCAGTTCGGTGGTCACGCCCATCGCCGGCAAGACCATGATGTATACGGCGGGATGCGAGTAGAACCAAAACAGGTGCTGGAACAGCAGCGGGTCGCCGCCGAGCGCCGGGTTGAAGATGCCGATGTGGAAGACGCGTTCGAGGGCCACCAGGCCGAGGGTAATCGCCAGCACGGGCGTCCCCAGGACGAAGATCATGCTGGTGGCATAGTGCGTCCAGACGAAGAGGGGCAGGCGGAACCAGGTCATCCCCGGGGCGCGCATGGTGTGGATGGTGACAATGAAATTCAGCCCGGTGAGGATGGAGGAAAACCCGGCGATGAAAATGCCCAGGGCGGCGGCCACGACGTGCGAGTTGGAATACAGGCTGCTGTAGGGCGTATAGAACGTCCAGCCGGTATCCACGCCGCCGCTCGCCACCGCATACAGCGTAAACAGCGCGCCCAGATTGAAAATGTACCAGCTCGCAAGATTCAGCCGCGGGAAGGCCAGATCACGCGCCCCGATCATCAGCGGGATCAAGAAATTCCCCAGCACGGCGGGGATCGACGGAATCAGGAAGAAAAAGACCATGATGATGCCGTGCATAGTGAAAAACTTGTTGTAAGTCTCCGCCTGCACCAGCGCGCCCTCGGGCGTGAGCAGGTGCAGGCGGATCAGCACGGCGAAAGCGCCCCCGAGGAAGAAGTAGAGCGTGATGGAAGCCAGATAGAGCAGGCCGATGCGCTTGTGGTCGGTGGTCAGCAGCCACGACTTCACCCCGTAGCTCACATTGAGATAGTTCTCGTGGCCGAGAACTCGCGGTGGAGCGGCTGCGCTCATGGTCGTTTCGTATTCTCCCCTTGCAACGCTGTCGGGCCCGCGGCGGGCGAGGCCGCGCCGGGAGGCGCTCGCGGCGGCCCCAGCGACTTGATGTAAGCGATCAACTGGAGGACTTGCTCCTCGGTGACCAGTCCCTGAAAAGTAGGCATGTTCGGCTCATACCCCGCGACGATCTTGGCCTTGGGGTCAAGAATGGACTGGCGGATGTAGCCCTCATCGGCGAGCACGCTCTGGCCGTTCTCCAAGCGCACCATCGAGCCGTAGAGTCCATCGAGTTTCGGCCCGCGTCCCTGCGAGTCGCTACGGTGGCAAGTATCACAAGCCAGGGCGTGGAAGAGTTTCTCTCCGGCTGAGGCCAGTGATCCTTCGGCGGGCCCGCCGCTCAGCCAGGTTTGAAACTCGGCCGGCTCCATCACCGTCACCCAGCCACCCATGATGGCGTGATTTGTGCCGCAGTATTGGGAACAGAACAAGTGATACCGGCCCGGCCGGGTGGCCTTGAACCACAGTGTGGAATAGCGCCCGGGCAGCACATCGGTCTTGATGCGGAAGGCCGGCACAAAGAAGTCGTGGATCACGTCCTCGCTGGTCAGAGTCAACTTAATCTCGCGCCCCACGGGGACGTGCAGCTCGTTGATTTCCTTCTGTCCCTCGGGATGCTGCAGCTTCCACATCCACTGCTTGCCGACCACGTAGACCTCCAGCGCGTCCCGCGGCGGAGTCTGTATGGTCAAGAACAGGCTCGCTCCCCAGCCGAACATCACCATGGCGAGGATCAGCGGGATGACCATCCAGGCGGTCTCGAGATTGGTCGAGCCGGTGATGAGCGCGCCGATCTGGTCCGGAGCGCGCCGCCGGTATTTCACGGCGAAATAAACGATCATCACCGTAATGATCAGGGAGAAGAACAGAGCGACCCCGAGCAAGAAGAAGAACAGGGCATCCACGCGTCCGGCGATGCTGGAGGCCCGCTCCGGAAATAAAGGTAATCCGCCTTGCATCGTCTCAGTCCGCCCCGCCCGGCGTCTGTCCTCTGGGGTGCGCTTCCCGTCGCCAGAAAACAAAAATGAAAATGCTCAGCCCAAGGACCGTGAGAATTCCGCCAAGGCGCACGAGGCGAATCACCAGGGCGCCGTATTTGCCGGTGGCGGGGTCGTAGTGGTAGCAAAACAGCAACAGACGGTCCACGGGCGAGCCGATCTTGTTGGCCGACGCTTCCACAAGACCCAGCCGGAGGTCCCGCGGGGCGTATTCGATGCCGTAGAAGTAGCGAGAAATCCTTCCCCGCGGTGTCAGCACCAGGATGCCGCTGGCGTGGGCATACAAGTTTGTCTTCGGATCGTAGGCGTAGCGGAATCCTGCAGCCCGAGTCAAAGCCATAATCGCTGTTGCGTCGCCGGTCAGGAAATGGGAACCCTCGCTCGCGCCGGGACGCCGATAACGCTCGAGGAAGGCTTGCTTTTTTGCCACAGCCATCGCCGGCGTCTCGCGAGGATTGAAGCTCACCGCAACCACGGTGAACTGTTTGCCGGCGTCAAATGACAATACCTTCATGCTGCTGGCGAGGCCCTCGAGGACCTGGTTGCAGAGCATCGGGCACTGGTAATAGACCAGCGCAAGGACGACAGGCTTGCTGCCGAAATAGTCGCCCAGGCGAACCGGCCGCCAAGCCTCGTCCCGGAACTCGAGCTCGAGCGGCAGCGCGGCATTGAGCTGCGGGTCGAAGCTGACATTGCGCAGCATCGGCGGGAGGCTGTCCTGCGCTGCGAGCGGAGCGGTCCCGAGCATCCCCGGCAAAAGTGCCGCCGCAATGACCAGAATCCGCAGTGACAAAAGCAGAGCGGGGCTGCGGCCGCGGTGCTTGGCTGTTCTTTTCCGAGTGCCGGTCATGGTTTCTTCTCCCTCGGATGACCGCGAGTCGCTGCAGGAACGCCCGACGGCGCCGTCGGCAGCCCTTTCGTGGCCAATCGCTTCATGGCCTGCTGGATCGGAATCCTGGCGACGCCGGCCTTTTCATCCACCCAGCCGTAGCTATTGAGCGTCGCATCGGCCGCATCCTGCAACTGCTTCATCTCCTCCGGCGGCTGGATCTCGTGGCCCGGAGCACCTTGCAGGCGAGGTTCCGGGGGAAGTTGCCGGGGGACATTGCGCAACAGCACCGACGGTGCAGGCTCGCGCCTCGCTTGCCGTGCGTGCAGCCAGCCCAGTGCGCGCCAGACCACCACCTGGGTCGCCACGACGGTGAGCAGCAGCAAGAAGCCCAGCCGCAGTACGCTGCCGGCATTGACGTCTTTGGCCTCGTAGCCGACGTTTACGTTCTTTTCCGGGGGCTCGCGCCCCGGCTCCCCGGAAACGCGATAGCTAGTGTCCTTGTCCATGTTCGAGCGCCTTCTCGAGGTACCGATCTCCTATCGGAAGCAGCGGCCAGCCTCTCAATTGCCAGGCAAACACCGCCAGCCAGACGCCGCCAATCCCCACCGGCGCGGCGATGTCCATCCAGTGCAAGTGGAAGCTGCCGGGCCAGAACTCCGGCGCCGTCAGCCAGAACAGGTCCACCAGGCGCATGAAGATCACCCCCACGGCCAGCAGAGCCAGCGCGCGAGCGTTGCGCTTCAGGTCTCTCGAAAGCAGCAGCACAAAGGGCAATGCAAAATGAAACAGGATCAGCAGCACGCCGACCCACCGCCAGCCGCTGTGCAGCCGGTGCAGATACCAGGGGATCTCCTCGGGCAAGTTGCCGGACCAGATGATAAGCAACTGGGAAAACGCAAAATAGGCCCACAACATGACGAACGTCAGCAGCAGCTTGCCCAAATCATTGAAGTGGCTGGGCAGCAGGACGCCGGACAGAGGCTCGTGCTGCGCCAGCAGCACGGCCACGGCGATGATAAACGCCATCGCGGAGAGAGCCTGTCCGCCGATGATCAGGATACCGAAGATGCTCGAATACCAGTGCGGTTCGAGCGACATTACCCAATCAATCGCCGCAAACGTGGCTGTCAGGCCATAGAGGACCAGCCCGGGGCCGCTCAGCAATTGAAGCCGCCGCGCCAGCCGAAGGTCTCCGGTGCGGTCTTGTTCCCGCGACCAGCGGTTCAAGAAGTAAGCGATGCTGAGCCAGACCAAAAAGTACAGCAAGGCCCGAAACAAAAAGAACGGAACGTTCAGATAGGCAGCCTGGTACGAAATGGCGTTGTCGGACCGCGCCCAGCCATAAAGCTGGCGGATGCCGGGGATGAGTGGAACGAACAGCAAAGCCATCAGCGGCAGAGTCCTCGAACCTGATTCGAGCATGCGCCGGATCACCATGCCCCAGGCGCCGCCGGAGAGATGCTGCAGCATGACGATGGCCAGGCAGCCCAGCGCGACACCAGTCCAGAACAGATACCCAAACAGATAGGAGCGGAAGAACTGCGCCGGGCTCGCGATTGCGCCGGCAACGCAGAGAGCCAGCGCAGCAACTCCGACGCCCAGCGCGCGCCTCTGCATCCGGCCCACCTCCGGTCCCGCCATGTAGGAGGTGGAGTTCATCGCTGCAAGCCTCCCGCGCCAAGCTGCTCGCGTTCCTCCGGCGGCAATTCCGCCGCGGGGTAGCGCTGACTGAGCTGCAGGGCGCGAATGTAAGCGATGATGGCCCAGCGATCGCGAGGCGAGACCTGAGCGGCATAATCCGGCATGGCGCCAAAGCCGCTGGTGATGACATCGAAGAAATGGCCGGCCGGGGCCTGGCGCAGCCGGTCGATGTGGTAGGAAGGCGGGCGACGAAAACCGCGGCGCACAATCATGCCGTCGCCATTGCCGAGCAGGCCGTGACACACCGAGCAGTAGATATTGAAGCGTTCGCGGCCCCGCTCGAGCACTGGCTGCGTCACCGGAAAGGGGAAGGCCTCGGAATCCTTCGGCAGGAAAAGGAAGTCCTGGGCGATGCGCCCTCGCGGCAGCGTTCCCTCCACCAGGGGCCGTGCCGAGCGGCCGTCGTCAAAAAATGAGCTCGCGCTCAACGGGGTATATTTCGGCTGATTCGCCATCTGCTGGCTGCACCCGGCGAGCGTCGCCGCCAGCATCGTCAGAATCGCAAGGCTCGGCAGCCCCCGGCCGCGGCCGGAACGCTGCTTGCGCCGGTTTAGCCGATGCGCGCTAATGGCTCACCTCGGTGATTTCTCGCGGCGTCAAACTTTTCAGAAATTGCGCCGTTGCCTGGCGATCGAATTTGGGATCTTTGGCTTCTATGCACAGGAAGAAGCGGTCTCGCGACGCCAGAGCGAATCGCGGCACGTGGAAGACCGGATGGTAGGGCATGGGAAGGCCGTTCAGCGCCAGCATGCCCAGCACGGCGGCCAGGGCGGCTCCCAGGATGGTCAGCTCAAACGTGACCGGGATAAATGCCGGCCAGCTATTCAGCGGGCGCCCGCCGATATTTTGGGGATAGTTGACTGCTGCGATCCAGTACTGCATACCGTACCCGCCGAGACAACCGATGATCCCGCCCAACAGGGTGAGCAAAGGCACCCGCGTCGCGCCAAATTGCAGCGCCTCGGCCAGACCCTCCACCGGATATGGGGTGTACGCGTCCATCTTGCGATAGCCGGCGGCTCGGGCGCCCCCGGCCGCTGTGACCAGTTGGCCGGGGGTTTCAAATTCCGCCATCAGGCCATAGATGGCGGGCTTGGTTTCTTTCTTCTCCATCAGTCGGCGCTCCCGCCTTCGGTCTTGGAAACCAGCTCCCGCATCTCGAAAATCGAAATCATCGGCAAGAAGCGGATAAACAGGAACAGCAGGGCCACAAATAAACCGATGGAACCGACGAACACAGCCCAGTCCCACACCGTCGGGCTGTACATGCCCCAGGAAGAGGGCAGGTAGTCGCGATGCAGGCTGGTGACGACGATGACGAAGCGCTCGAGCCACATCCCCAGGTTGACCACCAGCGCCAGTACAAACAGGACCGGCACGTTTGTGCGCACGCGCTTCGACCACAGCGCCTGCGGCGCGATGACGTTACACAGGATCAACGCCCAGTACGCCGGCCCGTACGGCCCGACGATGCGGTTCCAGGCGGTAAAGCCCTCGTAGATGTTCCCGCTGTACCAGGCCATAAACAGCTCCATCAGGTAGCCGTAGGCCACGATCAGGCCGGTGGCGAGCATGATCTTGGCCATGTTCTCCAGGTGGCGCAAGGTGATGAAATCTTCCAGGTGATAGACGGCACGGAGCGGGATCGCCAGCGTCAGGACCATGGCGAAGCCGGAATAGATCGCTCCCGCCACGAAGTACGGCGGAAAGATGGTGGAGTGCCAGCCGGGAATAATGGCGACGGCAAAGTCCAGGCTGACCACGGTGTGCACGGAAACCACCAACGGCGTGGCCAGCCCGGCGAGCAGCAGATAAGCGATCTCATAGCGGTGCCAGTGAATCGCCGAGCCGCGCCAGCCCATCGCCAGCATCCCGTAGATGATCCGCTTGGCGCGAGTCTGGGCGCGGTCACGGAGCGTGGCCAGGTCGGGGACCAGTCCCACGAACCAGAACAGCAGCGACACAGTGAAGTAGGTGGCCACGGCGAAGACGTCCCAGACCAGCGGGCTGCGGAACTGCGGCCAGACACCCATGGCGCTGGGATAGGGGAACAGCCAGTAGAAGAACCAAGGCCGCCCGAGGTGCAGCAGCGGAAACAACCCGGCGCAGGCCACCGCGAACAGGGTCATGGCCTCGGCGAAACGATTGATGGAGGTGCGCCACTTCTGATTCAGCAGCAGCAGGATGGCGGAGATCAGAGTTCCCGCGTGTCCGATGCCGATCCACCACACGAAATTGACAATGGCGAAGCCCCAGCCGACGGGGATATTGATGCCCCATACGCCCACGCCGACCGTGAGCAGGTAGCCGATGGCGTAAAACAGCAGCAGCGTGAACGCGAACGAAACGGCGAATCCTACATACCAGCCGCGGGTCGTCGGCCGGGTGAGCACAATCGAGCTGATTTTTTCGGTGACGGAGGCAAAGGTGTAGCCCGGCCCGATCACCGGGGAGCGCTTCGACTCGCCTTGCTGTTCAACGGCCACTGCGTTTCGCCCCTTCGAGCTCGGGATTCGGGTTGCGCACCGCGGCCAGATAAGTGGTGCGCGGCCGCGTGTTCAGTCCGCCGAGCAGGCTGTAGTTGCGCTGCTCGGCCTTGAGCCGGGCCACCCGGCTCTGCGGGTCGCGGATATTGCCGAACACGATGGCTTCGGCCGGGCAGGCCGCCTGGCACGCGGTGACGATTTCGCCGTCGCGGATCGGCCGGTTTTTCTTATCCGCCTCGATGCGGGCGGCATTGATCCGCTGCACGCAATAGGTGCACTTCTCCATGACGCCGCGGTTGCGCACGGTCACGTCGGGGTTGCGCAGCAGCTTCAGGCTGGGCGTTTCCCAATCCGAGTATTGCAGGAAATTGAAGCGGCGGACCTTGTACGGGCAGTTGTTCGAGCAGTAGCGCGTGCCTACGCAGCGGTTGTAGACCATGTCGTTCAGGCCCTCGGCGCTGTGCACCGTCGCTCCGACCGGGCAGACCACTTCGCAGGGCGCGTTTTCGCAGTGCATGCACGGCACCGGCTGGAAATAGGTGTGCGGGTTGTCGAGCGAGCCCTGGTAGTAGCGGTCAATGCGCAGCCAGTGCATCTCGCGGCCGCGCATCACCTCCGTCTTTCCGACGACGGGGATGTTGTTTTCGGCCTGGCAGGCCACCACACAGGCGTTGCAGCCGTGGCAAGCGTTCAGATCAATGGCCATGCCCCAGGCATTGCCGTCGTACTTGTGCTCGGGATAGAGCGAAAGCTCCTTGGATGGCTCGGGCTCGGCTACGTTTGCGAAGCCGGGGTTGCGGCGGTATTCCTCGAGTGAAGCCGCACGCACCAGGTCGCGGCCTTCCATGTTGTGGTGGAACTGCGTGCAGGCGAGCGGGTGCTGGCGGCCCGTCTTGCGCAGTATCGTGCCGGAAGCCACCCAGAGCGCGCCCGAGGTGCGCAGCGCATAAGCATTGCTACCCACGCCTGTGCCCACCCGGCCCGCGCGCTTCCGGCCATGGCCCAGGTGCAGGGTCACGCAGCCATCGGCTTGGCCGGGCACGATCCAGACAGGCATTTCGAGGACGCGGCCCTGATATCCGAGCTTGACCACATCGGCGAAGACGCGGCCGTGCTCGCCGCCGGTGGCGCTGATGCGGTAGCTCACGCCCAGCCGCTCGGCGGCGGCCGGGCTGACCAGCGCCGCGTTGTCCCAGGTGAGTTTCGTCAGCGGCCGCGGCAATTCCTGCAGCCAGCCGTTATTCGCAAACCGCCCGTCGAAGACCGCCGGGTCAAGCCGGAAAACGATCTCGAACGCTTCGGACTTGCTGCGAGAAACAGATTCGATCACTTCGCGCTTGCTGGCCACGGGGGCGGACCCCCCGCCGGCCCAGTTTGTTTGCAAAGAAACGGAAATCGGCGGCAGCGCCGTGCCGGCGATAATCCCGTCGTTGAGCGACTTGCGCCAGAACTGCTCGAAGTCGCCCCCAGGGTGCTGGCTTTTCCAGTAATCGCGCACGATCTCGTAGCCGGAGCGCTCGGGCCGGTCGGTAAACGCGGCCAGGACCTCGTGCCCCGACTTGCCGTTATAGAGCGGCGCGATCAGCGGCTGCACGATACTCTCGGTGCCGTCGTAGGCACGCGCATCGCTCCAGGCCTCTAGATAGTGCGCCTCGGGAATGTGCCACTGGCAGAGCGCGGAGGTCTCGTCTGCGTAAAGACTCAGGTGCAGGCGCGTCGGCACCTTCAACAGGCGCTCGCCGAAGGCAAAGTCTGCCGGGGTGTTGTAAACAGGATTGCCGCCAAGGATCAGCAGAAGCTCGACGCGCCCCGCATCCATGTCCTGGACAAGTTCGCGGAGCGATTCGAGTTGGTCCATCGGAGCCGCTTCCACCGGCTCGGTATAGATGACTGTCGAGCCAGCATTGCCCAGCGCATGGTTGAGGAGGTGCGCCCAGGCGTGCACGTCGGGCGATTGCTGCTCGCCGGGGATGACCACGCATGAGCCGCGATGCTGCTGAAGGTCGCGTGCCACCGCCGCTAACCATTCGGCATGTGCGGCGCCACCGTCTGTTCCGGCAGCCGGCCCTGCCCCCAGCCGCGCCGCCAGCGAGAGCGCAAAACCTTCGATTTCGCTTGCGCGCATCGGCAGCCGGTGGTCCGCCATGGCGCCGGTATTCGACGGTGTGCATTCGACCGAGTAGAGCCGCGTCATAGCAGCCCCGGGCTGTGGCCGCCGCCGGCGGGTGAATTCGCGCGCGTAGCGCAGGTGCCCGGGCCCGCAGGAAAGGAAATCCGCATCAAGCGCGAGGATCACATCGGCTTTCTCCAGGCGGTAAATGGTGTTGACGTAGCGGCCGAAGGCGCGCCGCACACCGGCGCGTGACGGGTCGCGCCCGGCGGGCTCATATTGGTGCCATTTCGCTGCCGGAAATTCGGCCAGCAGCGAGCGCAGTTGCTGCGCCAGCGTCCGCGAGGAAACCGTCTCGGTCAGGATGCGCAGCCCCGCGCCGCCGCGCGCTCGCAATCCATCGAGAGCGACGCGGACGTGCCCCAGCAGCGCCGACCAGGGGCGGATGTCTTCGAGATAGGTGAGCACCTGCGAGCGGTCGGGGTCATAGAGCGTCAGCACCGAAGCCTGCGCAAAGACGTCGGTAGCGCCCAGGCTGGCGGGATGGTCCGGGTTTCCCTCCACTTTCGTGGGCCGGCCTTCGTGGCTTTCGACCAGCAAGCCGATCGCTGAGCCGGCCAGCGTCATCGCCGTGGCGAAGAAAAGCGGCTTGCCGGGCACCACCTCCTCCGGCGCCCGAGCGTAAGGGACAATCGTCTCTTTGGGACGTCGCGTGCAGGCATTGAGACCAGCCAGCGCCAGCGACGCCGCCATCAATTTCAGAAAACCTCGGCGACCGACGCCATCGCGCCATTCCGACGCCTGCCGGGGAAACTCGCGGTGGAGAAGCTCGAAGAAGTGGGGATTCGCGGCCAGCTCGTCAAGGCTTCTCCAGTATTCCTTGCCGGAGCTCTCCTGGAGATGCGCGCGAACGGCAGCGAGATCGAGAGCGGCGTCTCTGTTCGGCATCTTCATTGGTTCGTCATCGGTGGCACGTGGAGCAGCTCGTAAGTTCCTCGACGCTGCGGATGTTGTACTCCCTGGCGAGCCGGCGGCCCTCTTCGAGCTGGTCCGCCGGCGGCTGCCACTGCATGTTGAACACCTGCTCGCGAGGCCGCAGCGCGCGTTCCGGATGGCGATGGCAATCCAGGCACCACTCCATTTGCAGCGACGCCACCTGGCGCACCAGCGGCATCAGGTTCACCTGCCCGTGGCACGACGCGCATCCCACGCCCTTGTTCACGTGGATGCTGTGATTGAAATAGACAAATTCGGGCAGCTTGTGCACCCGGGTCCACTCGATGGGCTTGCCGGTCCGGAAGCTTTCCCGGATGGGTTCCAGGTAAGGGCTTGCGGCGAAGATCTGCGAATGGCAGTTCATGCAGGTCTTTGTCGGCGGGATGCCGGCAAAAGCGGACTGCTCGACCGAGGTGTGGCAGTAACGGCAGTCAATCCCATCGTCTTCGACGTGATGCTTGTGGCTGAACTGTATGGGTTGCTCCCGGACGACGTCGGCTTCGGTGATGTAAGAGGAGCGCTCGATTTCGGCAAGCACGGAGAGGAACAGCGCCACCAGGAAAAGCGCCGAAAACAGGCTCAACCGCGAAAGAGTGTTCGTGCTGCGATGGAAGATCTGCGGCAACTTGGCCACCCGCGCTTGGGACGTGAGCGCTCAGCAGTCGCGTCTGCGAATCGTGCGTTCGGCGATTCGTGGCCAGCGCGAAGCCGGAACTTATAGGACGCGCTATACTATAAAACCAAGCTCAAGGCAACTTACCCAACCTTGAGGTACTGTCCTAGTTTGAAAATTAGGACGCTACTTAACTTGAGTATACGAAGGGCTAATCGTGTCCTCTTCCTCAGGCTATTGGGCGGGAGTCAGAAGATACGTTGGCTTCCGCTGCTTGCAGCTCCGGGCTTCAACCTGGCAAAGGCAGGTCCGGGCGTAGAGGAGCCGGCGACACCCCTCGCGCTTCGTGTTCCCACGCAAGTAGAATAGTCAGACGCCTGGGGCGTGGTCCAATTGGTAGGACGCTGCACTGTTAATGCAGAAGGTGGAGGTTCGAATCCTCCCGCCCCAGCCATTTCTTCTTCCCCCCCCGCCCGAGGGATTCCCAGAGCAGCGCTGGCATGACCGGTGATTTGCGGCCGCCGTGCCAGCCGACTTGATCGATGTCGAGATGGTTTGCATTCGGCAAGGGTTCATTGTAAAAGAGTCTCTGCATGGAGGAACCGGCGATGGGGATTCAGCGGCGAAAGTATTTCGTGGGTTCGGGCATCACATTGCTGGCGTTAGCAGCTTTTTGCCTGGGCGCGAATGTCCTGGTTCACGCCCAGACCAGCCCCAACATTTTCCAGGCAACTCTTGCAGAGCCAAGTCAGAAGACGCCGGAGATTTCCACGGAAGAATTGCGCAAGGTCCTATCGGCCAAAAGCGCGACCCTGTTCGATGCCCGGCCATTCAAGGAGTACGCGGTCAGCCACATTCCTGGCGCTGTTAACGTGGCTGCAAAACCGGGTGTGCCCATGTCGCTCTATGTCTCCGACGTGGCCGAGATTGGCCGCTTTGTCGGAAGCAACCGGCAGTGCCAATTGTCCTCTACTGCAACGGCCCTTTCTGTGGCAAGACCAAGCGACTCTCGGAGGAACTATTGGCCGCCGGTTACACCAACGTCCGGAGGTACCAACTGGGGATGCCCGTCTGGCGCGCATTGGGCGGAGTCACCGTGATCGAGCTGGAAGGCGTGCGGTATGTCCGGGAAAAGGACCGAACGGCTGTTTTCCTGGATGCCCGCGATCCGGAGGAGTTTGCAAAGGGAACGACCTTCGAGGCGAGGAATCTTCCCGCCAGTGGTCTGAAACCAGGGAAGGATACTGGTGAAGTCAAAAAGGCCAAGGACGACGGTCGCCTGCCCATGGAAGACCATAATACGCGGATCATTGTTTTTGGCGCGGATGCCGCGCAGGCGCAGACTGTGGCGGAAGCCCTGGTCAAAGAGGCATTCCACAATGTCTCTTACTTTGCTGGCTCCTTAGAGAACCTGAAAGCAGAATTTAGGTAATCCGTCGAAGCAGGCGCCTTATCAGGCAAGGCCTCTAGTTCTTGCCCTTTGAAGGCGCCGAGGTACGAGGCGCGGCGACGACCACGCGCGTAGCCACCCGCTTGCCGTTTTCCACCGTGTAGGAGACAGTGGCGCGAGCGCCAGCCTTCAATTCGCCTTCTTGGGTGGTCGCGGTGGTGAGCGTGAAGCTCCTGCGCACGGGCTTGCCGTTGCTCAGTGTGGAGAGCACCAGCAATGTGTCGCTGAGCGACCGGATCGTGCCCGTGGCCTGGTAGGTTTCGTTGTGGGTCGCGCCCCTTGTGGCACCCAAGGTGGCGCGGGGTTCTTCTCCCTTTCTTGGTCCTGCCTGACCCGGGCCGAGCGGGCCCTTCGGAGGCTGCTGCTGAGCCTCTTCCACGCTCACTCCGAAGAGGGGCGCGGCGCTGGCGAGCCCGCCGGCTAGCGACGATACGCCGAAGAGAAGAGCGACGCTTGCGGCGAGAGGTTTCTTTGCCATGGGCGTTGAGAGCATGGGCGATCGCCTCCTACTTGTTCTTTGCGCGGGGCCTCAAGTCCATGTAGTGCTCCAGCCCGAGGTCCGCGAAGCAGGCTGCCAGCGGCATGATGCAGTCCAGATAGAGCCCGGATGTAGCGAACAAAAGGTACGCCGCAGAGAGAGGAACGATCAGGATGATCAGAATCAGTGGAAACCGCCAGCCCCGCGGATCCGCCAGATCGAATCCGATGTAAATCATCAAAGAGAGAACCAGATCAATCAGGACGGCGAACCAGTGCGGGACCTCGTGTTTGTACTTTTCATCCAGCAGAGCTTCGATATAGTTGGCGTGGAGGTGGAGACCGGAAATCTCGCCCACCGGGCTGGGATGGGTGTCCACCAGCGGGCCGCGGTTCATTCCATACTGGTGCCAGGTCCCGCCGATCAGAACGATGCGACCGCCGCAGCAACTTTCGGGGCTTGCCCGGCCGCCGATCAGGTCCGGACTGCTGACCTTCTGGAACTCGGAAACATTGAGGAACCGCCCGTAAACGAACTTTTCCTCGTCCATTGCCTGGCGGATTTTCTTGTTGTCCATGGTTGGTGGCTTGATGTTGTGGGAGTCCTCGTAGGCGTCCACACTCTGCAAGGCGAGGGAGAAGAAGAACTTTTCCGAGGCGCCGTCCCATTCCAGAGCCCTGACCCGCAGGGGAATCTGGCGCGGGTCCGCCGGCACGTTGATATAACCCACGCGCGCGCCCTGTGGCAACGCGTTGTCGGGGAAAATGTTTGGCTCCCGTTTCCACTTGCCCGACCCTTCGCCCACGAGGCCGCAGCTCAGGACGATGCGGACGCCCTTTTGCGCAATCTCCCGCACTGCGTTCAGAAGATACTCGTTGTCGCGTTTGCGCACTTCGTCGTCGCCAGGCTCGCCCGTCGGGCTCTTGAGCTGGAAATCGAGCACGATCACCGACGCGCCCGCCTTGGCGGCTGCAAGTGCCAGGTCGGCCAGATACCTGCGATTCGTTGGCTGGGTGCCGGAGAGCGGCGGGCTCCAAAACGCGGCATCATCGATTTCGACAGGCGTCACCCACTTGAGACGCGACTGCCAGGGCTCAAGGTTGGACAGGATTTGGTGGAATTTGAGCTGGGCGGTCAGCAGGAATGGGAATGTCTTCTGGATGGAATCGACGTAGTACGCCCACAGCGAGACGGTGACCAGCACCAGCAGAATCCTCGGGTGGGTCAGCAACTTCAGGATGCGGCCGCCGAATGCTCCGGGCTTGGCAGAGCCATGTTTCCCGGAAGCTCCTGCATGGTCTTCACCCTTGCTGGTCATCGGTGAAGTCCTGGCGGCCGAATCCGATGACCCGCTCCGCTAGTCTTTTCCCACCGGGAAACCGGCTTCGGTCCAGCCGCGCCATCCGCCGTCCATCGAAAGGACATTTGTGTAGCCCATCTTCTGGAGGTTGTCGGCGGCCAGCGCCGAGCGGAAGCCGCCGCCGCAATAGAGCACCAGCGGCGCTGAGCGGTCTGGGATGCGCTGCTCGATGTCGCGCTCGATGATGCCTTTGCCGAGGTGGATGGCTCCGGGCAGATGGCCGCGGGCCCATTCGCTTTCCTCGCGAACATCCACCACGATAATCTTTTCGCCCGCGTCCAACTGTTTTTTCACCTCGTGCACGTTGGTTTCGCGGACGCGGGTCTTGGCGTCTTGCACCAG
>JBASRK010000250.1:0-1607 GCA_049273775.1 Candidatus Acidiferrales bacterium
GATCAATGCCGATGGTGTGTAGTTCCATGGGATGCCTCCTCCGCAAGATTCTCATACACAGGCTGCTAGCTAGGTAAAAGCGGCGGACCATCCCATTAGTAATGCACATGTCTGTATAACGCGCTTCTCGGAGACGGACCCACTCCTGGCTAGAAAATCCTCTTGACAAGCGGCGGGGGATGGTGTCCACTTGGTTCAGTGGTCTGATAACCGAACCAATGCCCAGGAGCGAACCCACCTGGTGGCTACGGTAAAGGCTGAATTCGAAGCCGTCCGCAAGACCAAGCTCTACGAGCAGGTCGTCAAACAAATTGAGCATTTCATCCACGAAGAACTGCTGAAGCCCGGCGACAAACTTCCTCCCGAACGCGAGCTGGCAGAGATGTTCCAGGTCAGCCGGAGTTCTGTCCGCGACGCCATACGCACACTGGAACTGATGGGCCTGGTAGAACCGCGCCAGGGCGAAGGGAACGTGGTTCGCGATCCTTCGGTCGGCCCGGCGGTGAATCCTCTGTTCGGCCTGCTTGTGCGCAAGCGCGAGATGGTGGGGGAGCTGCTCGACGTGCGCAAGATGCTCGAGCCGCCGCTGGCAGCGCGAGCTGCCACGCACGCGTCTGCGGATGAAATCGCCTACCTGGAAAACATCCTGCGGCGCCAAGAGGAAAAGGTGCGCCGGGGCGAGCTGGCCATCGAGGAAGACTCCGAGTTCCATTACACAATCGCCAAAGCCGCCAAGAACAGCGTAGTGCTGAAGGTGTTGGACGTTCTGATGGACCTGCTGCGAGAGAGCCGGGAGCGCACGCTGCAAGTCGAGGGGCGCCTGCAAAAATCCTTTGCGGGACACCAGCGCATCCTGCGCGCCATCAAGCGGCACGACGCGGCCGCCGCCGAGGCGGCCATGCACCAGCACGTGGAAGAGATCGAAGAGATCATCCTGAAGAAGCTCTGATCAAACGGGAGGTCGAGATGGGCCGTCTATTCGCGGTGGAGATTATTTACCGAGGGATTTTCCAGAAGACCCTGGCGAAGAACATCAGCCGGGCGATTGTCCTGGCAGCGCACCAGGAGGGCAAGCCGGGCATCTCGTTTGGGCGTTATGGCGACAGCCCGGAGCGCAACGGGGTTCCCGCCAAGAACTTCGCCATTGTGGCCACCGACGACATGACCCTCGAAGAGGGGATGGCCAAGTACGAGCCCAAAGAGGTAGACATCAGCATCGCCGTGGACGACACGCTGTGCAAGGGCGTGGAGTCATGGGCGTGGTACGGGCTGCAGCCCATTAACCGGCTGCTGAAACCGGGCGGCACGCTGATCGTGACCTCTCGGGAAGAGCCGGAAGCCCTCATCGAGATGTGCCATCGCAAGGAGTACCCCTACCAGCTCGCGATTGTGAAGGGCATTCCCAGCTTTTCCGGCCTGTGGGTATACAAGGAAGACCACAGCGACGTGCGCATCCTCGGCGCCATCGCCAAGGTTTTGCCGGAACTGTTCAGCCTGAAGTCGGTCCAGGAAGCCATCCGGGCGGAGTGGAAGGATGAGCTGAAGGCCACCTCGGCCGCGCGCTCCTACGAGCGCACCGTGACGGTCACCGTGCCCCCGAGCCAAGG
>JBASRK010000223.1:0-21870 GCA_049273775.1 Candidatus Acidiferrales bacterium
ACCCCCTCAGAATGACTTCGACCAGTGTTGTCATCCTGAGCGCAGCGAAGGATCCCTCCGAAACGCAAGGGCCGTATACGGGGGATAGGATACTCCATGAAGCGACGCATCGAAAAAGTCGCGGTGCTGGGAGCCGGCACAATGGGCGCGCGCATCGCCGCGCACATGGCCAATGCCGGCCTGCCCTGCTATCTCCTCGACATCGCCCCGTTCGAGCTGACCGCCGAAGAGAAGGCCAAGGGCCTCACGCTCCAGCAGCCCGACGTGCGCAATCGCATTGTCCGGGCGGGCCTGGAAGCCGCCCGGAAAGCGCGCCCCGCCGCGTTTTTCACCCCCGACCGCGCCCGGCTGATCACCACCGGCAACTTCGAAGACAACATGGCGTGGTGCGCTGAGGTGGACTGGATCATCGAGGCGGTCGCGGAAAATCTCGAGATCAAGCGACGCCTGCTCGAGCGGGTCGAGTCGCACCGCCGCCCTGGCGCCCTGGTCACCACGAACACCTCCGGCCTGCCCATTCGCCAGGTCGCCGAGGGCCGCTCCGACGATTTCCAGCAGCACTGGGCCGGCACGCACTTTTTCAACCCGCCGCGCTACATGAAGCTGGTCGAGCTTGTCCCCGGGCCGAAGACCCGGCCGGAGGTTCTCGCGGTGCTGGGCGATTTCTGCGACCGCGAACTCGGCAAGGGCGTCGTGGTCGCCAAGGACACGCCCAACTTCATCGCCAACCGCATCGGCACCTTCTCCATGCTCAACGTCCTGCGGCTGATGGCCGAGCTCGGGATGACCGTCGAGGAAGTGGACGCTTGCACCGGGCCGGCGGTCGGATGGCCGAAGTCGGCGACCTTCCGCACCGCTGACATCGTCGGCCTGGACGTGCTCGTCAGCGTCGTGCGCAACATCTACGAAAACGTGCCCGGTGACGAGTCCCGTGAAATCTACCGCGTCCCGCCGCTTGTTGAAGAGATGACCAAACGCGGCTGGCTCGGCGATAAGACCGGCCGCGGCTTCTACCAGCGCGTCAAGAAAGCCGGTCCGCCTGCGACGGACGAAATCCTCACCCTCGACTGGCAGAAGATGGAGTACCGGCCGCGGCAGAAGGCCAGGCTCGCCTCCATCGAAATGGGCAAGACGATTGAGGGCACCCGCGAGCGCCTGCGCGCGTTGCTGGCGCCTGTATTTTCAGGACAGGGTGCCGACAAGGGCGCTCAATTCCTCTGGGGCTCGCTTTCCCAGGTGTGCCTCTATGCGGCGCGGCGCGTCCCGGAAATCGCCGACACAATTGTGGAAGTGGACCGCGCCATGCGCTGGGGATTTGCCTGGGAGCTGGGCCCGTTCGAGCTCTGGGACGCCGTCGGCGTGGAGGTGATGGCAAAGCAGCTCGAGCGCGCTGGCAAGCCGCTGCCCGAGCTCGTGACCCGGCTGCTCACGTCGGGCAAAAAGTCCTTCTACCAGGCGGCGCAGGGCCAGATCTCCTACTTCGACCTGCCTTCAACCGGCTACAAGCCCGTGGCCGAGCCCGAAGGCGTCATCATCCTGCAATCGCTCAAGGAGCGCTCGAAGGAGATCGAGAAAAACTCCGGCGCAAGCCTGGTGGACCTGGGCGACGGAGTCCTCTGCTGCGAATTCCACTCCAAGATGAATGCCATCGGCGGCGATTTTGCCGCCATGCTGCACGCCGGGCTCAAGCGCTTGCGCACCGACTTCGACGCCATGGTGATCGCCAACCAGGCGACCCACTTTTCCGCCGGCGCCAACCTGGTGCTGCTGCTGGTCGCGGCGCAGGGGCAGGAGTGGGACGACATCCACATGGCCGTGCGGCAGTTCCAGAACGTCAATCTAGCGCTGAAATACGCGCCGCGGCCCGTCGTCGCTGCACCGCAGGGCATGGCGCTGGGCGGCGGCTGCGAGATCTGCCTTCATGCGGCCCGCATCAATGCGGCCGCAGAGGCCTATATCGGCCTGGTCGAAACCGGCGTGGGGCTGATCCCTGCCGGCGGCGGCACCAAGGAGATGCTCATCCGCGCCAACGAGCGCGCCGGTGCGGGGGCGGGGTCTGCAACGGCATCGGCCGAATCCGATCTCGACCTCTTTCACGCGCTCAAGCCCGTGTTTGAAAACATCGCCATGGCCAAGGTTTCCACCAGCGGCGAAGAGGCTCGAGAATTGGGCTACCTGCGCCGCGCCGATTTGATCGCCATGAACCGTGACCGCCAGGTCGCTGACGCGAAACAAACTGCCCTCGCTCTGGTGCGCTCCGGCTACCGGCCGCTGGCCGCAAGCCCCGCCGAAGGTGCCGCGAACACTCAGATTCGCGTCTTGGGCGAGCAGTTTCTGGCCGGAGCCAAGCTGGCCATCCACATGCTCCTCCGCGGGGAGTACGTCAGTGAGTACGACGCCGTGGTCGGCCGCAAGCTCGCCAACGTGCTGGCGGGCGGCGCGCTTTCGGCGCCGCAACTGGTCAGCGAGCAGTACATCCTGGACCTCGAGCGCGAAGCTTTCGTCAGCCTCTGCGGCGAGCGCAAGACCCAGGAGCGCATCGCCCACACCCTGAGAACCGGGAAGCCCCTCCGCAACTAGCCTTGGAGTGCGGCGGCTCTCCGCCACCCGGAGAGGGATTCTTTGGTCGTCCGCCGTGGCGAACTCTCTCAGAATGACGTTGCATGTCGCTTATCATCCTGAGCCCGCTGGGGCGGGCGAAGGATCTCTCCGTTCGGGTGCCCCATGTACCGGTTTTGTACGTGGGGCTTTCGACTTCTTGGGTTAGCCTTTGGTTTTGTCATTCCCAGCTTTTCATCGCTCGCCCGTCTCTCGTCAGGTAGGCCCTGCGCGCACAGGGGACATCCTGGCGCGAGATCACCATGGAAACAGGGGCGAAAGGGCTGTGCAGTGCCCAGACGCTGAGTTGCGGAAAGGGGTTCTGTTCATTTTACCGCGTGGAGGCACACTGGGCTAATACTGGTCAAACTGGGTAGGCAAGTTGTGAAGAATCGGTCGGCAAAGCGATACAATCCGCCTGGTGCCGGGCGGCTATCTTCTGGCCCGCGATGTGGATCATTACCTGCACCCTGGAACGCGCAAGGCGTATTCTGATTTTGTGTTGCGCGACGATGCGTTCCGACTGGTTGCTCATCTGGACCACTTGGCGGTAGCACAGAAGCGAGTCTAACTTGATTCGTCGCTACGGAGCTGACCCAGGGCGTTTGCGCTATCATCTGCTGAAACCATTTCTGCATCCCTGGGAATGGATTAGCACCAGGCTGGGCGGCAGCTCGTCCTTGCAAGTCTGTGCAGAACGCCCGGAGAAGGAATCCTCATGAACTCTGGCGCGAATACCCGGGATGGTCTGAGTGTGGTGATTCCTACCTGGAATGGTCGCGCGCTCCTCGAAAAATTCCTGCCCGGCGTTGTCGCCGCCGTTGCCGCATTTGAAGATACTTGCCACCGGCCCGCGGAGATTCTGCTTGCTGACGACGCCAGCAGCGACGACACATTGGACTGGCTGGCCAGGAATTCTCCTCAACTGCGATGCGAATCATCTGCTCACAACTTGGGCTTTGCCCCGACGGCAAATCGCGGCATTCGCGCGGCGCGTTGGAATTTGGTCTACCTGCTGAATAACGACGTCGCGCTTGATGCGTCCACGTTGCCGCCACTGATCGATCATTTTGCGGAGCCTGAGGTGTTCGCAGTGACCAGCGAGGCCTATGACTACGACACCGGCCAGCTCCGCGGCGGTGGGCAGTGGGGCCAACTGCGCCACGGATTCCTCGGCATTCACGGACGTTATTTTGTCCCCGCACCCGAGCCGTTCGCAGATGCGCCGTTTCTGACCCTATATGCAGGTGGGGGATCATCACTGTTCGACCGACAAAAGTTCCTCGCTCTCGGCGGCTTTGACGAGCTGTTTGCCCCGTTTGGTTGGGAAGATGTCGAGCTTTCCTTGCGGGCATGGAAGCAAGGCTTCCAGATACGCTACGAGCCGCGCAGCCGGATCTGGCACCAGTTTTCTTCCACTATCGGATCGCGTTTTTCACGGCGCCAGGTTAGAGCCAGCTATGAACGCAACCGCCTGCTGGCGCACTGGCTGCATCTCGATACTCGGCCACAGATTGGAAAACACGCCTTCTTTCTCATGCTAAAGCTAATAGGCAGCCCGCTTGCCGGCCGCTGGGAAATGTGGAGCGCGTTCCTTCAAGCCCTCGCCCGCCGCAAGGAAGTGAAGGCGCAGCGTCAGAGTCTGCGGGCGCGACAGCAACGTACTCTCAAACAGGCACTTGGCCAAATAGCCGCGCAACTGAGCCGTTCTGAGGTTCATCCATTGACCCCACACACCGCGCCGCTCAGGCCATACAACCAGAACTCACGAACCCCATTGCGCACAGAAGATGTCGGGCTGCCGGCCGAGGGAGATTGACCTTGGGGTCCTGTTGATCGGTGGCAATGGCCAATTGGCCTGGGACCTGAAAAGAGTCTTGGCCAATGAGGATTACGGTGAAGGTGGTCGATGGTGCTGTGAGACGCTCAAAACATTGCCGTCTGGATCTTTGAACCACGCGACCTTGTCACCTGTGGGCGTCGTCCAGATCCCCAGCTCGCGATCTTGAACGAAGGGGTATTTTTCAAATGTGACCCCTCGGTTCTTGAGCCAGGTGACAATCGCCTCGATATTTTGAACTTCCCAGCCGAGGACTGTGCTCCGGGCTGGAGTGAAATCCTGGGCTTTCGCAATTCGAATCATGGTTCCACCGGCGTTCATTACCAACGCGTACTGATCAACGCTCACGAATTGAAACCCTAATGCGCCCTCGAAAAAAGCTCTCGCTTTGTCGTAGTCTTTCGTGAGGACGAAGCCGACTATTTTCCCAGAAGCTAGCATTTCTGCCTCCGCCGTGGTTTTCCGTTCCCGATCAATAGCACTTGCTTCGCTTATTTTCTTTCGCTATTGTGACAAGAAATGTCGCAGAAGTGCCACAGCCTCCTTTTGGACCGCCGACGCGTTATTTCCAAAGCTGAAGCGGGAGTGACCTCACTTCAACAATCTAACCACACGGAGGACTCATGATGGATCTGACCAAGCCGTTTTCCCGCCGGGATTTTCTGGCATCCACATCGTGCTTTGGCGCCGCTTATGCTGTCGCGCGATGGATTCCACTGCCGGCACTGGCCGAATCAATGGCCGCGGAGTTGCGCGTGGCCGAGACACCGATCGTGGATAAAGGCTTTGCATCGGTTCGCAAAATCGGCGAGGGCGCGTACGCGACGATTTCCGATACGTCGAAGGGCTTCACGACGTTGTGCAACGGCGGTTTTCTAATCGGAAAGGACGCTGCGCTGCTCATGGAAGGCTTCGCCGGCCCCGCGGGTGCCTCCTTCCAGATGGACGCCCTGCGGATGGTCAGCCGAGTGCCGGTTCGAGGGGCGCTCGACACGCATTATCACTTCGACCATTCGATGGGAAATACGTTCTACGGTGGCAACAACGTGCCGATCTGGGGACACGCAACCACGGCAGCCCGGATCGCCTCGAACTATTCTCCGCTGCAGGGGGCGGACAAAGCCGCCGTCCTCGCGCCGCTTGAGAAGCGCGTGCGCGACGCCAGGTCCGACACCGAACGGCAGCATGCGCAGAGCGACTTGAACGTGATCGGGCTGGTCTTTGATGTTACCAACGCCTCGGTCTTGGCGCTGCCGAACCATCCATTGGACCCGGCGAAGCTGCCCATGACCGTGGACCTCGGCGGGCTGAAAGCCGTTTTCGAATCCCACCCGGGGCATTCGGGTACCGACATCATCGTTCGCGTCCCTGAACAGAACATCGTCTTCACTGGTGACCTGCTGTTCAGTAGCTGGTACCCCGTCTGTTTCGACGAGAAGGCGACGATTTCGGGATGGCGCGCAACGCTGAAAAAATTTGCATCGTTTGACAAGGAGACGCTCTTCGTGCCCGGCCACGGCCAGCTTTGCGGGCAGGAGGGCGTCGCGACCCTCCGGGAGGTGTTTGACGATATTGCCGGGCAAGCGGAGAAATTCTACAAGGCGGGCGTGCCGGTGGAAGAGGCGGCGCACCGGTACGTTGTGCCGGACAAATTCAAGAATTTTCCGATCTTCGCCTGGGGCTTTACCATTGGCGCGGCAATCACCAAGCTGTACGCGGAGTGGAAGGGCGCTCCGGCGTAGAGCCCGCCGACCACGTCCAGCAAACAGCCCGGGGAGCGTCAAACCAGCAGGGTTTACTCTTCCGGCGGCGAACGCGCCTGCCGGAGGTGGCTATCAATTCTGCCCCGCTTCTGCCCGCGCGCTCAGCGCCTCGGCGGGGCGCTCCGTTCCCGCCCACTGGTGACCCACGCGGCCGCCCAGTTCTTTGCGGTAGAAGTGGTTATGGGTGGCGATGCCGATTTTGGTGATGGCTCGCGTCACACTGCCCAGGCGCCGCCTGCGCACGCCGTCGGCGGCCATCCCCTGCCCGCCGTAAATCCTTCGAAACGCCATGCAGAACAGCAGGTAGGTGAGCTTGCCGCCCAGGGGCCAATTCTTCGGCCGCCCCCTGTTCACGCGTTTGAGCACTTCTCTCACCGAGTAAAACACGTCCCAGCACTTCTTGTTCTCGTCCAGCAACTCCTGCCGGGTCATCTTGGGATGAACGATAAGGTCGACTTCATTGGCCGGCTTCAGCCAGAATCGCTCCTCCGGAATCTGCGTCTGGTGCTTCAGCGCGGCGCCCGGCGTAGCGCGGTTCTCGATGTCGGTGACCATTTCGTAGAAGTCTTTGGTCCCGGGATACGGATGATAAAAGGTGAACTGCGCCAGGACCGTGCCCGACTCCAGCGCAAACTTGCGCATGGTGCGGATCGTCTCCACCGTATCGGGCTCCAGGCCGCAGATGATCGAGCTCAACACCAGAATGCCCGCGTCCTGGATCGTCTGGATGGCCTCGACCATCTTCTGCCCGGTCGGATTCCACAGCTTGTTGGCGCTCCGCAGGCTCTCTTCCGAAAAAGACTCGACCCCGACCAGCGCCGCGCGGATGCGCATCTTCTCGTACATGGCCGAAAGGTATTCGGGGTCGCTGGTGGCCTCGACGGTCATTTGCGTGAACGCGAAAAGGTTCTTCGGCACCGACCGGTCGTACTCCTCGAAGAAGCGCAGGCGCTCTTCCCGGACGCGCTCGAGTTCTTTTCTCTTTTGCGGGCTCGGCTCGCGTGCGATCCGCCCCAGCGTCGCGGGATTGAAATTGTCGTCGGCGAAAATGATGTACCGGAACCCCCGGTCGTAGAGTTCGTTCGCCTCTTCGATGATCTTGGCGGTCAATCGCTGGCGCGGCTGCCGTCCGTCGGTCACCCACACCGAACAGAAGCTGCAGTTCTCCGGGCATCCGGCCACCGTCTGCACCGTCGCGAACATGTACTGCTTCGGATCGAGCAGATCCCATCGAGCCTTCAGCAAGCCCTCGCCGGGCACGCGCCCGCCGACGTACCGCTTCTGCAGGCGGCCGCCCAACGCATCCTGAATCACCTGCGGCCAGACCACGTCGCCGTTCCCCGTCACCACCGAGTCCGCCCCCATCTCCAGCGGCTCTTCCGGGAAAATTGTGGCGTGGATGCCTCCCATGATCACCACCGCGCCCCGCCCTTTCGCTTCCCGCAGGGCCCGGTAGCCGGGCAGGCAATTTCCGGTGCTGATCCCGATGCCGACGATGTCTCCCGGTTTCACGATCGCCGGATCGAAGGGCGCGATGGCTTCGTCCACGATCACCGGATCGCCCACTACATCTCTCGGAGTTGCTTCTGCGATCACGAAGAGCCAGCGCGGCGTGATGACGCTGTATCCCAGGGTAGACATCGAGGGGTTCAGCAGTATGACTTTTGGCAAATGCGCTCCGTTTGCAGGCGGTTGTTTCTTCGGAAGTCGCTGTTTGATGGTGGTAACAAACTCTCCGGCGGCTCCATACTGCGAATCATATGGCCGAGCTTTCGCGCCGGTCAACGTTTTCCTCGGTACTTTGCGCAGCCGTGTCAACTTCTAGTCATCGTGACGCCGGTCCCGAAACAGCACGGGCGCCCCCGGGACGCTAGCGGACACTGGCACCTCCCAGCGCCTCTCTGCTAGCATGAGTCGGGATTTCTGATTTGGACCTCTGACTCGCGCATCGTAAGCTTTTCCTGCCCTCGACACAACGAATTTGCCGCCAGAGCAGGTTCCAACGAAATCGCGGGGTTCCGACGGCTCGTTCTTGCCGTCTGACGAGCCCCGCTTGCTGCAGGACGAATTCCTCCTGCCAGGCTCGGAAGGGGACGGTTTACCTCATGCCGCGCCGGACGACGTGATAACGTACGCGCGTCGAACGGGAAATGAGGCTGAAAAAACCAAAGTCCTGTGGTGAGAAAGGCTGGCATTGAGCACAAGTGTGCGTTTGGATAGAAGGAGGTCAGCTTCTAGCCAGCGAGCACTTTGACGTCAAGATCAACTGCTACGTATCAGAAGAAAATTGGGACCAGCAATGACGGAGGTTTCGGAGGGGAAAAGGCCATCGGATATGGCTCTGTGAATGTGCGGTCTTGGAGCCCCGCTACCCACATCACAGCAGGTGGTTTGGGGAAGCCGTGTCACAAGGGAGCGTTTTGAAACTGCCCTCCCCTGCCCATATATTGTGGCTGCCGCCCGGTCGACCACTACGGTTGCGATGCTGGAGGGCACGCGCCGGCAACGCGATCCAAAACTGCCCTCCCCCCAGAGTTTGTTTGGCGCAAGCCGCTGGCACTGAACTGCGGCAGAACACAGAGGATCCACCACCAGTATTTTTACAACGCAGGGACAATTTCAAAACTCTAGACCCCGACACGCGGAATGAGAGACTCCTGCGTTCCTGGCTGGCGATTTCCTTTGACAGGTGCTGACCAACTGAGATAGAAGCACCTCTAATATGGTGGGCGTTTTTCCCAGCGCATTCCGTCCTGGTCCGCTATCAGAATTTAAGCACCGCCTCCATCTCCAAGTGAAGGAATTGGCGTCCGAGTTGGGCGAAAGCGGCTTTTTAATGCCCGTCGGCCTTTTCCCGGTGATCGACAAGGATAACGGTGGAGACACTGCTGCAGAAGAACTGGTCAGACGATTCAAGCTTCTGGATTTTGAGTCGAAGAATATTGTGGATTTCTATTTTCTTGGCTGGAGAGAATCATTTTCGGGGGATATTCGGTTTGACCTGGACACTCTTGAAGATTACCGAATGGCCTTCAAGGTCGCGGGAATCCAGAAGTTTGGGAGAAATGCTGACCTTATCCTCGTCGATGCTCGCAACTCAGCCGAAAGTGGGAGGGAATCTGGGGCAATTTCGGGCTGTGCCGGCGCGGATCGCAGGCCGGTGGGGGCGCTCCGCATGCAAATCCTCTCAACAACGTCGGAGCAGGCGATTTGGGCGTATACTGCTTGCCGTTTTCGAAGTCAAAAAGGGAATCTCGGTTACCATCAACCTGCGTACTCGTCTAACAGCACAGACCTTCTGGGGTTCGTCTGTCCGAGCTCAACGAGAGCCATCTAGCGGAGTTCCCATGCGATTTCTGATCCGCCTGCTTGCGGTTGCGACGCTCCTTCCAGCCAGCTTGGCGGCTGCCAATTCGTCCGCCGACCCCGAATCCCGGCGCAAAGCGCTCAACGACCTGCTGCACGAGCAGTGGGAATACACCATGAAACACAGCCCGATCTATGCTTCTATCTTGGGCGACAAGCGTTACAACGATCAGCTGGACGACTTCTCCCAGAAAGCCATTGATGAGGATCTGGAAGAGACGCAGCACTTCCTGACTCGCTTCGAAGCGATCGACAGCACCGGTCTCCCCGAGCAGGAAGTACTCAACAAGCAACTAATGGTTCGGGACCTCAAGATGAACCTGGAAGGCGCGCGCTTCAAATCATGGGAAATGCCGGTCAACCAATCCAGTGGCATTCACATTGACGCTCCACAACTGGTTAGCGTCCTCTCGTTCGAGAGCGTGAAGGACTACGAGGATTACATCGCACGTTTGAAGCAACTGCCTCGGCTCTTTGACCAGACCGTTGTGCAGATGCGAAAGGGAATGGCGGATGGTCTGATGCCGCCGCGCATCCTGTTGGAGAAGGTTGTCACGCAATCCAACAAGATCGCGACCACGACGCCGGAGCAATCACCGTTCGCGCATCCGTTTGATAAGTTCCCCGACTCCGTTCCGCAGGCCGATCGCAAGCGTCTGCGCGAAGCGGGACTGGTTGCGATCAAGGATTCCGTGATCCCGGCCTATGTCACCTTCACGAAATTCGTTCGGGACGAATATGCCCCGAAAGGCCGCACTGAACCGGGCGTTTGGGCGCTGCCCGATGGTGCCGAGCGCTACGCGTTTCGCGTAAAAGAGAGCACCACGACCGACCTGATGCCGGAAGAAATTCACCAGATTGGGCTGGCACAGGTGAAGGAAATTGAAACTCGTATGCTGCAGGTCGCGAATCAGCTGGGATACAAGGATCTGAAGAGTTTGAACGCCGCCATTGAGAAAGATCCCAAACTGCATGCTCACTCGCGCGAGGAGATTCTCGATCTCTACCGCAAGTACATCGGCCAGATGTACGCCCGGTTGCCGCAGATGTTCGGGCGGATGCCGAAGGCGAAGCTCGAAGTGATGGCCGTGGAACAGTATCGCGAGAAAGAAGCCTCGGGCGCATCGTATGTGGGTGGCACGCCTGACGGTTCGCGTCCGGGGCACGTCATGGTCAACACCGGCGATTTCGCCAAGCGCAGCCTGCTTGACGTCGAGACGACGGCCTATCATGAAGGCGTGCCGGGACACCACATGCAGATCGCAATCGCGCAGGAGTTGCCCGAACTGCCGCCCTTCCGCCAGCACGAGTACTACACCGCCTTCACCGAGGGATGGGGGTTGTATTCGGAGCGGCTGGGCAAAGAGGCGGGTTTCTTTCAGGATCCGTACAGCTATTACGGGCATCTGCAGGACGACATGCTGCGGGCGATCCGGTTGGTGGTGGACACCGGCTTTCACTACAAGCATTGGACGCGGCAGCAGGTGGTGGATTTCTTCCACGAGCACTCGGCGATTGACGAACCCTCAGTACAGAGCGAAACCGATCGCTACATGGCGTGGCCGGCTCAGGCTCTTGGCTACAAGATCGGACAGCTGGAGATCCTGAAGCTGCGGCAGTACGCAAAGGATCAGTTGGGAGACAAGTTCGATCTACGCGCGTTCCACGATGAAGTGCTCACTGGAGGAGCACTGCCGCTCGACGTGCTTTCGTCCCGGATTCACGATTGGGTAGGCCAGCAGAAACGCAGGCGTCGGCGCCGGCCGGAAATCAACCATGAATGAGAGGTCACCCGCGGACTCCGAGAACCATGGAGCAGATGCCGGAGAAAAGTCGCGTTTGGCAAGCGCTGCCAGCGATTACACTCGTAGCGTTGGTCTTGCGGCTTGTCGCCATTGGCTTCCTCTACAGGAACACCTGGAACGACTTCGAAAACCACTTGTTGTTCGGCTTTGAAACTGGACGGATTGCGCGCTCCATCGCAGCAGGACATGGCTATGGTAATCCTATGTTCGTCGAAACCGGGCCGACAGCCTGGATGACGCCCGTATATCCCTGCTTGCTCGCGGGAGTCTTTAAGCTATTCGGCATTTACAGCAGGACCTCGGCGTTCGTGATCCTAGGTTTCAACTCTCTATTTTCAGCGCTCGTTTGCATCCCCGTGTTCATCATTGCCCGGCGCGGCTTTGGCCGGAGCGTGGCTGTCGCAGCGTGCTGGACGTGGGCCTTGTGGCCTTACTCCATCTACATTGCGAGCGCCTTCGTTTGGGAAACGTGCCTAAGCGTCCTGCTGCTCGCGATTCTTTTCCTATGGACGCTCAAGCTGAAGGGGCAGCCTGGCAGATGGGCCTGGCTTGGCTTCGGCATGCTGTGGGGCTTCTCAGCGCTGACGAATGCATCGATCCTCTCCCTTTTGCCTTTCCTCACCGGCTGGGCGCTTTATCCCTTGTGGCGAAATCGGCAAAGATGGCTCAAGGCCGCCGGGCTCGCGGCGTTTGGGCTTGTTATCGTCCTTCTACCATGGCAGGTGCGCAACTATCGCACGTTCCACAGGCTCATCCCTCTGCGCGACAATTTCTGGCTCGAGGTTTGGGTTGGCAACGACGGCCACACCAAAAGCTGGTTCGATACCACAGCTCATCCTTCCACAAATGCGGAAGAACAGGCCGAATTCGCGCGGCTCGGAGAAATTCCCTATATGCAGGAAAAGCGCCGCGAGGCGCTCGGCTTTCTCGCCCAACATCCCGGACTGTTTTTTGTAACGTCCTTGCGAAGATTTGTTTACATGTGGACCGGGTTCTGGAATCTTGACCCGGAGAATCTGGTGATGGAGTTCCACGACCCCGGGAATGTTTACATGGT
This sequence comes from Candidatus Acidiferrales bacterium, assembly GCA_049273775.1. Taxonomy (GTDB): domain Bacteria; phylum Acidobacteriota; class Terriglobia; order Acidiferrales; family UBA7541; genus JBASRK01. Next base: position 12,430 of record JBASRK010000223.1, read on the forward strand.
TGTCGGCTTGACCGTCGCGATGCTGATTGGTCTCCGGCAAGCTCTTCGGAACGCTCGCGAGGCAGCGGTTCCGTACTTGCTGGTTCTAATGTTCTACCCGTTGCTGTCTTACATTACGCATCCAGAGATTCGCTACCGGCACTTAATGGATCCGGAGATGATCATTCTGGCAACATTGGGAGTGCGATTCCTGGTTTTGGATTTAATGAAGAGTTTCCCTTCGCTGGAGATGTGGTTCCGCAGACTTGAGTGAGATTCCAGCCAGTTTCCTGAATCGCTCGGATTTTCCGAACTTCTCAAACAGGCGTCGATCGGCGAGATCTGATTCACGCCTCGTGTGTTTCGGGAGTACAAGAGGGACCTTTGCGATGACGCTTGCACCTTCAAGGACGCGGCGATGCGACGGGTGAAGAAGACAATCTCGGGCACCGCGGGTAGTAACGAGCGCGTCCGCATCATCGGGCGAACGGAATGCGCTCCCCGACCCGATCACGGGAAGGCCAGCAGGACCGCCTCCCCCGTGTCGAGATCCAACAGCAATCGTTTGTTGTCGAGCGTGCAAGGCGACCCCTATAATTCGCGTCTCACCCTTCTTGCTGGTGTCTGGCCGCGCCTCCTTGGCTATCCTTCGTCATTTATTGGGAAATACATTGCGCTTTTCTCACCGATTTGGTCTCAGCAGCGTCCGTTCCCCAGGTTTGACATCGGAGCAACCTCTGTTGTTTCTGGGGGTTATCGTAGACGCAGAGATCAGCAGTGCATGGTCAGTGCTTCGGCCAATAGATTGCTAGCTGAACAGTGGGTGAACCAGAGCATCGGGGACTCGGAGAACTGGTCCTGGAACGGGGGAAAAACACTCGGATGAACTGGAAAGGGTTCAAGCGCACACTGTGGATAGCGGTTGCCGTGACGGTGTTCGCCGGGATGGCTTACGCTAGTAGCGTTGCGCACACCGTGCAAGCGTCTCCGATTACTCAGCACTACGGCCGCTCGTCGTCCGCCGACGCGGAAACCATGGCGCTGTTTGGCATTGGTCTTCTCGTGGTCGCAGGTCTAATTCGCTGGCGCCTCCGCACCTAAAGCTTCCCCTCCCACCCTGCCTACTGCTGCTTTATGACCACCGGAGTAGTGTAGAGCTTTTCCGTTCCACGGAACTAGGCTGCTAAAACGCTTGCGTCTCTGGCCCTTCTTGCGAATAAAGTCCCCAGGATCTGGACCCCCATCCTGTTGTTGTAAAAAGACTTATAGGTCAACCAGGGCCTTTGAGTCAGCCGCCTCACGTGGTTGCCGAATTGCAAACCATTGCCTATAAGGAGCCCGTGTGTCTGTTGTGAAAGAAAACCTCTCCACGGGTCAAGGCAAAATGCGCAACTCGCCTTGCTTGGCGCTGCTAGCTGTTGCAAGCTTACTGGCTGCCTGCTCGCAAAACCCGCGCGTGCAAGAGCAGAAATACCTAGAGAGCGCCGCGCACTTCTTCCAAGAGCAAAAGTACAATGAGGCAGCCATTCAGTATTCGAACGTCATCCGGATGGAACCGAGGTATGCCGAGGCACACTATCAACTAGCGCAGTGCTACGTGAAGATGGCGGCGTGGAACGTGGCCCACCAACAGCTGATGCGCACGGTAGAACTCCAGCCGGATCATCTGAAAGCTCAGATTGACCTCGGCAACTTGATGCTGGCCGCACGCCAGTTCAAGCAGGCCCGGGAGCGCGCAGAATTGGTTCTCCAGAAGGAACCCCAGAATGTGGAAGCGCATGTCCTGCTAGCCAATTCTTACGCGGGGCTGGAGGATCTTGCGGTGTCCCTGAAGGAGATGCGTTTGGCTGTCGGGCTCGCTCCTGACCGCCCGCAACTATGCCTGAATCTGGCTCTTTTGCAAACTCGCGCTAAGCAAGATGCGGCGGCGGAACAAAACTACAAGAGGGCAATTCAACTAGATCCCGAGTCCGTTGCCGCGCTGCTGGGGCTGGGGAACTTCTACCAGCAGCAGCGCCGCTGGTCGGATGCCGAACAGGTATTACGCCGGGCCATCCTAGTGGAGCCGGATAAGCCTATGCCGCGCGCAGCGCTGGCGCTTCTCTATGTGACGCAGGGGCAAATGGCTCAGGCCGAGAACATTCTCGCGGAGGCCAAGAAGGAGCTGCGCGATAACCCCGAAGGCTATCGCATGCTGGGCGACTTGTATTTTAATTTGGGTGACCTGGACAAGGCGCTGGCCGAGTATGCGTCACTTTACCTGGAGCATTCGAATGACGTGCGGGTGAAGAAGAACTACGTGCAGCTCCTCATCTTGCACGACCGGCTGAATGAGGCCACGAAGCTGAACGAAGAGAACCTGAAGGATAATCCGAACGATATGGACGGACTCGCGTATCGGGGACAGATCTTCAACCGCGTGGGAAAGCCCAACGAGGCCATTCCGACGTTCGAAAAGGTCCTTAAAGTTGATCCCGCAAATGCGACCGTGCACTACCATCTGGGAGTCGCCTTCGGCCAGATGGGCAATCTCGGGCGTGCCGAAAGCGAGTGGCGTGAGGCTGTGCGCCTGCGCCCCGACATAGTCGAAGCCAATCGGGCGTTGGCGGATGTAGTCCCGCGCAAAGGTGATTTCAGGCGATCAAGAATTCCGAGCAGGTGACTAGCGCCCAACCGGCTTCTCCGGAGGGTTAAGGCGTTGGAGGTTGACCCCCAGTATCCACTGGCGGCTAACGACCTGGCTCACCTGATGTTGGAACATGGCGGCAGCGTTGACGTGGCGCTCTCTCTGGTGTAGATAGCGCGTCGCAGACTGCCCGAGCTGCCCAATGTGGCCGACACGCTGGGCTGGGCTTTGCGACTCTGGTCACGCCAATGCTCTGACGGCCGGACCAAGCATGCTGCCCTGGATTGGGGAAAATGTTTTCGGCAGATGCGTCACGCACAATAGGGATATAACGTGTTTGCCCCCCTCGAAACTGGCAAGCGTTTCCATGCTCAGCAAGCCCTGTCCTCCGCTTCTGCCGACGGTCTCAGCATCGACGTAGAGGATTACTATCACGTGGAGGCTTTTGCTGACCGGATTACACCAGAGATGTGGTCAAGCTTTCCCAGCCGGGTGGCAAACAACACCCGCCGCACACTCGAGCTTCTAGAAAGCATGAAGGTCCGGGGAACGTTCTTTGTTCTGGGCTGGATCGCCGAGCGGGACCCCGGAATCGTACGGGAAATTGTCCACGCGGGCCACGAAGTGGGTTGTCACAGCTATCGCCACCGTTGTGTCTGGCGGATGACGCCGAGCGAATTTCGGGAGGATACCCGGCGTGCGAAATCTACCATCGAAGATGCGGCGGGACGCAAGGTTGTTGGATACCGCGCTCCCACATTCTCGATCGTGCAGAACTCGCTGTGGGCACTGGAGGTCCTGGCAGAGGAAGGTTTCATTTATGACTCAAGTGTGTTCCCGGTTCGGCACGACCTGTACGGCGTTCCGGCAGCACCGCGTTTTCCGTTTCAGTGGGTTTGCCGCGACGGGCGAACACTCTTTGAAATTCCACCGCTGACCGTTCGGGTGCTAGGACACAATCTGCCCGCGGGAGGCGGCGGATACTTGCGCATACTGCCCATGTGGTACACCCGCTGGGCCGTGCGCCGGGTTCGGCAGCGCGACCGACAACCTCTTGTCGTCTACTTCCATCCTTGGGAGCTGGATCCAAAACAGCCACGCATGTTGGGAAGGTGGAGTTCATTGTTCCGCCATTATTTCAACCTGGGTCGGATGGAGGGACGAATCCGTGAGTTGTTGAGGCTCGGAAGATTTGTGCCTTTGGTTGACTTTCTAGACGGTCAGCTTGCGCAAGGTCCATTTCCTAGACGTCCCCTTACTCTCGCCTGAAGGAAATCCACGCCCAAGCTTTCTGCTCGCTGCGTTTCCAAGCCTCCTGGGGTTGGTTCGGGCGAGTTATCCAAAGCGTGCCAAGCAAGCGCAAGTCCCGCCCCGTGCAACCCGGAGAAGGCGCTCCGCACCAATGGGATGGTACTCGACGGCTAGCCTCTAGCTCTTCAGGGCGAGCGACCCGCGGTGTCATTTTGGGCTGACCTGGGAATCTCAGTCGCTGGTAGGGGGCGGCTGCTCAGGATGGGGATTAGCGGTGGCCGTTCTGTGCCGTGCCCTCCTCGGCGCCAAACCTGCCTGGCGGATTTTGTAGAAGAGCGCTCGATAGCTGATGCTCAGGATCTGCGCAGCCTTGCGCCGGTTCCAGTGGTTGTCCTGCAAGACTTTCATAATGAGATTTCGTTCCACCTCGCGGGTGGCCTGCTTGGCGATGTGCTTCAGCGGTATCGTGCCGTCCTTGGGGATGTCCACAACGAGTGGGGCCGAGCTTCTCTCGAACGGCTCGGCGCACAGGGCTTCTTCAGCTCCCAGGATGACATAGCGGGCCATCCAGTTCGCCAGCTCGCGGATGTTGCCGGGCCAGCTCCGTTGCTCGAGCAATTCGATCATCTCCTTCGATAAAGGAGGGGCGTTCCGCTGGAAGGCGTTGTTAAAGTGCGAGAGCAAGTAGTCGGCAAGCAGCGCGATATCTTCTCGGCGCTCACGCAGCGGCGGCATGTAAATGTTGATCACGTTGATGCGGTAGAAGAGGTCCGCCCGGAAGCTTCCGGCTTCGATCTCCCGCTCCAGTTGGCGATTCGTGGCGCAGATCACGCGACACTCGACGCGCTTGTCCTCCTGATCGCCGATACGGCAGAAGTGCCCGTCCTGAAGCAATTGCAGTAGCTTGGCCTGCAAGCTCGGGTCGAGCTCCGCAATCTCGTTGAGAAACAATGTGCCGCGATGTGCCATCTCCACGCGTCCGGGTTTGGAGGAGTAGGCGCCGGTGAATGCTCCTTTCTGATAGCCGAAAAGTTCGCTTTCGAGGAGTGTCCCGGGAATGGCGGCACAGTTGACCTTGACGAAAGGTCCGGAGCTCCAAGGGGAGCGCGCATGAATCAACCCTGCCAGGACTTCCTTGCCCGTGCCGTTCTCTCCCTGGATCAGCAGGGGAACATTAGTGGCCCAGACCTTTTCGGTCTTTTGCCGCACCGACCGCATCGCCGGAGAGCAGCCAAAAATCACGGACTCAGGCGGCAGGCCGTTGGAACGCCCTGCCGAGAAATTGTTCGCCGTGGTGTTTGCACCCATCTTCCCCCCAACGGCCCGCCCTGTTTTCCGCCTTTGGAGCACTCCGGGCACCAAAGCTTGTCGCTCTGCCCCGTGCCGCGAGGGGAGAGCGCCCCCGCAGCGGATTCATATTAATCAATGCAGTTTCAACCAGTTATGTGCATTCTCGTGGGGCGCTAAGACTCCTAGCTGCCCTATGTCCGGCCGCGATGCCCAGCAGAAGAGAGGAAAAAGATTTCACACGATGGAAGGACCTTTACCACAACCGCTTTCTGTCTTGGCGCTTCGGCGAGCGGTGAGTTCAAGCCTGCTCGCGAGGCTAGCGCAGGGCCTTTTCTGAGTTGTGGCTTACGACAAAGGGAGCTTCCTAGTGCTCGCGCCAGGGCCTAGGCTCGTCGTACAAATTCGAACATGGCCACGGCCGCAAAGAGTCGGCGTTACCCACGGGTGGGGCTGCCCAAGGGAATGCTGGTCGCCTGGCAATCGACTAGCGAGCGGGTGGTCTCCCGCGTCAGCACGCTCGGCCTTGGCGGCCTGTTCATCCTGACGCCGGACCCGCCGGCGGTCGGTGAAACCATAAAACTATTTTTCGAGGTGCCGAAAGGCGAGGTGCGCGCGCGCGCCGTGGTGCGGAACTCGCAGCCGGGGAAAGGCATGGGCGTGGAGTTCACCGCGATGGGCGTCGAAGCCCGGGCGCACCTGCACGTTCTGCTCAAACGTCTACTGCGTCTCTAGCGCGGCGTGGGTGAGTTCCACAAAACAGCTAGCGTTGCGGAAAAATAAAAGCCTCGAGCATGTCTGCACGAGCCTTCTGGTCTGAAGCAATCAACTGGAGCAGGTCAGACACCGAGAGCATCCCGCGATAGGCTCCCTTTTCATCCACCACCAGCAGGTGGTAGATGCCGTGCTTTTCCATCAGCCGAAGGCAGTCCTCGAACGAGATCTCCAGCGAGACGGTGACCAGATCGGTGGTCATGATTTCGGACACGCGCATCCAGGCCGGGCACTTGTTCTCGGCCGCGACCTTGTCGGAGATGTCGCTCTGGGAGATGACGCCGACCAGCTTGCCGCTCGCATCCAGCACGCCTACGGCGCGCACCTGCCGCTCGCGCAGGTAGCGGGCTGCGTCATGCACCGTGGTCTCCGCGGTGATTGAGTAGATGTTCTTTCGTCCGCTAATCAGTTCCGCGACTTTCATCCGGCCTCTCCTCGAAAAGGGGAATCGCCCGCATGGTATGCCGAGTCCGCTGCCGCTGGCAAGAGCAGATCGCTCGGGGGTGTTTTCGGGGGACTCCGGGAGAGCGACTCGGACTGCTTTAAGCCGGGGCGGCCTCACCGCGGATGATGTCATACCGCTCGATTACCGCGGCGACGCCGACGCGCTCGCTGCCGCCTTCGGGCCGACGCTCTACCCGCACCACCTTGCCCTGGGCGCGAACGTAAACTTCGGTGCCGCGGGTGATCTCGGCGGGAAGGGTCAACGTGATGTCCAGCTCGGCACCGGCCAAGAGATCATGGTCTATCGTGAAATAAACGCCGCGGGTGGAGATATCGCGAGTCTTGCCGTTGCGAGCACTGGTTTCTTTGTCGATGGGGACACGGATGATGACAGGTAGGGATAAGTCATACCGCCGAGCCGCACGTCGCTCCGTCATGCCCCCTGAACCTCCATGTAGGACTTGAGGCGCACCATCCCCTTAGCTATAAACCAGCAATCACCCTTCCAAAGGGAGTGCCACAGCCGGCCCGATGGCGGAACTACCTGTCTAGATGGGAGCCTTTTGCCGCCGGACATGGAATCTCGGTCCGTCGCCAACCCCCTTAGAACAAACCACAATAGGTCGATTTCTGGCCCTCGCACAGGGCCACGCCTGCATGGATGCTGCAATCGCCAGGGACGACCGTGTTAGGGCCTAATCCTAGCGCAGCAATTCCCAGTGCGGGAAGTCCGAATCGAAACCGATGTGCCCTGAGTAGGCAATAGATTGCACCCCGGTGCCGGCTACCCCTCGCGAACCACGGGCACCGCAGGTGCTGAGCGCGATGCTCGTCCCGAATCCAGATTGAACCGGCGCATCTTGTAGAGCAGAGCTTTGTAGCTGATGCCCAACATGCGCGCCGCATCCTTGCGGCACCAGCGCGTCTTCTCCAGCGCGTCAGCGATGGCTTCCATTTCAGCCTCATCCTTGAGGCGGCGGACCAGCGCCTTCAACCCCTGCTCGCGAGGAGACGTGTGCTCCTCGCGGGGCGAAGTGCGCTGGCGGGTCGCGCCCATCTCGAGCAGTTCGCGGAAGCTGCCCTCGTCGTCCTCGAGGATGACGTAGCGTTTCACGAAATTCTCCAGCTCGCGCAAATTGCCCGGCCAGGGGTAGCGCGCGGCTGCCTCGAGCAGATGCTGGGAAGGATCCGGAGCCGCCTTCTGGAACTTCTCGCTGTACTGCTTCAGGAAGTGGCGGAACAGCAGAGGAATCTCCGATGTCCGCTCGCGCAGCGGGGGCACGTTAATGGAGAGCACGTTCAGGCGATAGTAGAGGTCTTCGCGGAGCCGGCCGGATTTCATGGCCTCCTGAACGTCCACGTTGGTGGCCGCCAGCACGCGTACGTCAATCTCCACCAAGTGCCGCCCACCGAGACGCGAGTACTGGTGATCTTGCAGCACGTGCAGCAGCTTGGCCTGCAAGTGAGGGCTCATCTCCGCAATCTCGTCAAGAAAAATCGTGCCCTTGTTGGCCAGCTCGAACTTGCCGGGCTTGGAGCGGACGGCGCCGGTGAAAGCGCCCTGCTCGTAGCCGAAGAGCTCCGACTCGAGCAGCTCCCCAGGCAAAGCCGCGCAGTTCACCTTAATGAACGGCTGAGTTCGGCGCAGTGACCGCATGTGGATCATGCGCGCCACCACTTCCTTGCCCACCCCGCTTTCGCCATAGATGAACACCGGGACGTCCACCGGCGCGATCTGCAGGATCTGCTGGCGGATGCGGACCATTTGCGGGCTCGCGGCCAGGAAAGAGAGGTCCTCGGTGAGCTGGTCGCAGTATTCCCGCAGGGCCTTGTTCTCCGCACGCAATTGTTTCTTCTGCCGGCACTTCAGTACCGCCGCGTCCAGCTCGTTCTTCTCAAAAGGCTTGGTCAGGTAGTCGTGCGCGCCTAGGCGAATGGCCTCGACCACGGTGCCCACTTCGTTCGAGCAGGAGAGCATGATAATGTTCAGCGAGCGGTCGATCTGCATCATCTGGCGGAGGGTGTCGAGCCCGTTCACCTCCGGCATCAGCACGTCCAGGATGATGAAATCCGGCCGCTCCCCCTCGCTGAGCTGCTCCAGCGCTTCCGTGCCCGACTCGAGCGTGGTCACCTCGTAACCGTCTATCTCGAGCAGTGTCTGGAGATACTTGCGGATGCTCGGCTCGTCATCCACCACCATGATCTTTTCTTTGTCAGCCATGCACTCCCACCCTTCGGTCAGATTTACCGTCTACTGGTTGTCGGTCGGTAGCAAGAACTTGAACGTACAACCGCGCCACGGCTCGCTGTCCACCCAGATCTTTCCCCGGTGCGCCTGCACCAACCGCTTGGCAATGGCCAGCCCCAGGCCCATGCCTGAGGAGGAGCGGTCCACACGAACGAAATCTTCGAAGATCTCCTGGTGATGCTCGGCGGCGATGCCCGTTCCGGTGTCAGTCACCTCGACCTTGACGCTGTTTGACAGGTGCGCGCGTTCGCGACGCCGGTCTGTGGAGGGCATCGCCTCGGCGGCGCGCCGCTCCCAGAAGTGTGGTTCGGCGCTGAGCCTGACGTTCCCGCCCGCCGGCGTGTGCTTCAGGGCGTTGTCGAGCAGGTTGGCCACGGTCTGCTGCACCTTCTGGTAGTCAAACCTGAAGATCGGCAGGCTGCCGTCGAACGACGTCTCCAGGCGCACCTGCTTGTGCTGAAAGGCGTCGTGCCACCGGTTGGCGAGCTCGCTGAGGCAATCTCTCAGATCGTTCTCGCGCAGGTGCAGCACCAGCTTGCCGCTTTCCAGCGCCGAGTAATTCAGGAACATCGAAACCAGCCGCACCAGCCGCTCGCAACTGTCCTTGGATTCCTGCAAGATGTCGCGCTGCTTTTCGGTGAGCCGACCGAACGAGCCGGAGAGCAGCAGGTCGTAGTAGCCCTTGATCACTGCCAGCGGCGTCTTCAATTCGTGCGCCGCCGATGCTAGGAAGACGGTCTTCTGTCGGTTTACCTCCTGCAGGCGGAGATAAGCGGCCAGCAGGTTTCGGTAGGTGATCTCGCGTTCTTGCAGCAGCTCCTGCACCGTGTAC
>JBASRK010000227.1:0-7984 GCA_049273775.1 Candidatus Acidiferrales bacterium
TGGCCATACGCCCCTACGATCTTCTCTGCGAGCTTCGAGTTTCGAATTTCGAGTTTCGCTTCTTGCCGTATTGCCCGGCGCATACAGCGCAATCATCCCCTCGCGCTGCGCGTTCAATGCTTCCAGCCCGACCGGCTGGTCCCGGAGCTGCCGCTCGGTCACCAGTCGACACAGATTGCTGTAGCCGGTGTGATTCGTCGCGAGCAGTACCAGCGGAGCGCTTTCCGCACGGTCGGCGGTGCGCCCATCAGCGTTCGAGTTTCGAGTTTCGCTTTCCGCGTTTCGCAACTCGATGTCCAGCACGGCGCCCACGATGGGCTTCACGTCCGCCTTGCGCGCCGCCAGGTAAAACGGCACAGCGGCATAGAGGCCGTTAGTGTCGGTCAGCGCCACCGCCGGCATTGCGTGCCCGGCGGCTGCAGCCGCCAGTTCCGCGGGCGACGGCACCGCTCGCAGGAACGAGTAGTGGCTGTGGCAGTGGAGGTGGACGAACATTGCAGCTCGAAAATCGAAAAGCGAAACTCGTAGAGGGCGCTGCTCGCTGCGCCCTCTGCCTCCGGGCAGATTGTAGGGGCAGGCCCCCGGGCCTACCCGAAATGGGCGACTGTGGTAGGGAATGGGAAGGAGTGAAACGCTCGCCGGCAGCGCTGGCGTCTTACCGGCGGTTTCCAGAGCGACACCGAAACTCGCCAGCAGGATGCTGGCGCTACAACCCATCAGCGCGAAAGGCAGGGCGTCGAGAGCACCAGCCCGTTGGGCTTGGTGGCATAGTGCTCGCGCAACTGCAAGCCCTTGCCGTAGAACACCGCGTTCCAGCCAAATCGGCCGCGCACCGCATCCATGCCACGATTCAAGTACCAGCGGCGGTTGGTCCGGGCGTCGAACAGTTCGTTCTGCCGTTGCTCGGGCTCGAGGTTCGTGACGCTCACTCCCACAAAGCGCAGCGCCACGCGCCGGGTGAAGAGCGCGCGAAACAGTTCCAGCGCCGCTGCGAGCAGCGCCTTTTCGTCGTTGGTCGGCGGAGCGAGCTTCGCCGAGCGGTTCACCGAGTAAAAATCGGTGTAGCGCAGCCGCAGCGCGACGCTGCGTGCCTGGCGGCCGGCGGCGCGCAGGGTATTTCCAATGCGCTCGGCGAGGTACTCGATCAGGCCGGCGAGGAATTCCAGATCAATCGTGCCGCCTTCGATGGTGGTCTCCCGCGAAATGGACTTGGGCTCGTGCGGCGCCAGGACGGCGCGCGGGTCGCGGCCGCGGGCGCGCTCCCAGAGTTGCCGGCCGACGGCTTCGCCGAACGTGGCCTCAAGCGCAGCGAGCGGCACCTGGCGCAACTGTCCGATGGTCTCGATGCCACGCTCGGCGAGCATCGCTGCATGGACGTGCCCGATGCCGTGGAGCTTGCTGACCTCGAGCGGCGCAAGAAATTCCTCTTCGGCGCCCGGCAGAATGATCCGGAAGCCGCGAGGGCGGTCCAGGCGCGAGGCCACTGAGGCCACCAGCTTCGACGTGGCGGCGCCTACCGAGACGCTCAGGCCGGTCTCGGTGAAAATGCGCTGCTGCATCCGCTGCAGTGTCCCGGCGAAATCCGGATAGAGCCGGTCGGTGCCGGTGAAGTCGAGGTAGAAGTCGTCGAGCGCGGCGGCTTCGACGGCGGGCGTGAAGTTGCCGAGCAGCCGCCCGATGCGGCCGGCGTAGTCGGCGTAGTGCTCGTACTGTCCGGGAACGACAACCGCCCCAGGGCAGAGCCGGCGCGCCTCGCGGAAGCTCATCGCCGTGCGCACCCCGCACGCCTTGGCCTCGTAGCTGGCCGAGGCCACCACGCCGCGTCCCACCAGCACCGGCCGGCCGCGCAGGCGCGAGTCGAGCACCTGCTCAACCGACGCGAAAAAGGCGTCCACGTCCACGTGCACGATCTTGGCAGTGCGGTCAGCCATGCGGTAGACCCCTGGGGCGGGGAAGCGGGAGCGGCAGAGTCGCGGGGTGGCCAATTCTTCGTAGCGAATCAGGACGGGCGAAGGACGACCCGGGAGAGTCACATGGACAATGGGGTCGGCCCCTCGCCCGCCTTCCCGTTTCCTCTACCGGGGAGAGCATAGGCGAATAAAAAGCGAAAGTCAAGGGGTCTTTTTTTGGGCTGCTGGCGGCACGGCGGCTCGCAAATTTTTCCTCATCTAGATGGGAAGCATACTACCGACGCAGTCGTACAATAAGTGACGCTCCCGGAATGGCGTGCGACACTGATTTCGTGGACGGCGCCGGCAACTCAACCGAGGGGGCCAACGCTCCATGCTTGCCCGGAACGCCGGACAGACGGAACACGCCGTCGCTTCCGAGCTCTTGGAGTTCCCTTCGCCCTCGAGCGCGTGAATACTTCCATGTCAGCCGAGCCTTCCAACGCCCACCAGCCGTCCCGCTCCGCAGACGCGGGGGATCGTCGTACCGGGCCGGCATTCTCATCGCCGGCGCGCGAATGGCCGACCCGCCTGTTGCGACTCCTGCTGATCGCCCTGGGCTTGGTCGTATGGTTCGTCACGCAGGCGCTACTGGCACGGCGCGCTTTTCCGGCGAGCGGCATCCGCGACGGCCTGTTCGCGCTCACGGCGGGCGCGAATGCGTTTCTTCTGAGTCACCCGACGTGGGCGAATGCGCTGCTCGTTGGCAGCTCGGCGTGCATCGATGCGCTGGGCGTGTTCATCTTGTTGTGGGCCGTGTTCGGTCCGACGATTCGACCGTTTCTCGGCCTGCTAATACTCCTGGTACTCCGCCAGATTTGCCAGGGCCTGGAATCCCTGCCGGCGCCCGAGGGAATGATCTGGCACAACCCGGGGTTTCCCTCACTGCTGGTGACGTACCGCACCTCGACAGATCTGTTCTTCTCCGGTCATACGGCAGTCGCCGTTTTCGGAGCCACTGAGTTGGCCCGCTTGCGGCGCGCGTGGCTGACGGCGCTGGGAGTCGCCCTCAGCGTGTTCGAGGTCGTGACCGTCATTGTCTTGCGAGCGCACTACACGATGGACGTTTTCACCGGGATCATTGCGGCCCTATGGGTGGCAGGGATCGCCGCCTGGCTGGCGCCTTCAGTGGACCGGGCACTGAGCCGCCTCGTGAATCGGTGAACGGCCCGCTGGTCCGTAAGTTGTTCTATCCCGACGTTGCGGTGGAACCATTCGCGTTTCTCGACTATTTCTAGCCGCCCCGGCGGATTTCGGAGGCGCACAAGTCGAATTGCACTTGGCCCAAGCCGATGGAGATCGCCGGAGGCCGGACCGAGGACGGCTAGCGTCGCGGTTCCAGAATGATTTCCCGCGCCAGTCTGCTGCCCAAGACTTCGCGAATCTCGGCCCGTTCTTTGTACCCTTGCATCATTTTCTCGTCGTTGCCGATGACCCGTTGAGTCACGGCATCTGCTTTGGCTTCGTTGGCCTCCAGCGAGGCCAGATCCTTGAACTCGGTCATGAGCATCAGATTCCAATCGCCAGGCGTGTGACCCTCCGTCTCCAAGACCTTGTAGGAGAGGATTAGCCCTTCCGCCTTCAGGGCCTCCTGCTCCTTTTTCCAGTCGGTGGCGAGGTATTTCATGTAGGCTGACCCCATCCCTGGTTTTATCCGGATGAAGTTCACCTCCCACACCGAGCCATTTCGCACGGGACGAGTCACTTGAGCGAACACTGAGATGCCGAGGAACAGCAGCAAAGCCGCCAGTGAACCCAGGAGTATCCGTTGCGTTTTCATGAGCGTGACCTCTGTCAAGAGTTAGGTAAACGGGGGGGAATCTACGAAAAATAAAGCTTTGCGTCAACAGCTTTCAGAGACGGTGCAAACGAGCGCGTGCAGCTTAACCCGGGGGCAGGTATCCGTGCGCGGTCGGAGTTTTAGCCTCAGCGGTGAAGCAGCAGTCTCTGCCCGCCGGCCGGGGGCAAGCGGCTACCCGCGGGGCCGGGACTAGCTCGGCCGGCTGGCTTGAGACCGGCGCGTCGCGGCGCTGCGCGGTATCCGCCTAACCAGTTGAGCGGGCTTGTCGGGTGCCGCAGCGGGTGTGTTGGTGAACTGCGCCGCTTCGGTCGAGCCGTCGAGCGCTGTGGTCGAGGATTTTCCGCCGGCGATGGTCTGCGCGACCTCATCGAAATAGCCGGTGCCCACAAACTTCTGGTGAGTGATGGCCCGGTAGCCGGCCTCCTCGCCTGCCTGAAATTCCAGCTGTTGCAGCTTGGAGTAGGCGGCCATGCCGGTCTCGCGGTATTCGCGGGCAAGCTGGAAGATGCTCAGGTTCAGGGAATGGAAGCCCGCCAGTGTGACGAACTGGAATTTGTAACCCATCGCGCCCAGTTCTTTCTGGAAATTGGCGATGGCAGCGTCGTCGAGTTTCTTCTTCCAGTTGAAGGATGGCGAGCAGTTGTAGGCCAGCATCTTGCCGGGGAACTGCGCGTGGATGGCCTCCGCGAACCGGCGCGCTTCCTCCAGATCAGGCGTTGAGGTTTCGCACCAGAGCATGTCGGCGTAGGGTGCGTAGGCCAGTCCGCGGGCGATGGCAGCCTCGGGCCCGCAGCGGTATTCGAAGAAGCCTTCCGCGGTCCGCTCGCCCTGGATGAACTCGCGGTCCCGCGGGTCGGCGTCGTTCAGCAATAGCTTGGCGCTGTCGGCGTCGGTGCGGGCCATGATCAGCGTGGGCACGCCCATCACGTCGGCGGCCAGGCGCGCCGCCACGAGCTTTTCGATGAATTCACGGGTTGGCACAACCACTTTGCCGCCCAGGTGCCCGCACTTCTTGGCCGAGGAGAGCTGGTCTTCGAAATGGACGGCGGCGGCGCCGGCCCCGATCATCGCCTTCATGAGCTCAAACGCGTTGAGCGACCCGCCGAAGCCCGCCTCGGCATCGGCCACGATCGGCGCAAACCAGTAGGTGCCGTTCTGGCCTTCCGCGCAATCGATCTGATCGGCGCGCTGTAGCGCCTTATTGAGGCGCCGTACCAGCGCCGGGGCGCTATCGGCAGGGTAAAGGCTCTGATCGGGATAGGTCTCGCCGGCGGTATTTGCGTCGGCCGCCACTTGCCAGCCGCTCGCGTAGATAGCCTTGAGGCCAGCGTGGACCATCTCCACGGCCTGGTTACCGGTCACGGCGCCCAGGGAGGCCACGTACGGCTCGGTCTGGAGCAGGTGCCACAGGCGTTCGGCGCCCATCCGCGCCAGCGTGTGTTCGATGTGGATGCTGCCGCGCAGGCGCAGGACGTCTTCCTGCGTGTATGGTCGCGTGATGCCTTTCCAGCGCGGATTTGAGGCCCAGCCATTCTTGCTTTTTGAGCTGTTCCCGTTGGTCGCCATGAGCGCCTCCTAAGATCTTGTGCCCGTAAACGTCCGGGAAATCCCACGTTGCCCAACCGGAGCAGGAGAGGGCAATTCGGCTACCAAACCGCCCAGCTCCCGGACTACTCTCCCCAAAGCAAAATCAGCCACTTAGGGGCTTCCTGGCCACCTCTCAGGCCCTGCCCGCGCGCCTTGGTATCGGGCCGGTGGACATTTCTTGCGCAAAGCGGGAGAGAGGTTCCCGCTTTTGTTCCTTGTTCAGCATACTGAACATGTGTTCAAGGGCAGTCTATCAAGCGCCCCTCGGGCCGGCAAGGCTTTGTTCACAATGTTGAACTAATATTCTATACTTTGTCCTTACCCGCGGGCCGACCGCAGGCACCCATCGTCCCGGGCGGGCCGACAAAGAGGAACCCATGCGCCCCACAACCGAGAGCCTCTCGACCGCTGTCGAGCGCGCCCTCGCCATCCTGGAGGCGACAGCGCAGCGCAGCGGCGGCATGACCAACTCCGAGATCAGTCGCCGGCTGGGCATGCCCAAGAGCTCGGCAAGCTATATCCTGCGCACACTCGAGCGCCGCGGCTACCTGCGGCGCGACGCCGAGAGCGGCAAGTATCGACTCGGATTAAAAATCCTGAGCTTGGGCCGCGACGTTCTGGCCGGGCTCGACATCGGCGCTGTGGCCTTGCCCGTTCTCCGTGCGCTGGTTGAGCGCACGCAGTTGACGGCGCATCTGGCGATCCTCGACCACGGCGAGGCGGTGTACATCGAAAAGGTAGATGCGCCCGGGTTCATCAAGATGGACACGTGGGTGGGCCGGCGGATGTATGTCCACTCCACCAGCGTAGGCAAAGCGCTGGTCGCGCACCTGCCCAAGTCGGACGTGGAGGCCATCGTGCGCGAACATGGGATGAGGAAGCGCACGCCCAAGACCATCATCGCGCTCCATCGGTTCCTCGCCGAGCTCGAGAAGGTGCGTGCGCAGGGCTACGCCGTGGATGACGAGGAAAACAGCATAGGCGCTCGCTGCCTGGCCGCCCCGGTGTTTGACATCCTGGGAAGTGTGGAAGCCGCCGTGGGCCTGAGCGGCACGACCACCCAGATTAGCGACTCGAACATGCCGAAGCTCGTGGAATTGGCAAAAGAGGCGGCGCGCAAGATTTCCCGGCAATTTGCTCGGCCGACGGCAACGGGTTTGGCATGAACCGCGAGGGGCTGTGCGCCGGCGCAGCCTTAGATGCGGAATGGGCACGGCCGGATTTCCCCGCAACTCCCGTCGAATCAGTTCTGCTACGATGGTTTGCCCTGTACGAGCCTTCGGAGCTATTCCGGAGGGACCTCAGGGCGGAGCGATAGATCGCAAGTGTGGGTCATAGCGCACCGCGGTGCCTCCGGCCATGCGCCGGAGAACACCCTGGCGGCTTTTCGCCGGGCGGTTGAGCTGGGCGCCAGATTCATCGAGACTGACCTGCACGTCTCGCGGGACTCCCACTTCGTCGCCATCCACGACGAAACTCTCGACCGCACGACCAACGGCCAAGGGCCCGTTCACGCGCTCAAGCTGGCTGAGCTGCGCGAGCTCGATGCGGGCTCCTGGTATGACCCCCGCTTTGCCGGAGAGCGCATTCCCACGCTCGAGGAGATCCTGAGCTTTGCTCGCGAGACCGATGTGGCCTTCTACCTGGAGATAAAGCCAGGTGGCGCATGGGGCCTCGAGCACGCGCTGGTAGGAGCGCTGCGTGATGCTCACGAGGTGGCTCGCGCCGTGGTGCTCTCGTTCGACGCGAGCACGCTTGCGGCGGTGCGCCGCCTGGAGCCGACCTTGATGATGGGATTCCTGTTCAGCCGGTCCGGAGCCGATGCGGCGAAGCGCGCGCTCGAAGTGGGTGCGCGGCAACTGGCACCTCGTGGCGACCTAGTGTCATCGGAGTTGGTGGCGCAGGCGCGACGCGTAGATTTGCAGGTGGTCACCTGGACGATCAACGAGCCAGAGCACATGCGCGCGTTGGCTGCCACCGGGGTGGACGGGATCATGACTGATTACCCCGACCGCCTCGTCTCTGTCCTCGGCGAGAGTAAGGGCGAGCTTTAGCTCATCCGAGTCTCGGCCGGGCTTGGCCTGCTCCTTCGCTACTTGCCGCCGAGTCGCCGGTGCAGGCTGGCGAACTGCGCAAGGCTCAATTGCTCGGCTCGCGCGTCAGGACGCAGGCCAGCGGCGCGCAAGGCCACTGCGGCGGCCGCGCTCCCGATGAGTGGCCGCAGATTGTTCAACAGGATTTTGCGTTTCTTCGCAAAGCACGCTTGCAAGAATTCGAGGAATTTCGTGCCATCGGCGATGTCCAGGCCGGCGCGCTCACCCGGCAGCCGCAGGCTCACGAGCGCCGAGGTCACTTTCGGCGGCGGTCGAAAGGCGCCGCGGGGAATCCGCAGAACGATTTCCGGTCGCGAGTAGAACTGTGCGAGCACGGAAAGATAGCCGTACTGCCGCCCGCCCGGACGCGCCGCCAGCCGCGCTGCGACCTCGAGCTGGACGACGACGTGGATGGCGTCAATTCGCTCGGCTTGCTCGAAAAGCCGGTGGAGGATGGGCGAGGTGATGTAGTAGGGCAGGTTGCCGAAGACCTTGAAGCGGTCTGGACCGGCGATGCCGGCGAAATCGAGCTCGAGCACGTCTCCGGCGACCAC
>JBASRK010000238.1:0-1645 GCA_049273775.1 Candidatus Acidiferrales bacterium
GGGGAGAAGGGCATGCGCCGACGAACGGATGTAGATCCAGTCGGTCCCAGGTTTCTTGGGCAGGATGAAGTTTCCGGTGAAGGTGGCACCGGCCTGGAGCTCGATCACGTCTCCCGGCCGGGAGGCATCGAGGGCGGCCTGGAGATCGCCGCCGGCGTTCACGGGGATGAGCTTGCCGCGCGTGGGCGGAGAGTACGTGGTGTCGAGGAAGACCCGGGGCAATTCGGGTTCGCTCTGGGCGAGGGTTCGGGCGGGCAGCAGGGGGGTCGTGGCGAAACACGCGAGGATAAGAGCCAACCGGGCGCGACGGGCCGGCGAGCCGGTTCCCGAAAACATGGTGGTCTCCATTTCTGACATCAAACCCAGAATCGTTTCTACCCGCGCCGGCCCCTCCCCATCCGCCCGCCTTCCTGCGTCGGCGCCACCCGGTAAACATAGGCCCGGGTTCGGTCGACGTCCAGATGTTTACGCTCGGCTGCCTCACCAGCCTGGAGGCTCACCTTGCGGCGCTCGAGCGCCAGTGCCAAAGTGCGCGGGACCCTCTTATAGACTGACTTGGCGGAGAGGGGGGATTCGAACCCCCGGTGCAGGTTTACCCCGCACAACAGATTAGCAAGAAACTTAGTTGAACCCTCCTGGAACCTTGTGGCGTTTGCTGACACAACTGACTCTTCCTCGCGGACCAGCGTCGATACTGGTCGAAATCGCCTCTTGAACGGACCCGATACGCCTTGACACATCCCATACTGTTGCATGTATGGCGTGTCCTCTACGTGTCCTGGAGAAAGCGTCCACGTGAGAATCGCGCGAAAGGTCAAGCTCACGCCTCTGAATATCCCGACTCTGCCGCCGGGCGAGCACACGGACACGCTGCTCCGCAACCTGCGGCTGCGCGTTCAGCCATCAGGCGCGCGCTCTTTCTGCGTGGTCTACCGTTTCAACGGACGGTGGCGCCGTTTCACCATCGGCACGATGCCGCCGCTGACTTTGGCTGAGGCGCGGCAGCAAGGGCGCCAAAAGCTCGCCGACGTCCAGAAGGGCATAGACCCACGGGCCGCGAAAGTCGAGGAACGGTGTAAGAGTCAGACCTTCGCCGAGCTCGTGGCGCTGTACGAGCGCAAGCATGGCGCTGATATGCGCCGACGATCGTTGGCCGAGTTCCAACGGGTCTGCCGGGTGGACATCCTGCCCGCCATCGGAAGACTTGCGCCGGGCCCCGACATGCGACCAGCGATCCGGGCTTGCCTGGGTTCGGCAACCTCGTCCTCTCGACCGCATGGGCCGAAACTGACCCGGGACTATCGTGAGACTCTGGACTCTAGTCTGGACCGCTGTGGCCGTCGGCGTGCTATGTTGTTAGTTTCATTTGGCACAAGCATGAGCAACGGGTCGAGGCCACTTACACCCGATGACGTGCACGTGTGGTACACGTTTACGGACCAGGCGAGGGGTGCGACTCGCTCGGCGGCCTATCGCGCGCTGCTCTGTGACGCGGAGCGCGCGCGATATGCGCGGTTCAGGTTCGCGGAGGATCGCCATTCCTTCATCGTGGCGCACGCGCTGCTCCGTACGACGTTGTCGCGCTACGCAGCTATCTCGCCGGGGGAGTGGCGCTTCCACACTCTGGTTCATGGTCGTCCTGAGA
>JBASRK010000243.1:0-10943 GCA_049273775.1 Candidatus Acidiferrales bacterium
CACCACGGCCGAGTACTCGCCCAGGCTGTGCCCGGCAACATACTGCGGCGCAATCCCCTTCTCGGAAAGAATGCGATATGTCGCCACGGAAACCGTCACCAGCGCGGGCTGCGTGTTCGCGGTAAGCTTGAGCGCCTCCTCCGAGCCCTCAAAGCACAACTGCGACACCGAAAAGCCCAGCGCCCGGTCGGCCTCGTCACATGCGGCCCGGGCGGCCGGGTATTTCTCCGCGAGTTCCTTGCCCATCGCCGGGTATTGCGACGCCTGCCCGGGAAACAAGAACGCCAGTTTGCCCATACGAGGACTCAATTCTCCCGATCGGATTCCCTGCCGGCTGGCCTCAGACCCGGACGCCGGCCGCCACGGAGGAGAGTTCCTGTTCGATCTTTTCATTCACCTTCGAGCGAGCCAGCTCGGCGGCGACGCGGATGGCGTTCTTGATGGCGTTCGAGTTCGAGCCGCCGTGGCCGATGACGGTGATGCCGCGCACGCCCAGCAGCGGCGCGCCGCCGTACTCGGAGTAGTCAATCTTCTTTTTGAACTCCTGGTAAGCGCGGCGGGAGAGCAGCGAGCCCACCTGGGAGCTCAGGCTGCTCTGGAGGGCGTTTTTAAGCAGCGCGATGATGTGCTGCGCCACACCCTCGCTGATCTTCAGGGCAATATTGCCGATGAAGCCGTCGCACACGATCACGTTTACGTTGCCGGAGAAGAGGTCGCGCCCTTCGACGTTGCCCACGAAGTTGAGCGGCATCTGCTTGAGCCGGACGTAGGCTTCGCGGGTCAGCACGTTGCCTTTCATCTCCTCTTCGCCGATCGAGAGCAGCGCCACCTTGGGTCGGCGCGCGCCGAAGATCACCCGGTAGTACATCTCCCCCATGACGGCAAACTGCTCCAGGTGCGCCACCTTGGAGTCCACGTTGGCGCCCACATCGAGCAGTACGGCCACCCCGCCCCGCGTCGTCGGAAACGGGGCCGCGAGCGCCGGCCGGTCCACCGACTCGAGCGTGCCGAGCACAAACCGCGACACCGCCATCACTGCGCCCGTATTCCCCGCGCTCACCAGGCCGTCGGCCTGGCCCGCCCGCACCAGCTTCGCGGCGACGTGCACCGAGCTGTCCTTCTTCCGGCGGAAGGCCTTCATGGGCGCGTCCTTCATGGTAATCACTTCGCTCGCCGGGGCGAGCTCGATGGGCAGGCCGCGGTGGGGGTGCCGGGCCAGCTCGCGCTTCACCACCTCCGTCTGGCCCACCAGCAGGACCCGCACACCCAGCTCGCGCGCCGCGAACACCGCGCCCTCCACCTCAGGGCGCGGGGCATGGTCGCCTCCCATGGCGTCAACGGCTATGGTGATCATCTGCGCTCCGGCTGGGGAAAGGGTCAGAGCCGGGCACGCTCGGCCGCTCAGGCCGAAGTGTCCATCACTTCCCGCCCCTTGTAGTAGCCGCAATGGGGGCAGGCCTGGTGGGGCTGTTTCATCTCGTGACAGTTCGGACATTCGCCGAGCGATGGCGCGCTCAGGTGGTCGTGGGCGCGCCGCTTGTTCTTGCGCGCTTTGGAATGACGACGCTTCGGGTTCGGCATGCAAACTCCTCGTACGCGCCCCGCATCCGTGTAGGGGCATTCTATGGGTTTTACTACTGGATTTCTATTGCTTTTTGAACCAGTCCTGCTTGAGACGAGCCAGCGGCGCAAGTCGCGCGTCGGCCGCATGGGTTTCGCAGCGGCACTCATCGGCGTTGAGGTTGGCGCCGCAGTGCGGGCACAGGCCGCGGCAGTCGCTGCGGCAGATGACCTTCATCGGCAGAGCCAGGAGCACCTGTTCGGCCAGCACGTCGGCGAGGAAGAGGCCGTCGCCCTGGAAGAAGGCGATCTCCGTGTCGTCGACCCTCAGGCGGACCTCTTCCTCCCGGGCGATCGTGGCCATGGGCCGGTAGTAGAGGTCGAAATCGCGGTTGAGTTCCTCGAGCACTGTGTCCAGGCACCGGGCGCACACCAGCTCCAGGCGCGTGTGGAGCGCGCCGGAAATGCGGATCTGGTCGCCCACCAGCTCAGCCGTGGCGCGCACATCGAGCGGCTGAAGCTGCCGGAACTCGACCGAGTGGAAGTCGAGCGTGCCCGGGGCGTAGGTCTTCCGGATGCGGATTTTGTGGAGCGCGAGCTCCTTGACGTCTAGAAACATGCGTTTTCTCCGCGTTTTCCCGCGGAAAGGCCATTATAAGGGCGCCCCATCGGTTGTCAAGAAAACGCGGCGGCTGCGTCCCGCAAGCGTCAGGGGCAGACTCCGGGCCGCCGGCCCCGAATCGCCCCGTTTAGTCGGCGCTTTCGGCTTTGGTGGGTAGTGGCCGCCGGGGCGCGCCGAGGAGCTTGCGGTGCTGGCGCAGGAGGAAGTGGTCGGTCATGCCCGCAATGTAATCGCAAACAATGCGGTGCGGGGGTCCCGCCGAGCGGGATTTCGCCTGCGCCGCATAGAATGGCGGCATGGCGTCCGGGTGATCGAGGTAGTAGCCAAAGAGTTGTTCGAGCGCGCCCACGGAGCGTTCGCGGTCCTCGACAATCGCTGGATTGTCGTAGAGCCGGGTGTAGAGGAACTTCTTTAGCTCCCCATTGTGCCGGGCGGCTTGCGGGCTGAATCCCGCCAGGCGCGACGGCTGCTGCCGCACGTCTTCGACGGTCACAGCGCCACTCAAGCGGATCTGCTCGCGGGTGTTTTCGATCAGGTCGGTGGCCAGGCGGTCGAGCACGCGCTTGAGCGCCTCGTTGAACTTGAGCTTGGCGATGTCCCGCCCGCGGGCAGGATAGCGGCGCTCGACCTCGGCATAGGTTT
This sequence comes from Candidatus Acidiferrales bacterium, assembly GCA_049273775.1. Classification (GTDB taxonomy): domain Bacteria; phylum Acidobacteriota; class Terriglobia; order Acidiferrales; family UBA7541; genus JBASRK01. Next base: position 2,825 of record JBASRK010000243.1, read on the forward strand.
CCGCGAACAGGGGCACGCCGGCCAGTGTTGTCTTGAGGTCCAGCAGGCGCGCTTCGAAACCGTCGTCGAGGTCGGCCGTGTTGTAGGCGATTTCGTCCACGGAGTCGATCAACTGCGCTTCGAGCGGCGGCCGCAGGTCGAGCAGGTACTCGGCGAGTTCGGGGAATTCCGCAGGGGAGTATTCGCGGGAGTGCTTGATGATGCCCTCGCGCACCTCAAAAGTGAGGTTCAGCCCGGGAAAGTCCAGGTAGCGCTGTTCGAACTGCTCGACGATGCGCAGCGCGTGGAGGTTGTGGTCGAAGCGGTCGCCGTGCGGGCGCAGCAGCTCGTCCAGGCATCGCTCGCCGGCGTGACCGAACGGCGGGTGGCCGATGTCGTGCACCAGGGCCAGGGCCTCGGCCAGGTCGGTGTTCAGCCCGAGCGCGCCGGCGACCGTGCGGGCGATCTGGGCGACCTCGAGCGTATGCGTCAGGCGGTTGCGGAAGTGGTCGGAGTAGCGTTTGGTGAAGACCTGCGTCTTCGCCTCCAGGCGGCGAAAGGCGCGCGAGTGGATGACGCGGTCGCGGTCGCGGGCGTAGTCATTGCGGTAGGGGTGCGGCGGCTCGGGGTAACGGCGCCCGCGGGAGCGGCTCGCGTCCATCGCATAGGGGGCCAGCGCCATTGCCGCCATTCTATTGCAAATTGAGGCGGCGCCGAACTCGCGGAGCGGCCGGCGCCGCGTCAGGTCTTCCCGCCGAGGGTTTCCAGCCGCTTATCGGCCTCATCGGCGACGGTGGAGTCCGGGAAATCCTTCTTGATCTCGTTGTAAAGCTTGGTGGCCTCCTGCGGATTGCTCTTGCGCAGGTTATCGGCGAGCGCCAGCAGCGCCAGCGCCTTGGGCACAAATGTCGATGGCTTCTCCACCAGTGCCCGGTAGAGCTTTACCGCTTCATCGGTCTTGCCCGTGCGGTCGTAAATCTCGGCCAGTTGGAATCGCGCCAGCGCCGAAAACTCCTCGCTGCCGGCGCTGGCAAGCTCCTGCAAGGTCTTCTGCGCCTCGTCGAAGCGGCCCAGGCGCTCCTGGCAGAGGGCGGTGTAGAACCGGGCAACCTGCCCGGGGCGGGTGCGCGGGTAGGTGCGCGCCACGACGATGAATTTCTTTGCCGCGTCCTCGTACTTGTTTTTCTCCTCGACGTAGGTGACCTCGGCCGGCTCGGCGGGCTCCCCCGGAGCGCGCAGGCGCGCCTCGAAGATCTTCATGCCGTCTTCGAGCGCCGCCGAGGCTTTCATCGTCTGCCGCTCGCTGTAGAACCGCCAGCCCACCACCGCCACGACCACCAGCAGCGCGGCCCCCAGGAGAATCCCCGTCAGCCGCTGATGCGAGAAGACCGCCTCGGCGCCGTGTTGCAGGGTTTCCCGGAATTCATCTTTCTTCAGTTCCTTGCGCGTGATGTGCGCCACGGGACCGCTCCTCCATACAAAGTCCAGGGCATCATCCTACCATAGAACCTGCTGACCGCTTTTCAGCGAGCAGTCGCGTGATCTCAGTGCCGGATATTTCTATCTTGTCGTATATATACACTAGTTAGATTATCAAAGCTGGGAAGACGCGACACGGAGATACGCAGGGGGGCCGCATGGCCTGCCGCAAAGAACTAGCCAAGCCCGTGATTCTCTGAGAGCTTACCCTTGCACGATGAGGAGATCCTACCTTTGCGAAAGAAAAGCTATTATCTGCTTTTAGGTGCTCTATTCTTTCTGCTGAGTCCCACACTGTGGCCCCAAGCTGAGCCTTCGACTATCCAGCAGCAGCCAGTTCCCAAGAATTGGAAAAATACGGTTTTTGATATTGCTCCCGAATTGACAGATGAAAAGGATCGCGCTTTGCGCCATGCGCGCGGCGCCTTGTTTGACGACCCAACAGGGAGGAAAAGACCTCTGGACTCGGATACTCCGGAGGATGCTAGGACCGGTCACGGCAGTAGCGCAGGCTTTCCACTTAGGATACCGGCTCTTCCCGCATCCGAGACCGACACTGTTCTTGTGGGAGAGGTAGTATCTTTTCAGCCATATTTTTCCAACGACAGAACAAGCATCTACCATGAACTTACCGTCCGTATTGAGCAGGTCCTAAAAGACGGCTCTTCAATTGCGAAGGGAAATGGCTCGATTGTCATTTTTGGCGAAGGGGGGGCATTACGTCTTCCGAACGGGAAAGTGGCAAAGCAATTCGTCCCACCTCCTGTGGAGAATGACATTCGCGTCGGCGGCAGGTATGTCCTATTCCTATTGTACCGAAGGGAAGTAGAGGCATTTCTCGTCTGGAAACCCTGGGAGTTGCGCACAGGGCACGCGATCCCGATGGCCCGTTCAGACATACGAGATGCCGAGACCGGTTCATCTCCGTACGGAGGCATGAACGGGGCTGCCTTTCTCAATGAAGTCCGGAATTCCGTGGCGAATTCTGCCGCGACCGTTCCGGCACCCGGACAGGTCATCGCTCCCACGCTCCGGGATGAGGTAAGAAAGAACGGCTTCGCCTGGCAGATCTCCTACCCCGAGGATCGGACGCTGGCCACTTTTGACCTCCTGATCAGCCGGAGCGACGTCATCCTCCGTGGTCGTGTGGTTGACGAAAAGACTCGCCTCTCAAAGGATGAGCTCTCTGTCCTCACCGATTACACGGTTGAGGTTGCAGACCTTCTCAAGGATCTCCGGCACTTGACCTCAGTCGGCGGCCGGCTGGTGGTGACCAAGAGCGGGGGGAATCTCTTGCTCGAGGGGAAGCCTGTTCGTATAGATACACCAAATTCCCCCCCAATACCCTGGCTCACTCCCCATGTGTTCTTCATTCAGCGCTCCGATAGTGCAGACGCGCAATACTATTTCACCGGCGTCGGCATTGGGGTTTTGGCAATAGAGAACGGAAAAATTTCTTGCCAGGGTCGGGAAAGACAGAGGCATCCAGCCACAAGAGGACTTTGCGGCAAAGCTGAAAGCGAGTTTCTGCAGTTCCTCAAAGAGAAGATGCCGCCCAACCAGTAGACTGCGGCTACAGCGGAATTGCACCCCCGGGGAATTCGAGCGGACTGCCTAATCAGGCCCCGCCCGCCGGTCGCCACCGGCGGAAAAGAGAAGGCCCTCTTCCTCCCGACGTCGCGGGAGGCGGAGAGGGCCCGCAGGTTGTTTGCGCTTTAAGCCTTGGTGACGTTCTCGGCCTGGTAGCCCTTGGGACCCTGCCGGACTTCAAACTCGACCGTCTGGCCTTCGGTCAGAGTCTTGTAGCCGTCCATCTGGATGGCCGAGAAGTGAACGAAGACATCCTCGCCCGACTGGCGCTGGATGAACCCATACCCCTTGGAAGCGTTAAACCACTTCACCACACCTTGTTCTCTGCTCAACTTCTTCGCTCCTGTTTCTGGGATGTTGCCATTTGCCGGGTGTAACGCCAGTCGGTGACACAAAAAAGCCCGCGGCAGCGGGCTCTCGTACACCTACGGAATTACAAGACCCACAAACGCGGGGACATGCTGGCATAAAAGGGCAGCGGTGTCCAGAGGGTGCGCGGCTACGCGCAAGGCGGCTCGTGAGCAACAGGACGAGAAGGAACCCACCGCAGAGCGGTGGAGAAGACGCCCAGGTCAGACAAAGCTGCTGATTGCGGCTTGCTCGTCGGAGTGGACGTCGAAGACAGTGTAGAGCTTGGTGATCTGGAGCAAGTCGTGCACTTTCCGGGTGAGGTGGAGCAGCTTCAGCTCGCCGCCCTGGTTCCTGACCGCGGTGAAGCCGCTCACGAGCTCGCCGATGCCCGAGCTGTCGATATAGTTGACCTCGGCCAGGTTCAGCACGATCTTCTTCTGCCCCTTGTTGAGCAGGTCGCGGATCATCTCGCGGAGCATGGCGCTGCCTTCGCCGAGCGTGATCCGTCCGGAAATGTCAATCACGGCCGCGCCACCCGCTTCGCGGGCGGTGGATTTGAAGCTCACCGATCACTCCTCCTTGTTCTGCGCCGACCGCGTCCCGGGATCGGCGGCTCGCCGCGACGCAGGATAGCGCTTGGCCATGATCAGCTCAGCCCCGCCCTGCTGGCCGTGGCGCACCGCAAACTCGTCCATGAACGAGCGCATCAGGAAAATCCCGCGCCCCGAGGTCTTCAGCAGGTTCTCCTCGGCCAGCGGGTCGGGCACGTCGGCCAGGTCGAAACCGCGGCCCTGGTCGAGCACGTGGATCACCATTTTCTCCGGCTCGAGCATAAAGGTGAGATAAATCTTCTTCTCGCGCTGCTCGGTGTTGCCGTAACGCACGGCGTTGATCACGCCCTCGCGCACAGACATCCCAATCTTGTGGCAGTCGTCCTCGTCGAACCCGGCGGCGTCGGCAATGCGCAGGCAAATTTCTTCGGCCAGGCTGACGCTGTCGAACTGCGTCTCGAGTGTAACTTCAATCCGCTGAGTCTCGCCGCCCATCCGGCCGTTGGGAAAGGGGGTCAAGGCGCAGTATGGGTAGCATAGCGGCTCAGGGGAAGTCAATGGAACGCGAAGGCGCCGAACGTGGAGGGGTGCAGGGCCCCGCAAATCCGCCGGCGAGACGCCAGACTTATGCCCAGTACGTGCGGTCAAGCGTGCGGTACTGGATGGCTTCGCTCAGGTGGTGGGTTTCGATGTCCGCGGCGGCATCGAGGTCGGCAATCGTCCGCGCCACTTTCAGGATGCGGTCGTGGGCGCGAGCCGAAAGCCCCAGCCGGGTGATGGCATTTTCCAGCAGCTTTTCGCCCTCCGCCGAGATGGCGCAGTACTTGCGGATGAGCTTGGGCGGCATCTGCGCGTTGGCGTAGATCTTTTTCTCGCCGGTGAAGCGCTCGAGCTGCCGCTCCCGGGCGCGCACGACGCGCTCGCGCACCGCGGCGGAATCTTCACTGGTGTGCTCGCCGCGGAGCTCCTTGAACTTCACCGCCGGGACTTCGATGTGAATGTCAATGCGGTCGAGCAGCGGCCCGGAAATCTTCGAGACGTAGCGCTGGATCTGCGGCGGCGAGCAGTGGCACTCCCGCATCGGGTCACCGAAGAAGCCGCAGGGCTGCGGGTTATCTCGTTGCGATTCCCTCGAGAATCTATCTGCCAATCGACTGGGCGGGGGTGGTGGCATGAACTTGGCGAGCGCCACCTTCTCGGACTTCGCCAGCCGCTACCGCCTGCGTGCCAAGCACGATCCTTGCGGCGACCGCATCATCCCCGCAAAATTCGGTCACCTCTACGAGCACGTCTCAGGAGCATTCGGGCTGGCGTTGGAGGACTCATCAACGGGGCCAGGCCGGGCCAGAGCGCTGCGCAGCCGGCGCCGTCAGGCTGTAGCCGCTAGCTTTCAGGTGCACCAAGAGGGCGACGGAGAGGCGATTCTGCGTTGGCCCTACCGACGCGAAGCAGGCCCGGCTGTCAATTCGGCTGGTAGGCGCCAAGCGGAAGCGAGTACTGTCAGTGGCACAATCGAAGTGTTGAGGAAGGCGACGGAGGCCAGCCAGATTCTAAGAAACCAATGCGCAGGGGCCGCCCCGGAGCATAGGAACGACGATTCTCCCGGAATTGAGGAAACGCCCAGCGGGGGCAACTGAGACGGTTAGGGAGATGAAAAGATGGCTGAACTGTTGAACGGATTTTACCGCCTCAATCCATAAGAGCTTAGGCGCAGGGCCTTTCCGCGCCCGGCCCACAAAACGGTCGAGCGTGAAAGTGGCCCTCGAGCCAGACAGCAGAGTCGTGAGCTTAAAATGAGAGAACGCGCAATTAGTCACCGGGGGCAATCGATGTCTGGAGCACCGCCGTTGCGATCGAGACGTATCGGGCCGCCGTCGGGGAACTGTCCAGCGGAGGCTTTGCTCTTAAACTTTAACATCAAGGAGGGCTGACATGTCCCTAGGGGAATCCGTTGAGAGGATGGTGCTTCACGATTCTAGAGAGGGGGATAAGCACAAGATCTTCGGCAAGCTCAACCAGCTCGCAAGGTCAAGGAATATTGCCGTCATCCTGCACTGGATGGGGATGAAAGACCCTGCCGGGAATGTATGGAATGACATGCGCTTCCACTCGAACGGCCCACGCGGACAGGCGGAGACCTGCGTGTTCTGCGGGAAGAGGCTGAGGGCTGGTGACTGGCAGAGATTAGGGCATTTCGTCTCCGATCGAGAGTGTTTCCGGGATAACTTCGTAGATTCCGGGGGCGTTTATTTCCTGCCCAAAACGGGCTTCCGACCCGCCGTGATCATTGTCCCATCTTGCGTTCCGGGCTCGTTGGACGACGTTATCCTCGACCTCGCGTGGGCACTGGCCTGTTACCGGACTTCAGTGAGGCACCCCTATGTAGCGCGCGTTTGGCTTCACGACAGGGCCGACTCCTTCGCCGAAAGGCTTGTTAGAAAACTCGAGCGAACCTGCCGCTGGCCGTCGAGGCAAGAGTTAGAGCCTTGCGAACGCTACATCCCGCGCAGATGAGGGCCCTTCGGCGAAATGCGGGTGCTTAAACATCGGGATGTGCTTTGTTTGCCGCGCGCATTGCCGCTGCGGGAGCGCCGCGAAGGGATGGAGGACGACATGCCGCAGACCATTTTGAGGAAACGGGCCCGCAATGTCTGAGTTACTTGGAAACGTTCGGGAACGCCAGTGAGCACTAGAAAGCGCCTGCCGGGCGCCCACGGGCTGATCAACATCGCCGCCAAGGCCGGACAGCTGGCCTATGAAGCGTCGCGTGAACCGGAGACATACCGGCTTGCTGGAAGGCTGTTCAGGGATGAAATCGGCCATGATGTTGAAGCCTACGCCGAAGCCGTGGTCTATCAGGCAAGAAACAGGAACGATCCTTACGCTGACGATCCGCGTCACTTCCTGTTGTTGCAGGTCTTCATGCAAATGGTGTCCTACCGCCTTTGGGAAGACCTGTGGAACGACAAGTATCCTGACCGCTTAGGGCAAGCGTGGGACGGAGAAGACTTCGCGCTGATGTCGGTCTGGCGTGAGAAGGTCCGCGCCCTGATCGAGGAATGTCGCCAGGACGCCATCTTCGCGATGACAGCCGAAGAATACGTTGCCAAGCTGATCGACGCCAGCGCCAACGAGGAAGCCGTCGAAGCGCTGGTGGATTGGATGTCCAACGTCCTGCACGAGTCGGAGAACGGCTGTGAAGATGAAGCGGGCTCGTCCGCCGAAGTAGAGCGGGGCTAGGGGGCCTTCTTAAGTAGTCTTGAAGGGCTGAAAGATGGCGAATCGGAAAGCCATCGAGAAACCGTGCAAGGCCAGGAAGCCGGACGGGTCAGGCTGTCAGGCCGCCCCACTTCCAGGGTCGGACTTCTGCTTCTTCCACGATCCATCCAAAGCCGCCGGGAGGCGTGAGGCACAAGCGCTGGGGGGCCGCCAGAACCGCATGAAGACGCTGGCTGCCGACGCGCCGGACGTGAAGGTTGAAGACTGTCAGGGCGTGGTCAGACTCATGTCGGCAACGATCAATCAGGTCAGGAAAGGACAGATTGATCCGCGGGTCGCTAACGCAATCGGCTATCTTGCGAATGTCTTGGTCAGGGCCGTGGAACAAGGGGAACTGGAGAGGCGAATCACTGAACTTGAAGCGCTGCTCAAGGGCCGAAGCCAGGCGCCAGACTTGGCTATGACCGGGACGTAGATGGCGACGTCAACGAAACAGAGGCGCCTAGACGATATGGAGCTCCAGCTGACGCCGAAGGAATGGGCTATCAGGCTGGCCGCAGAGATGCGGAAGCATCCGCGCCAAGAGGGCTTCTGGAAGGCCATAACCAAAGGCACCTATCGGGACTCGCTGATCGTGAAGCCGTTTTTCAAGCTGGCCGAACAGGCTGAAGCGCGTCATCCGGGCAACAGCCCGGAGGTCATCCGCGCACGGAATCAGCTGAACCGGAAACTTCGGACGGAGTTTCACTCGCTGAAGGGGCTGATCTTCAAAGTCAACGAGACGACAATGAGCAAGGCCGAAACGAACGGATTGAAAGCCGCGCTGAAGCTTTCTTGGCTTCACACGTTGATCTTGCTGGACGCCTTCGGGCGAACCGCCAGCAAGGTCGCCGCATGGGTCGAGGAGTACAAGGCCGCCGACGTCGACGAAGCAGAACGCCAGGTCATGC
>JBASRK010000273.1:0-21753 GCA_049273775.1 Candidatus Acidiferrales bacterium
CACCACCACATCGGTGGCGGTGCAGGCGCCCAGCGCCACCAGGAGCATCTCCATCGGTCCGGGCGCGGCATTCGACTCGCGGTCTGAATCGAGCGGGACGCTGTGGCCCGAGGGAGCCAGGGCGAGGAATTGTTCCTTGCCGACCCAGCGAATCACTGCGGTTTGCATGAAGCCTCCGAGCCCTACAGGGTAGCAAAGAGGCGGGGAGCGGCGGAAGCCAGAGTTTGAAGGGCCAGGCAGCGAGCCTAGGCGCTCTCGCGGGCCTGTGCCGAGGCGGCCTCGACGATGGGGTGCGGCAGGCGGCGCAGCGTCCGAACGAACACGCGCACCAGCTCCGGGTCGAACTGGGCGCAGCTGCACCGCTGCAACTCGCCAAAGGCCTCATCGGCGGTGCGGGCCTTCTTGTACGTGCGTTCGGAGGTGATCGTGTCGTAGGCGTCCGCGATGGCGATGATGCGGGCGCCCAGGGGAATCCGATCGCCGGAGAGGCCGTCGGGATAGCCGGAGCCGTCGAAGAACTCGTGGTGGTGTTTGACCATCTGCTGGATGCGAGGGATGCAGCGCAGCGGCTCGAGGATTTTGGCGCCGAACTGCACGTGCGTCTTCATCGTTTCCCACTCGTCGGGATTGAGCGGGCCGCTCTTGTTCAGGATCGCTTCGGGGATGCCCACCTTGCCGATGTCGTGGAGCACGCCGGCCACACGAATCTCCTCGAGCTGCGTTTCATCCAAGCCGAGCGCCTCGCCCACCAGCACGCCGTAAGCCGATACCTTCTGGGAATGGCCCTGGGTGAAGTGGTCCTTGGCATCAATGGCCAGAGCCAGCGAGGTGACCGTATCGATCGCCGCGGGCGGCAACGCCTGGATTCCGTCGAGTGCGACGGAGGAGTGCCCGTCGGGCCCCGCCGGTCCGGGTGGGGTTGCCGCCAGCGACTCCGTGAACTGCTCCAGGCGCCGATAGATTTCCTCGAAGGCCTCGGGGCCGGTGGCGAACAGCCGCTTGAGGGTGACGCCGAGGTAGGCCTCCAGGACATCGTGCTTCCACTTCTTGGTTTCGCTGGGGTCGAAATGGTCGGCGGTGGAGACGGTGTTGCCTCCCTGGTGCTTGGAGAGGTACATCGAAGCGTCCGCCACCTGGATCAGCTCCTGAGGCGTCGAGCCGTGCACCGGGAAGCTGGCGATGCCGAAGCTGGCGGTGATGTTCTTCTCGCGCAGCAGCGGGTCGGCGGAAATCCACGGGCGGAGCTTCGAGGCTAGTTGGCGGCTCTGCTCGATATTGGTCTCCGGCATCAGGATGACAAACTCATCGCCGCCGTACCGTGAGACGATGTCCGAGCGCCGGCAGTTCTGCTCCAGGATGTGGCCGACGCGCTGCAGCACCAGGTCGCCTTCCAGGTGCCCGTAGAAATCGTTGACGAACTTGAAGCGGTCCAGGTCCATCAGCACCAGCGAGAACGAACGGCCGGCTCGCGTCGAGCGCTTCCATTCGGCGGAGAGCGCCTCCATGAAGAAGCGATGCGTCTTGACGCCGGTCAGGCCGTCAGTGATGGCCTGCTCCTGTGCCTTCTGGAAGGTCAGGGCGTTGTGCAGGGCGCCGGAGATCAAGTCGGCGAGCGTGCGGAGCAGCAGAATCTCTTCCTCGGAGAAGTCGCACGGCTCGGAGGTCTCGACATAGAGCACACCGTGCAATTGGTCAGCGTAAACGATGGGCAGAGCGATTGCCGAGGTCGAACCCGCCAGCGAGGGGCTTCCCGCGGCGTCCCCAGGGATGATGTCGCGCACGACCAGCATCTGTCCGCTGCGCGCCACCTGGCCGACGATCCCTTCGCCCAGCGCGATGCGGCGACCCACGGCGCTCCGGCGGCGCCCGGCCTCAGCCTGGACCACCACTTCCTTGGTGGAATAATCGAGCAGGCCAATGCCGATGTGGTCGTAGGTGAGGCCTTCCTCGAGCTGCTCGGCGATCTTGGCGAGCATCTCATCGGAGTTGAGCGTGGTGATGGCGTTGCGGGAGATGTTGTTCAGCAGGGCGAGGTGGCGTGACTTGGTCCGTTCTTCGCGGAACAGCCGCGCATTCTCCAGCGCGATGCCCGCTTCGCTGGCCAGCACGCGCATCAGCTCCAGGTGACCTTCGTCGAACACGCGCTCCTGAAAGCTGTGAACCGCCATCACGCCGATGGCGCGGTCGTAGAGCACCAGCGGGACGCCGCAGAAGCAGCCGGTCTGCTGGAGCGGCCGGGCACCCAGCTTGCGCGTTTCTTCGGCGAAGCGCTCGCGAATCAGCAGCGGCTGGCGGGTGCGAATCAGGTATTCGGAGAGGTGGTTGCCGGCGGGGCGCGTGCGCTTGGGCAGGCGGATGCCGTCGGTCACTTCCAACTCGAACCGGATCTCGTGGCGCGAGCTGTCGTAGAAAGCGATGTAGAAGTTCGAAACGTCGAACAGTCGCCGCATCTCCGTAAAAATCTTCTCGAACAGGGCGTCGCTGTCGAGCGTCGAGCTGAGCGCCCGGCCGATCTCGTTCAGGATGTGCAGCTCCTCGGAGCGCCGCGAGGCCTGCTGGACCAGGTAGCTGTTCTCCACGGCCATGCCGATCTGGTGGCCCAGCGCCAGCAGCAGCCGCAGCTCCGCCGGCGCGAATCGCCGGCTATCGGGCGTGCCCAGCAACAGCACCCCGAAGGCCTGCTCCTTAGCCTGCAGGCTGATGCCGACCACTGTGCGCAGGCCTTGGCTGATGGCCAGTTGGCGGAATCGCCGGAAAGCCTCCTCGCGCTCGAGCGCCGCCCACGAAGCGTCGCGCCCGAGGTCGCGGAAAACCACCAGGCCGCCCAATCGCGCCACCAGGTTTACCAGGTGGTCGTCCAGGCCCTCTTCCTGTGAGGCGCCGCAGAAAGCGTCGCTCAGCCCCGCGGCAACCACCGAGGTCGGCCCCTGCGGATCGCCGTGGTGCAGGAACAGCGCGCCGGCGGGGATGCGTACCACGCTGAGGACGCGGTCGAGCGCCTGCGCCAGCATCTTCTGAATTTCGCCGCCGACAAAGCTCGAAGTGGCCAGATTGAGATTCGAGAGCGCCAGCATATTGCGCTCGACGCGGCGCTTTTCTTCCTCGTAGAGCGCCATCACCATCAGCACCGCGGCGAACATCTGCGGGATGATCGTCAGCGCGCGCAGATCAACTGTCACCGGCACCGACAGCCGGCCGGCGAAGAGCGCCACGATCAGCATAGCTCCCCAGACGACGAACGCGGCCGCCAGCAGCCGGTCCGCCATAGTTTCCTGCTTGCGGCTTTCCTGCCAGAACAGCCAGGCGGCGCCGAAGAAGACGATGGCCACGCCGAGCTCGGGCGAGACACTGACCCAGCGGAGGTGATAGCTCGCGGCCCAGACGATGAACAGCACACCCGCCACGGTGAGTTGGTGGACCCAGGGGTTGGCTTGGGCGTAGAGCTGCGCCGCACAGAAAAACAGCAGCGCCGCCGCAGCCAGCAGCCACTGGTCGAGGGCCATCTGCCAGGGCGCCGCGAGAAGCCAGGGCTGAAGCGCAGGGCTCAGGTAGTGCAGCGCCAGCAGGCTCCAGCCGGCTGTCCACAGCAGCAGATAGGGCCGCCGCTTCAGGCTATAGACATAGGAGAAAAAGGCGGCCGTCAGGGCAGCCGTTGCCACCAGCCCCAGCGCGAGAATGCCCTCGTGGGTCAGCAAGTCAGGCCCGTAACCCGGGCCGGGAACAGTGGTACACCCCTGCGCGAGCAGCACGGACGCCTGATGTAGGGGCCGAGACGTAGGTGCTCATGACCAGGAAGCTCGCCACTCTCCCGCGGATCTGGTGGAGTTGACTCCAGGAAAAAAACACCACTACCTGTGAACTTTCTGATTCGTTTGCGAATATAGACCACGGTTTCCAGCAGGGTCAAGAGTACGGGGGTACCAGGCAGGAACATCGCGCCGCAGTCGGCGGCCTCGCCTCAACGCTTCAGCTTCGGCATGGAGGCGCAACTCAGGGGCCGCCTGCCCGTCTCGCCTTTCCCCGCCGCTTCGGCTAAGATGAACCGTTTTTCTTCTTCCGCGGAGAGCAAACCGGGCAAATGGCGACAACCCCCAGGCCTTCCGGACCTATCGCAGGAACGCCGCGGGTGCGCTTCGCGCCCTCGCCCACCGGTTACTTGCACGTGGGCGGCGCGCGCACGGCGCTGTTCAACTGGCTGTTTGCCCAGCACGAAGGCGGAACGTTTATCCTGCGGGTGGAAGATACCGACGTCGAGCGCAACCGCCCGGAACTGGTGGACGGCATCCTGGAGGGCCTGCGCTGGCTGGGGCTCGGTTGGGATGAAGGGCCCTACTTCCAGTCGCAGCGGCTGGCGGCTTATCGCGCCGCTGCGGAAAAGCTGCTCGCGAGCGGCGACGCCTACCTCTGCTTCTGCCCGCCGGAGAAATACGGCGGCGGGGGTACGGCGTATACCGAGGACGACGACGCAGGCAAGGAAGCAGGAGACGCCGTGCCGCGGCGCGTGACGCGTTGCGGCTGCCGCGATGGCCGGCCAGCGGCGAGCCAGCAAAAACCAGCCATCCGTTTTCGTGTCCCGCTGGGGGTCGCCACGCAATTTGAAGACGCTGTGTTCGGCCCGCGAGAGGTAGCCAACGAAGAGATCGAAGATTTCGTCCTGCTGCGGTCGCCGAAATCCGCGGGCGAGTCGAGCGGCCTCCCCACTTATCAACTCGGCGCTGTCGTGGACGACATCGAAATGCGCATCACGCATGTGATCCGCGGCGCAGACCACCTCTCGAACACGCCGAAGCAGGTGTTGCTCTATCGCGCGCTGGGCGCGCCGCCGCCCATGTTTGCCCACGTGCCGCTGATCCTGGGCCCGGACCGCACGCGGCTCTCCAAGCGCCATGGCGCCACCAGCGTCGGCTCGTATGCCGCCGAGGGCTTTCTGCCCGAGGCGTTCCGCAATTTTCTCGCGCTGCTTGGCTGGTCGCCGGGAGACGACACCGAATACCTGCGCACCGAGGAACTGATCCGTCGGTTCACGCTCGCAGGTGTGAGCCGCACCAACGCCGTCTTCGACCGCGCCAAGCTCGAATGGTTTAATACGCAGTACCTCCAGAAGCTGCCGATTGCCGAGCTGCTGCCGGCAGTGGAGGCCGAACTCCGGCGCGCCGGTCTGTGGCAGCCCGAGTGGGGCAGCGGCCGGCGCGAGTGGTTCGCGCATACGGTAGACCTGCTCCGCCCGCGCACGCGCCTGCTGCCGGACTTTTCCACCTGGGCGCGGGCGTTTTTCAGCGACGAATTCGAGTATGACCCTCAGGCCCGTGAAAAGTTCTGGAAGGACGAGCGCCTGCCCACGCTGCTGGGCCGGCTGGCCGACCGCATGGACGCGCTCGCCGAGTGGAACCACGATGCCTGCGACCGGGTGCTGCGCGAGCTGGCCGCGGCCGAGGGCGTGAAGGCGGGACTGCTGATCAACGCGACGCGCGTGGCCATCGTCGGCCAGGCCGTCGCTCCGCCGCTGTTTGACACGATGGTCGCGCTCGGTAAGCAGCGTGTGGTCAGCCGGCTGCGCCGGGCGCTACCCGCGCTCGCGGCGCGGTAATTCCTCTCGAGCAGCAGAAATACCCGCAGAAAAGAATTCCCGCCTCTGAAGGGGCGGGCTACGCAGCTTGTCCTGATATCAGCGGGGCGGCTACTTCTTGGTTTGGGGTGGGGTCTGAAAGACGGCCCGGTTGGCGGGCCGGGCCGGGGCATTCACGGGGGCGACTTCGAATTCGGCGATGAAGGGAAGCTGGACTGGCGGCAGGCAGGCCTCATCGGTGCAAGCCTGGTAGTGCAGCCTCAGGGCCAACCGGCGCGTGCCGAGCGGCGCGTCGGGCAGCGCCTGCAGCCGCATCCGCAAAGTGACGCTGCCTTCATACACCGAGAGCTTTTCAGACGAGAATTTCAACTTGCGAAGCATGCCGGGGGGATAGACGGTCTCGGCAGCCTGGAAGCCCGGCGGCAGCTCGATCTGCAGCGCAGTGGGGATCAGGTAATCGAGCGTGACCTCGTGCGCATTGATGTGGAAGCCAGGACGAATTTTCGCGATTACAGCGAGCTCGAATGAGCGGCCTTGGGGTACGCGGTCGAGCGAGATAAAAACCCGCGGCTCGACCACGGAGCTCGCTCGGGGCAGCGCAGGTCCCTGGGCGGAACTCTGGGCCAGGCCCAATGCGGCGAGGGAGAGCAGCAAAGCCGATGCGGGTGCGCGGCGCATGGCGGTCAGACCGCCACGGGGCTGCCGAGCTGCTCAGTGAGGATGCGTCCCATTACCTGGGGCAGTGTCTCGCCGGTTTTGTCCAGCACGAAGGCGGAGGCCTTGTCGGACCAGCCCAGCTTGAAGCTGGTGGCCAGGGCCGAAATCCAGATTTGGCGCGCTGGCGCGTTCGGGCTGATGACGAACTTGGCCTCTTCCGGCTCCTCAAACAGGACTTCGAGCTTCCCGCCTTCGCCCTCGACCTCGAAGCCGTGCTCGTCGCCTAGCTCGAGCAGGCGGCGGCGCAGGGTTTCCAGCGCCGCATCGCATTTATTGTGGAAATCGTGCTCGTCCATGGCAGATCAGGTTACAGCAGAAGCGCCGTCGGGGCAACCAACCCTGGGATGCTATTCGTAGCGAAGGGCCTCGACCGGATCCAGATGCGCTGCCTTCATGGCGGGATAAATCCCGAAGAACAGGCCCACGCTCATTGCCACCAGGACGCCGACTACCACCGCCCAGGCCGGCACCACCGACGGCAGCTTGGGCAGATAGGCATTGATGAGCAGGCTGATGCCGATGTCGAGGAGCACGCCGATCACCCCGCCGACGCCGGAGAGCGCCATGGCCTCGGTGAGGAACTGCCAGACGACGTCGCGGCGGCGCGCCCCGATGGCCCGGCGCACGCCGATCTCGCGCGTGCGCTGCGTGACCGACATCAGCATGATATTCATCACCCCGACGCCCCCAATCAGCAACCCGATCGAGCTGAGCACAGCAAGCAGCATGGCCACTGAGCCGGTAATCTGCCGGAACTGGTCGGCGATCCGTTCGGCGCTGGAGAGGCCGAAAGTGTCCGGCTTGCCGAACGGGACGTGGCGGCGTCGGCGGAGCAGGCCGCGGATCTCGTCCTCGGCGGCCGCCTTCCTTCCCGGGTAGGCCTGTACGCCGATGAAGTGCTCGTCATCGGCGGGGTTGTGCCGGCGATAGCTGCGGTAGGGCACCAAGACGCCCTTGTCTCCTCCCTCGTCGCGGAAGAATTGCCCCTTGTGCTTGGCCGCCACGCCGATCACTTCGTAGGTCACGCCGTTGACCAGGATCGGCTTGCCGAGCGGGTCCTCGTTAGGGAAGAGCGCCTCGGCCAGGTCGAACCCGATCACGGCGACGTCAGCACGATGCAGATCCTCGGCTTCGGTGAAAAAGCGGCCGCGGGCCATCCGCTGTGTATAGACCTGCTCGTAGGCAGTCAAGGTGCCGTTGTATTCGATGCCGGCAACTTCCTTGCCGTGGTAGCGGGCGGTGGGCAGAGAACGCTGGCCGGTGCCAACGCGGGGAAATACTT
Source organism: Candidatus Acidiferrales bacterium (assembly GCA_049273775.1). GTDB lineage: Bacteria > Acidobacteriota > Terriglobia > Acidiferrales > UBA7541 > JBASRK01. The sequence goes on from JBASRK010000273.1 coordinate 7,566, forward strand.
CGGCGGTGACAGCCTTCACCGAAGGGCACTGCTCTCCGATCGCCAGGGCATCGGCCAGCGTCAGCGGTTTGCGCGTGCGCTCCTCCTGGCTGAGCCGCCCGACGTGGATGCCCGGACTGAATTTGAAAACGAACAGGGTGTTCGGCCCGAAGTCGTCCAGGAAGGCGCGGATGTCGCGGTCCAGTCCGACCATGATGGAGGCCACACCAACCAGCGCGGTGATGCCGATGACCACGCCCAGTACAGTGAGGAACGACCGCATCTTGTGTTCGCGCAGCGTGACCAGCGCCATCCGCGCATTCTCGCCGAGATGAATTCGCATCGTCTTCCTCTGCGCGCCTCAGAGCTCGAAGCGCAGCGCTTCAATCGGGTCCAACCGCGCCGCCTTCCGCGCCGGATAGATGCCGAAGAACACGCCGACCGCCGTCGAGACCAGCAGGGCGATCCCCACCGCCGGGAGCGGCACGGCCATCGGCACCGACGTCGTGGCGCCCACCAGCCCCGAGATCATGTAGGCCGCCAGCACGCCGATGGCGCCCCCAATCCCTGCCATCACGGCCGCTTCGATCAGGAATTGCAGCAGGATGTCGCGGCGGCGGGCGCCCAACGATTTGCGGATGCCGATTTCGCGTGTCCGCTCGGTGACGCTGGCCAGCATGACGTTCATGATGACCACCCCGCCGATCACCAGGAAGACCGACACCACTCCGACCATCGAGGCCGCAATGGCGCCGGTGAGCTGGTGCCACAGGTCGAGAAGCGAAGAAGCATCACGAATGCCGAAACTGTCGTCTTCGGTGGGGTGCAGGTGGCGGCGGGCGCGCATCAGCATCCGCGCCTCGTCCTGGGTCTGCGCCATCCGCCCGGCGCCGGCTGCCTGTACATTAATCGAGAGGCTGCGATTGCTGCCGAAAATCTTCAGGAAGGTCTGGATGGGAATATAGGCAAAATTGTCTTGCGACTGGCCGAGTACCGTGCCGATGGGCTTGGCCACGCCCACCACTGCAAACGGTAGCCCATTGATCTGCACCAGCCGGCCCATCGGGTCGAGCCCCGGGAAGAGCCGGTTCGCCACCTCCGCCCCCAGCAGCGCGACCATTGCCCGGTGTTCGTTGTCGGCATCGGAGATGTACCGGCCGATGGCGGGCTCTTCGACGTCCATCTCGCCGATGCTGGCGGTGACGCCGCGGACATCCACATCGTCCAGTGACTCGGTTCCGGCGCGCGCCTTCCCCGGCGTGCGCACCTCCACGCCCACGCTCCGCGGGAGCCTCATGTTATCGCGCAGGTACTCGTAGTCTTCCCAGATGATGTTTTTGTTGCGCCGCGTCGCCTTGAGGAGTTGTTCCACCTCAGTGATGATCGGGAAGCGAGTGACCAGGAAAACGTTGGAGCCCAGATTGGCCACGCGATTGGCGATGTAGCGATTGGTGCCCTCGATCAGTGCCACCACGACAATCAACGCGCACACCGAGAGAATAATGCCCAGCAGCATCAGGAACGACCTCAGCTTGTGCGCGCGCAACGTCCCGAGCGCCACCGCAACCGGCTCGCGCAGGCTGACACCCCGGCTGATCATTCCCTCACCCCACGCATAGATACGTCAGCAAGGCGCCTAAGGTTTCTCCCCGGGCGGGCATGAGGCGAATCGGCAATTTCAAGCAGCTTGTTTGTTCCCTTCAGGATCGCGGGGACCCAGAGTCGCCGGACGAAGCTCGCCGGATTCGCGTTGAGGAAGCGACGCCGCGGAATCCCGCAGGGCTAAAGCTGGCCCTCGATGTCCTTGGCGATCCTGTCGTGGTCCACCAAACCGAGGATCTTTTTGACCTGTCTTCCATCGCGGGAAATCAGCACGCTGGTGGGGTAGCCGATCAGGCCGCCGAATTTTTCGGCCGCGGCATCGTTGCCGATCAGAATGGGATAATTCATAGCTGCTTGCTGGCCGTCCACGTCGAAGCGCTCTTTCTGCAGAAACGGCTCGACCACCTTCTTGCCCTCGTCGTCCATGGCCACGCCCAGGACAGTGAAGCCGCGGGGGCCATACTTCTTCTGGAATTCGATGAGCCAGGGGATTTCGATCCGGCAGGGCTCACACCACGTGGCCCAGAAGTTCACCAGCACGACTTTGCCTCGGTAGTCGGCCAGCGTGACGTCGTTGCCCTGCAGGTCCTTGAGGGACATCACAGGTGTAGCCGTCGCCGCACTCGCCGCCTTGACCTCACGTGCGCCCCCCTTGCGCGTGGTGCGGTCGAGAAAGATAGTCGCCCCAATCAGCGCCGCGACGACCGCGACAACAATCAGAGTTTTTTTCATCGATAGCTCCCTTGGCTCAGATGTCGCGCTGGCTCTGTGGGATCAGGACCTTCCGACAAGGTTTCGCTCGAGCCACAACACCGCGTTGTTGAGAAAAGCCAGTTTACCCGAAAGCCAGGTCAGCCGGTTGATGAAAACCAGCCCGCCGACGAACAGGAGCAGCACGCCGCTCGAGACCTCCACGGTATGCAGGTGGCGGCGGAAGCGCTGGTAGAAACGCAGGAAGCGGCTGATGCCCAGCGCAGTCAGCAGGAACGGGATGGCCAGCCCGGCGGAATAGACGGCCAGCAGGAAAACCCCTCGCCCGATCGTCTCGCTGGCGGCCGCCATGGTCAGCACGGCGGCGAGGATGGGTCCGATGCAGGGCGTCCAGCCAAACGCGAAGGCGAAGCCCATCAGGAAGCCGCTGGCCATGCCCGGCTGGCCGCCCAGGTGGCGAAAATGGATGTCGCGGTTGAGCCATCGCGTCAAGAACGGGCCGGCAAGAAAAATCAGCGAGATGGAAATCAGATGGACAGGGCCCAGGGTGCGGCCCGTTCCGGAATCTGCGGGAACCGGTCGCAGCCAGAGCACCACGGCTGCGGCCACAAGAGCCGCGCCAATCGCCAGCCCCGTGCGAATCGAGAACCGCCCAAGCCAGCCCACCAGATGCAGGCCAAACAGGACGATCAGCGCGCCCGCCAGCGGCGCCAGCAGGTTGCGGTTGCGCACCAGGAATTGCCCCACGGCGCTGGCCGAAGCTCCGAAGGAGATGAAAACCACCGAAAACCCGGCCACAAATGCCAGCGACGACCCGAACAGGCTGCTCCGCAGCTGCTGGCCCTGCTGTAGCTGGTCCACGCCGATCCCCGAGAGCATGGAAATGTAACCGGGCACCAGCGGCAGCACGCACGGCGAGAGAAACGAGACCAGACCGGCGATGAAGGCAGCAATAGCCGAAACTTCCATGCCTGTCCTTGAGCGGCGGGCGCAGGCAAGCCCTGCCCGCTGCTAGTTCCTTCGATGCCCTGGTTTCCCCTGGGGCTTCGAGCCCAAAAGCCTATTCTCACACAGGCCGAACCTCTCCCTCTGCTGAATTTTTCTCGGCCGACTGCTGCCGGAGGACGGGGACTGCCCTTACTCGGCCGAGGCGAACCCCCGCCAGGTGCAGCGAAAAGCGTCCACCCAGACGCCCGCAGCCAACCGCGTCAATTCCGCTAAATCGTTGACAGGAAAACCCGTTCCGGCACGCCCTCGGATGGCCCACGGGATGCCGTTTCCCAGATCTCAGTGCCGGGAGGTGGCGATGACTCCGAACCAGATCACCGCGCTGCGCGTGGCCATGGCGTTTGCGGCGGTGGCGCTTTTCGGCCGCAGCAGGTGGGCAAACCTCGCGGCGCTTGCACTGACCGTCGGGGCGATTGCGCTCGACGCGGTGGACGGCTACCTGGCCCGGCGGAAGAAGCTGGCTACGCCGTTCGGGGCGCAACTCGATATCCTGGGCGACCGCGTCATTGAAAACCTCTTCTTCACCTACTTCGCCGTGTGCGGGCAGGTTTCGCTCTGGGTTCCCGTGCTGTTTTTCGCTCGCGGGATGCTGACCGATTTCATCCGCAGCCTGGCGGCGCGGTCGGGGCGCGTGGGGTTCGGCGGCAATTCGATGCTCGAGAGCTGGTGGGGCCGGGCGCTGGTGGCCTCGCGAGCGAGTCGGGCGGTCTACGGCGCGCTCAAGTGCGCCTGCTTCTGCTACCTCGGCCTGCAATTGACCCTTGCCACTGCGTCGAACGGTTCAACGGCCGGCCGGCTGGAAATTAGCCGGGACTCAATGGACGGTTTGTTGCTCGGCTCCCAAATCCTGGTTGCACTGACCGTAGCATTTTGCCTCCTGCGCGGGCTGCCAGTGGTCTGGGAAGGCCGGCGCTACCTCGCCGCTTTCGCCGAGGGCAGCCGCGCCACGCTCGCAAAAGCCAAAGCGACGCACAATCCGGCGGGTACGCGGGCTTTCGGCATCCCGAACGGAGTTGCCGGACGATGAACGCCGCAAAGCGCATCCTGCCGCACGTCGCCGCATTCTTTGACCTGGACGGCACGCTGCTTGGCCCGCCATCGCTCGAGCGGCGCTTCCTGCGTTACCTGCACTGGCGCGGCGCGTTGACTGCGGGGAGCAGGGCGCGTTGGCTCGGGCGGTTTCTCCGGCAGATCTGGCGCGGCCGGAGCAATCCCGATGCGCCGGCGCGAAGCGCCTGGCTCGCCGCAACCGCAGGGAATAAAGCGCACCTTGCCGGGATCCGCGCCGCCGCAGTCGAGGATTTCTCAGGCCTGCTCAGCCGCCGGCCGCTCGCGTTTTTTCCGCACGCGCTCGAGCGATTGGAATGGCACGCTGCGCAGAGGCACAGGATCTTTTTGGTGAGTGGAACGCTGGCGCCGTTGGCGATGGCCGCTGTGCGGCAATTGCCGTTTCCTGCGGTGCTTTGCGCGACGCAGCTCGAAGAGATCGCCGGCCGGTGGACGGGCGAGCTGGCCGGTGAGGCCGTGTGCGGGCCGGTGAAAGCTCGCGTGCTCGAGCGGCTCGCGGCGATCTACAGGCTCGACCTTGGCAGCAGCTTCGCCTACGGCGACGCCTGGAATGATCGCTGGATGCTCGAGCGCGTGGGGCGCCCCGCGGCTGTCAACCCCTCGGCGCGGCTCACCCGGCTGGCGCGCCGGAGGGACTGGCCGGTGCTGGCGTGGCGTGAAGCCGGATCGCCACAGAGGCACGGAGGCACAGAGATAGGGAGTCGAAGAGGAGAAAATGATCGGGCGAACTGGAGTGCCGGTCTGGCCGCAACGGAACTCGGTGCACAGGGGGGAGAAGGAAATGAAGCCCACGGACGATCGCCGTAGCTCGGAAACAGCGCTGGTCTTGCCATGGCGTGGCGAGGTGACACTTCCGTGCGGGCGCGCCCTGATAGCGGCCCGGTCATTGGTGCGGGCCGCTACACCGAGCCGCTGGCGCGAAGCCCTGGACGCCTGCGGGGCGTTCGAGTGGGTTGCGCTCGCTTATCTCGGCCTCACGGGCGCGCTCATACTCGCGTTTCGCAATAACCTGCCCGGGGCGCAGGTGCATTCTTCCGTGATCGCCGGGCTTGTCTGGTTCGCGGGCCAGGCCGGCGTGGCCGCCCTGATCGTCGCGCTGAGCTGGACGACGGAGCGGCGGTCTTCAGCCGTACTCAGGTTCGTGAGGCACTGGTATCCGCAGGCGTTTTTTTTGTTCTGCTTCGAGGAGCTGCACTACTTGGTGCATCTGGTCTTCCCCGGCTGGTGCGACCGCTGGCTGATCGGTTTCGATCACTGGCTGGCGGGCGTGCACCCCACGGTGTGGTTCGAGCAGTTTGCCCGGCCGGCGCTGAACGATTTCATGCAAATGGCCTACCTGAGCTACTTCTTCTACTTGCCGATTCTGGCCGGCATCCTGTACGCCCGGGGGGAAGTGCGCGCGTTCTGGGCGGTGATGACCTCGTCGGTGGCGGCTTACACGATCGGCTATCTCATTTCGATTTTTTTCCCTGTGGAGAGCCCGTACCACTCGTTAGCTGCACTGCAGCGCGTCGAGCTGACCGGCGGCTTCTTCACCTCGCTGATCGGCGTGATCGAGCACTTCGGACGAGTCCACGGCGCCGCGTTTCCCTCGGCGCACGTTTCCGGGTCACTTGTGGCGCTGCTGGGGGCGTGGAGGTATCGGCGCTGGCTGTTCTGGACCTTCCTTCCGTTTTTCCTGTGCATGCTCGTGGCGACGGTGTACGGGCGCTATCACTACATCGCCGATGTTCTCGCGGGGCTTGTCGTGGGGGCGATCGGCTTCGGCCTGGGCCACTGGCTGATGCAGTGGAGAGGAGCGCTGCCGGAAAGCAAAGCGCGACGCGCCTCCGCAAACGCGCTCACATAGCGGGCGGGCGTTGCCTGTGCCATTCGGCGGCTTGCTCGTAGGCGCTGGCGATGCGGAGCAGGCGCGCCTCTTCGCCCGCTTGTCCAATCAGCTGCAGCCCCACCGGCAAGCCGGCGCCGGTGAACCCGCAGGGAACCGAGAGGGCCGGCAGACCGGTGAGATTGGCCGGGCGGTTCAGTCGCAGCAGGGCGTTGCGCACCGACTCTTCCTCGAAGCCGATGGCGATGCGTTCTTCGCCGATGCGCGGCGCCGCAATAGGAACCGTTGGAGCCAGGATCGCATCCACGGCCGCGAAGGCTTGGTTGAAATCGGCCTGCAGCAGCTTACGCAACTCAAACGCCCTCAGGTAATCCACGGCGCGGACGTCGGCGCCCATCTCGAGTCGCTTGCGCACTTCTTCGCTGTAGTCCGCCGAGCGCGCCGGGAAGTAGCCGGCGCTCTGGTGGAAGTGCCGCGCCTCGGCCAGGGCGATGTGCGTGGTCGTCTCGGCGGACTCGGCCAGGTGCGGAAGCGAGACCTGTTCGATCCGGGCTCCCTCGCGCTCGAACCAGCGCGCCGCAGCTTCCACGTGGCGGCGCACCTCGTCGTCCAGCTTCTCCCAGAAATATTCCCGCGGCCAGCCAAGCCGGAGATGACGGATCCGGCCACGCCATCGCCGCAAATCGCGCGCGGCAGCAGCCGTGATCGTCGTCGGATCCAGCAGATCTCGCCCGGCGATGACCCCCAGCATGATCGCTGCGTCGGCGACCGTGCGAGTCAGAGGTCCAACGTGGTCGAGGCTGGGCGAGAGCGGCACCACGCCGTAACAGCTTACGCGGCCGAACGTCGGCTTGAGGCCCACAACACCGCACAGCGCGGCGGGGATGCGGACCGAGCCGCCGGTGTCGCTGCCGACCGAGGCCACGCACAGCCCCGCAGCGATGGCCGCGGCCGAGCCGCCGCTCGACCCGCCCGGGATGCGCTCGGTGTCCCACGGATTGCGCGTGGGGCCGAAGTGGGGATTGTTGGTGGTGACGCCGTAGGCGAACTCGTGCAGGTTAGTTTTCCCCAGCACGATCGCGCCGGCACGCCGCAGCCGGCGGACGGTGGTCGCGTCGCGCTCGGGAATGAAATCGCTCAGGATCTTCGAGCCGGCCGTCGTGCGGACGCCCCGTGTCCAGATGTTGTCCTTGAGCGAGATGGGGATACCGTGGAGCGGACCGCGGCGGCCTTTCAGGAGCTCTTTTTCGGCGTGCCGGGCCTGCGCCCGGGCCTGGTCGGCGGTGACAGTCAGGTAGGCGTTCAGCCGCGGGTTTAGCCTCGCGATCCGGCTGAGAAATATCTCCACCAGCTCGACTGGCGAGACCTTTTTCTTCGCCACCAGCGGCGCCAGTTGTTCGATGGAAGCAAACGCAAACCGGTCTTCATTCATGCGATTCCGGTATGTCCCCGGCCAGGATGCCGTCATGCAGGCCGAGGTTCAGCCTTCAGTTTCTAGAAGATCTTTTCCTGGCGACGCAGGTGTCCGAAGCTGCCGACATTGGCGATGTTCAGCGCCACATGAAACTGGTTGTCGGTGCGCACCGGGCCGAGGGCCAGGCGGCGAAATTCGAAGACGATGCCGCAACAGGCGCCGTTGTAGCTCACCTGGACCAGTTGGTTCTGCAGAAATCGCTGCCGGAGGTCATAGCTGAAGCCGAGCGCCGCATTCCACCCGCGGCGGTTCATCTCGCCGTAGCCCACCAGGGCGCGGACCTGGTTGGACTGGGGCTGCAGGACCGGGTTCGACCGCACGGAGAATTGGGCCAGGGTGACGGAGAGCTCACGGTAGGGGCGCATCTTCAGCAGGGTGTCCACCGTGGTCACTTTGCCGCGGGCTGGGTCGTACTCCAGGCGGAACTCCGCGTCGTACCGGCCACCGGGAGTGATGCGGATATCGCTCACCAGCGGGGAATAACGCCGCGGGGTGTCGGCAAAGGCGTAGCCTGTGATCGAGTCCAGTGCTTGGAACACATTCCGCTGGCCGCGGACGAGTGCGCCGCCAAAGGTAGGGTCGAAATAATACTTCTGCGCGACGCGCCAGCTGATCAGCTCGTTGGCCTGGTCGTCGCGGGTGCGCCGGTAAAGCCGCTGGGTGATTCCGTACTCGACCTCGTTCGTATTGGTGAGCGTGTCGTTTTCATCGAACCGGATAAAGCGTCCGAAGCGGTTGACGCCGTTCACGAAGCGGTAGACCACCTCGGGCTCGATCGTGTGTTTCCACTTCGACGTGGGGCGCTCCCAGACGCGCGCGAGCGACGGCGGGCGGATATCCACGGTGGCCTCGGCAGTGGTGCGGCGAAGCGAGTCGCCGACCACTGTGCCCGCCAGCAGTTGCGAGCCGTAGCGCGTGGTGCGCAGCATGAATGTGGGCGTGACGCCCAGCCAGGGCCCCCAGCGCAGCGGTACGGTGACCTGTGGAGCAACTTCGGTGCGCTGCACGGCCGTTGGGGTCTCAAAGCGCTGCTGGCTGAGCAGTGTGCCGCCCGGCCCGATGCAGGAAGGGCGGCCGGCGTTACAGCTCTCGCTGCGGTGGACAGCATCGGCGAAGACGTGGAAGCCGAAATAAATCGGCCAGCGCCGCCAGGGGGCCTGCTCGACCGAACTGAAACGCACACCAGGGGCGCTGCGCAGCACCAGGTCGGTTGCGGGCACCTGCCCGACGGGGAGGCTCAGGAAATCCCTGGAAGTCAACATGGCGAAATTCAGGCTGAAGCCGCGAAAGTTATTGGTGACAAATGCGGCGCTGCCTGCCTCGGAGGCGACCGCATCTCGAAAGGTATCGGCGAAGGCCAGGCGGAAGGTGAGCGAACTCAACTGATTGAGGTTGGCGACGGCGCGCCAGCCCTGGGGAAGCAGGGCGTCGAACACCACGTGCGCCTGGTGGCCGCCCTCTGGCACGCGCACGCCATTCGGGCCGCGCAGGCCGCGATCCACCACGCCGAAATAATTGGCAGTGAGGTGCATGTTCTCCCACGGCCGGCTGCGGAAGCTGACGTGCTGGCTCCAGCCGCGTCGGCTCAACAGTTGGGCGCCAAGAGTGAAGTCCATCCAATCGGTTGGCGCCCAGTAGTAGGAATCGCCTAGGACAAAGCCCTTGCGCGAATTGCTGGCAACGACGGGGATCAGGAAGCCCGACTGGCGGAGCCTGCGACCCGCGGGCGCCGTGGCGTAGGGCAGGTAGATGAGCGGGACGCCGAACAGCCGGAAATTGGCGCTGACCAGGGCGACACTGCGGTCGAGGGTGAGCGTGGCGTGCGCCGCATAGAACTTCCACTTTGGCCGGTCGGGCAGGCAAACCGTCAGCCAGACGTCGCGGATCTTGTAGCGGCGCTCGTCGAGTCGCTCGACCTCCTGCGCCTCGAAATAGAGCGGGTTGGGCGAGACCAGCACGGAGGAGTTCCCGTGGCGTTCGACGCGGACCGTGCCGCGCACGCGCTCAAATGTGCCGCGGCCGGTACGCACGTTGAAGCTGGCCTGGTCGGCCTCCAGATGTTGCGTCTCGTGATCGAATTGCACCTTTCCGCGCGCGATGGCGACGTCGGTGCGGGTGTTGTACTCCACGTGGTCGGCGCGCAGGCGCATGTTCTTGTAACGGATGTCCACATCGCCGTCCGCGAGGAAGACGTCGCCTTCCTTGTGCTGCTGCTTGGCCTCGAGCTCGAGAACGCCGCGCCCGGTGGGCAGACGCACCTGCGCCCCGGCCTCGCCGGCAGCCATCGCCAGCAGCACCAGCCAGAAAATTGTGTGAGTTCGGCGGCGCCGGAAGAGCTGGCAGGACATTCCGATGATGATCGCGACGCGCATCCCCGGAGAAAGCACGTTAGCCTAGCATGCGTCCACCGGGGTCGCAACGCAGGCAAGGCCCGCGGCATCCTGCGACAGCGTCTGCCGCCGTTTGAAAACCTCTTGGAAGGTTTGCTCCGGGTTATTCGATTGGCGACATCGTCGCGTGTGCCACCCTCGACCGTGTCGGCCCGCTTGCTACAATGCTGCGCGTCCCGTCCAGGACACCATCCGCAGCGCAAAACGGACCGGTGATCCAGACTTGTAGGCAATGCGGCGCCGTCAATGAAGAGCACGCACGGATGTGCAGCTTCTGCGACGCGCAGCTCGCTCCCACGGAGGAAGTGCCCGCCGCAGTCGTTCCCTCTGCGCCCACTGAGGGGAATCTCGCCAGGGAACTGGACTGGCGGCGCGAGGTGGCCCACCGGCTGCAGGCCTATCGCGCTCGCCGGCGCCGGCTGCATCCCAATGATTCTCAGGCGCCGCTGCCCTTCAGCGACGCCGCCACTGCAGCCGGGCCGGAGCGGGTGTGCGAGCCCGTGGATTTTTTCCGGCCGGCGGGCGCCACAGACTTGTCTGAGACGGCGCCGTCCGGGCGTGAAACGTTGACAACGGTCGAGCAGATGGAGATCGCGGTCACGCAGCCGCGCCGGCTCTTTACCGAAGCCGAGGATCATCCGAGCGGCCCCTGGCCTCGCGGCGGTGCGGCCAGCGCTGCACCGCTGCTGCCCGTGGCGAGCCTTGGCGAACGGCGCCGCGCCGGCCTGCTCGACGCTGGGTTTCTGCTGCTGGCCTACGGCGTTTTCCTGACGCTGTTCGGCTCCCTGGGCGGCCATTTTGCCTTCGGCAAATTTGATGCTGCCGTATACGCCGCCACGCTGGCGCTGTTCTACGTGCAGTACTTCGCGCTGTTCACCGTTTTCGGCGGCTCGACGCCCGGGATGTTGATCCGCGGGCTGCGCGTAGTGAGCTTCGACGGCGGCGTACCCACGTCGCGCCAACTGCTCTGGCGGAGTTTCGGCTACGTGGTCTCCGGGGGGACATTCTTGCTGGGTTTCCTGTGGGCGCTGTGGGACGAAGACCACCTCACCTGGCAGGACCGCATCTCTCAGACCTATCTCACCGGGGCCGCACCAACTGGCGAAGCTGACTCCCCCGAGCCTTACCGTTAGGCGCAGAGGACACCTCCTGCACTTCCGCCCGCCCGGGTGGGCCGGGTTGCGTTACACTGGATTTCGGGCAAAGTGAGAATGAAGCAGCGATTCCTCAATCAGAAGTTGGGCAAACGGATGAGCCGCAAGGCGAAATTGCAGAAAACCAGAACGGCTGCGTCGAGCACGCGAGGAGCCTCGCGGGGCGCGGAGTTGGGCCCCTCTGGTCGGGCCGTGCAAGGGCCTGCCCCGCCGCAGAGGCCCCGATAGGGAAAGTCGGGCGTGAAGAGGTGCCCGGATTCGCAGGACGTGCTGAAGTCCCGATATGCTATAATCAAGTTTTTCGAGGAAAGTGAGTCCAAACGAATGAGCCGCCTCGCCAAACTGATCGTCCTTTCGCTCTCCCTGGTGGTTTTCTCCTACGTTGCGCTGGGTTATGTGCTCGGCAAGACTGAGGACAAGACCTACCGCTCGCTTACGGTTTACGGCGAGGTGTTGCAGCACATCCAACAGGACTACGTCGAGGAGCCCAATCTGCCGTTGGTGACCTCGGGCGCGCTGCACGGCCTGCTCGAGTCGCTCGACCCGCAGTCGAGCTACTTGAGCCCCCGCGAGTTTACCGAGTACAAACAGAAGGTGCAGAACCCCGCACGCGGCGAGATCGGCGCCACGCTCTCCAAGCGCTTCGGCTACATCGTGGTGGTCTCCGTGCTGCCCGACAGCCCGTCGCAGAAGGCCGGTCTGCGCAGCGGCGACATCCTGGAAGCCATCGCCGGCTTCACTACGCGTGAGATGTCGGTTGGGCAAGCGCAAATTCTGCTGGCCGGGGACCCGGGCACGGCGGTGAAGGCGTCCGTGGTGCGTCGCGGACGCACCGAACCGCAGGACATCGAGCTGATCCGTGCGCAGCTTGCTCCGGCGCACATGCTGGCGGACAAGGTGGAAGCCGACATCGCCTATCTGCGCGTGCCGACGCTCGAGGCGGGCCGAGCCAACGACATCCGCGAGAAGCTGGTGCAGTTCGACCGCCAGGGGGTTCACCGGCTGGTGCTGGACCTGCGGGATTGCGGTCGGGGTGAAGTCTCCGAAGCGGTCGCCGCGGCACGGTTGTTCCTCTCTTCGGGCATGATTGCCACTCTCCGCGGCCAGACCGTCACCCGCCAGGAATTTGTGGCCGAGCCCGCCAAGGTGGTCTGGAAGTATCCGATGACGGTGCTGATCTCCGGGAGCACCACGGGTGCTGCGGAAGTGCTCGCCGCGGGCATCGCCGGCAACAAGCGCGGTGAGGCGGTCGGCAGGCGCACGTTTGGCAGTGCCTCCGAGCAAAAACTGATCCCGCTCGAGGATGGCGCGGCGCTGGTGCTGACCATTGCGAACTATTACACGCCCGCCGGCAAGACCATCGCGGAAGAAGGCGTGACACCGACGGTCGAGGTGCGCAGCACGAGCCTCGACGAAAGTGATGACCAGGTCGAGCTGCGCGATGAGGAAGCCCCTCCGATGCCGCCTGCCGAAACACCCGCCTCGCACGATGACCCGGTGCTGAAGAAGGCCATCGAGCTGCTCCGGGGCGAGGCTCGTAAGGCCGCGTAGGGCGTGCCGAGCGTCCCGGGCGCTTCTGCGGGACGCGCCCTGTTCCGAACCCCAACTTGCCGTTTTCTTCTGCTGTTTCTCGCCGCTGCGCTTTTTCCGCTTGTCGGATGCCGCAAGAAGCAGCTCACCCCCGCTGAAATCCGCTCCATCACTCGCGAATTCGTCTCTGCCGCCAGGAGCGCGACGTCGGGGAAGGCGCAGATCGGAATCTGGCCGGAAAATCAGCCGCAGCCGGCACGGAGCCGTCCCAGTCGGGGCCCGGGCGAGATCTCAACCGATAGCATTTACCTCACGCTTGCGCCCGGCCGCTCGGGCCAGGCCGAGCTCGAGGCGCTCAAAAACGAACTCGACCGCGTCGCCGGCCAGCACGGCTTGAAGCGCAGGGACGTGCAGGCCGTGCGCGGGCTGGTGCGGTTTGATTACCGGCGGGGCGACCAGCGCACACACGAGATCCACATCTTCACGGCGATGGCCGGCGGGCGGGCGCCGTCGGCGCGGCTGGCCATCATCCTCGACGATCTGGGTTACGACCGCGGCACGGCTGCGGCGCTGTTTGCCCTGCCGTATGCCCTCACGCTTTCGGTGCTCCCGAACCTGCCGCACTCGGCCGACGTCGCCGAGGAGGCGGATCGCCGCGGCTACCAGGTGCTGCTGCACCTGCCGATGGAATCGGCCAACGGCGGCGCAAAGCCCGAGGCGATCGAGCTGCGCCGGGGAATGCGGCCCGACGAAGTGACGCGCCTGCTCGCGGAGATGCTCGAGACGGTGCCGCACGCCGTCGGTGTGAACAACCACCAGGGCTCGCTTGCCACCGCCGATGCGCCGCTGATGGCCGCAGTTATGGCGGCGCTGCACGGGCGGCAACTGTTTTTTATCGACAGCCGCACGACTACGGCGACCGTGGCCTACGACGCCGCCGTCCAGACCGGGGTGCCGGCGGCATCCCGCAAGGTCTTCCTCGACGACATCCCGGCGCGCGAAGCCATCCGCCGGCAACTGGCGCTCGCGGCGCGCCACGCCCGCCTGCAAGGTTCCGCCATTGCCATCGGCCACCCGTACCCCGCTACGCTCCAGGCGCTCGAGGAGTACTTGCCGCAGCTCGAGGCGCAGGGCATCGCCCTGGTCTTCGCCTCGGAGTTGGTGCACTGAGCCGGCGGCAGGTTCAGCCGAGAACTTCTTCCACCAGTTTGGAAACGTGTTCGGCAATCGAAGGCGCCGCGGTCAGGCCGGGGGATTCGATGCCGACCAGGTGAATGGCGCAGGGAGTGCTCGGGTCACGAGTGATGATGAAGTCGGCAAGGCCGGAGCCGCCCGGTGGCACCAACTTCGGGCGCAGACCCGAGTAGGCGAGCGTCAGGTCAGCCGCTTCGATTTCCGGCAGCAAGGATTTGGCGCGCCGGACAAACTCCTCGATCGGCAGCCG
>JBASRK010000279.1:0-14681 GCA_049273775.1 Candidatus Acidiferrales bacterium
GCCCCACGCAGGGGACGCCGAAGCCCTGCGGAGTTCTAGTACTGGGTGACGACCCGGTGGCGGTTGACGCCACCTGCGCCCGCATCATGGGGCTTGTGCCCGAGCGCATCGAGCACCTGGCACACGCCTCCTACCTGCTCGGGCACTTGAAGCCAGAGAAGATCCGGCAGATCGGCGAAAGCGTTGAGCGGGTGCAAACGCCATTCGAAGTGATCCCTGAGTTTCGGCGGCTCAGAGCGATGAAAGACAGACACCTATGGAACATGAATTGCCTCTGATGAAGAGTAGTGCGGGGTTAACAGCGGAGATGTGTCTCCATTTGAGGACACGGGTGCGATCGAGGCTACTTGGCTTTCGCCGGCTGCCGGCGGGCGAACGTGGCTCCCAACTGGTCGAAGCGGCGCTGGTATTACCGCTCTTCCTGGCGCTGGTGGTCGGGATCTTCTGGATTGGCAGGGCCTATAACGTCTACCAGTCGATTACGCGCGCCGCCCGGGAGGGCGCGAGGTTCGCCGTGGCGCCGAGCTGCGGCGGGTGCACGCCCGCGAACACCTTTCCGACGACGGACGAGGTGAAAACAGTAATTAATAATGCACTGGCTGCCGCGAGCATGGACTCGACGAAAGTTAATCCGGCGATCAGTATCACGTCAAATCAGGTCTTGAATCCTTCTGATCCGAGTTCCAACCAGGTGCAGGGCACCATCGTTACTTTCGGCTACCCAGTGAAATTGACGATTCCCTTCACGCCGCTAAATGCCACGACAGTTACCATCACTACAAAAGTGCAAATGCGGCAGGAGTTTTAGGCAGATGAGCTTCTGGCGACTTCGCGACTGTACCCGAGCCTGGGAACGGCTCGCCGAGTTGAGACGCACCGAGGGGGCCGAACTGCTGGAGTTCGCGCTGGTCCTGCCGATGCTGGCCGCGATGGTGGTGGGCATCTCGGATTTTGGCGCTGCCTGGGCACTGAAAGACAAGCTGACCAACGCGGCCCGCGACGGTGCCCGCACTGCCGTCAGCCAGCCCTCTTGCACGATCAGCGATTCTAATAACAACTTGTGTGGGGCAACCCCACCTAACCCGCCTGCTTGGGTGTCGGCGGTGCGCGATGTTGTGGCCAATTATCTGACCAACGCGCAGGTGACCACCTGCACGATCGGAAATGCGGCGACTTCAACCGGTCCGTTTGCCTGGCAATACACGTCGAGTACCTCGGGCTGCGGCGCGTTCCTGCTGAAAATCGAGCGAGGCTACACCTATACTTCCGGGTCGAGCCCCACGGTGACTGTGGGGGCTGCCCGCGTGACCTTGAGCTATCCTTTTAGTTGGAGCATCGGGCGCGTGCTCAAGCTTATGACGCCCTCCTCCAATCTCGGCAACACCATAACGATCAACACTGCTGTGGTCATACAGAACTTGACGTAGGAAGGAGCAAGCCATGTCAAGAAGCAATCCTGCCGCCGGGCGCGTTCGGAACCGCGAGCACGGCATGAGCCTCCTCTGGGTTGCGGGAGGGTTGGTCTTCATACTGGGCGTCGCCGCGCTGACGATTGATCTGGCCTCCCTGTACGTGGTGCGCAATGAAGCGCAGCGTGCAGCCGACGCGGGCGCCCTGGCGGGCGCCAAGGCATTTGCGGATTCGGGCTGCCTATCGGGTGGCCCAGGGGCTTGCAACTCCTTCCAAACGCTGGCGACCACTCGGGCAACTTCTGCCGCCGGGCAGAACTCCGTCGGCGGAGTGTTGGTCAGCAGTCTCCCCGGCGCCTGCGTTTCGGTGACGTTTCCGACTCCCCCGCCCGGCGACCAACTGGTTTCCGTTACGATCCAGCGGACCGCCGCCTGCGGGAACGCAATACCCACTCTCTTCGCGAAGGTGCTGGGCTTTTTTTCGGCGGACGTGTCGGCCATCGCGACGGCGGAAGCCTACAATGGGCCGAACATCTGCGCCGGTTGCATCAAGCCGTTCCTGCTGCCGAATTGCGATCCTGTGAACACCTCCCCGAAAAACCCCAGCTGTCCTGGGAGCGGAGGCGGTTACTTCGTCGATCCAATCACCGGGGATATCAAACATCCTGGGCCCGTGTCGAGCGGGGGCGTAATTGGGCAGAGCTGGACGTTACATTGGAACTCAGGGCCCAGCCAGTATTACGATGTTGATGTGGGCTGCGGCAATGGCGACCAGAGGCCCTGCATCTCGGGTTGCACCGGCGCAGCATATTCGTGCGGCAAGACTTTGGATACGGTGCAGGGGAATAGGGTGGGGCAAATCACTCAGGGCATAGACGCCCTCATTCACGATAACGGAATAGAAGGTCCCCCCGGGCCCAACCCGCCACAAGACACCATCAATACCAGCGTGACTCCTTTTCAGATCACGGGAGGGTCGAATAACCCCAATCCTGCGTTCAGGGGACAGACCATCACCAACAGCGATTCGCTGGTGACGGTGGCCATCTATGATGGCCACAACCTGGGGCCCGGGCATCAAACCGTCACCATCGTTGGGTATATGCAGCTCTTCATCCGGTACGTCGAAAGCAATGCTCATGTTACGGCCGTGATCCTGGGCGTCTCGGGTTGCGGGACTGCTACCCCAACGTGCGGGAGCGGCACGATTTCCGGCGGCGGCAGCTCGCTTTTCCCCATCCGCCTGGTCAGGACGCCGGGCACCTAGCTCTCATGGCCACCACTCACGCCGTTGCAGCACCTCGGAGCAGCGGTGTGCTCTCCGCGGGCCTGATCCTGCGCAAGATCTTCACTTTTCCGGCGCTCCTGGGGGTGGCCCTTGCCGGGGGAGCCTACGTCTTTGCGAGATTCAGCCTCCTGGATCCGGATACCTGGTGGCACCTCGCCGTGGGCAAGCACATCCTGGAGACGCGCTCTCTCCCAACCGTTGATCCCTATTCGTTTACCGTTTCGGGCACGCATTGGATCGCCTATGAATGGCTGGGCGAAGTGGTGATGGCACTCGCCGGCCGGCTCGGGGGCCTGCGGGCGCCGACGGTGCTGCTGGTCTTACTGTCGGCCTCGCTTCTGGTGCTGCTCTATTGCTATGCCTGGCTTCGGTCCGGCAACTTCAAGGCCGCCTTCATTGCTTGTGCGCTGGTGTTGCCGGTGGCCGCGGCGTTCTTCACACTGCGCCCGCAGCTGCTGGGCTATAACTTTCTCCTGATCACGCTGATTTGCCTCGAACAGTTCCGGCGAGGCCATCCTCGGGCGCTGTGGCTGCTACCCCCTCTGTTTCTCGTCTGGGTGAACACGCACGGCACGTTTGTCTTTGGACTCGTGGTTGTGGGCCTGGCGTGGCTCAGTGGCCAGGTGGGTTTTGATACAGGCGGGCTCGTGGCAGAGCGTTGGACGCGGGAGCAAAGCCGCTACCTAGCAGTGGTGATGTTCCTGTGCGTGCTGGTGCTTCCCCTGACGCCCTATGGCACGCGCATCGCTGCCTATCCGCTGGAGATGAGCCTGGCCCAGCCCATCAACATCGCCAGCATCAACGAGTGGCAGCCGCTGGCCTTCAACCTGTTCCTGGGGAAGCTGTTTCTGGGGCTCGTGCTGCTGTTTTTTCTCCTCTACCTCGCGCAGCGCCCGCCACTCCGGCTGGCGGAAGTGGGGCTGCTGCTGTTTGCAGTCTTTGCCGCCTGCGTGCATCTGCGCTTCCTGCCGATTTTTCTGGCCTCTTTCACGCCGCTGCTGGCCCTGCTGCTGGCCCGCTGGATGCCCGGCTACGAAGCGGAGAAGGAACGTCCTGTCCTCAATGTCGCTTTTATGGCGCTCATTGCCGCCAGTGTGGTCTTTTCCTTTCCCTCCAGTGGAAGGATCGAGAACATGGCTGCCGAGAAATATCCGCGAGATGCGGTAGCCTACCTCCGCGCACATCCTGTGCGGGGACCCATGCTGAACGAATACGGCTGGGGCGGATATCTGATCTGGGCGTTCGGCCGGGAGCACAAGGTCTTCATTGACGGCCGGGCGGACATCTACGAATATGCCGGTGTCTTATCCGATTACATCAAAATCACGCACATGGACCCTGAGGCCCTTCTCCTGCTGCGCAAGTATGGGATTGAAGCCTGCCTGGTGACGCGCAAGGCCCCGTTGGCTACCCTGCTCGCGGCGCTGCCCAACTGGGAGCGTATCTATTCGGACGAGCTCGCCACCCTATATGTTCACAAACGGAGACATCTGGCTCCTGGAGCCGTCTTCGGGGCTTCAAATGCGGGTGGGGCAACAGTGGAGGCAAACCCTTCAGCCGAATACGAAAACCGACAGTCAGGGCGGGCGGTAGTTCACAAACGGTGACGCTTTCGAGAGCCTGCCCGGACCTGCTCCCCAGGGGAGTCCTTCCTTCTGCCCCAACCTCCTGAATCTACACGAGAAACAATACCTTCCTACAACACAGTCTTTGGCAAGACGCATGCACAACGGGAGACTCGCGTATGGCAGAATCACGTCCCCTATCTCAAATGGAGGCAAAGGAAATGAAAGAACTTTTGATGCGCTTGTGGCGGGAAGAGTCCGGGCAGGACCTCACCGAATATGCGTTGCTGATGGTTCTGGTCGCTCTGGCTGCCATCACCGCGATGAAGGGTCTGGCGACCGCGATCAGCACCGCCTACAACAACGCGGCTTCCAACTTGAACACCGCCACGTAGCGGCCATGATTCCGCCCAGCGAGGCGGAAGCTCCCAAGTTGACGAAGGCAGCCACGTGGAAGGAACTCCCAGGGAGGTTGTGGCGGGAAGAGTCCGGCCAGGACCTCACCGAATACGTGCTGCTCATGGCTCTGATCGCGCTCACGGCGATTGCGGCCATGCAGGGGCTCGCGCCGGTGATCAGCACCGCCTACAACAACGCGGCTTCCAACCTGAACGCCGCCACGTAGCGGGCGTGGTTCTTGCCATGAAGGCGTGGGCTCCTGGTTTGGCGCAACAAGCGTACTTGAGGGAGCCGACGGAAAGGCTGTGGCGGGAAGAGTCCGGCCAGGACCTCACCGTCTGCCTACGGCGTAGACGACGTCGGCAGCGCCCAAGAACACAGACTCCGCAGCCGGCGGGGGCGAAGGTTGGTCACCGCCGGCCCAGGAGTAACTGGCTCGAATGCAGGGAGTATGCATCACGTGATCTGGATCTTCGCAGTGATTCTGGCAGCCTCGGCCGGGTGGATTGACTGGCGCTCTCGCCGGATACCAAATTGGCTGACGCTTTCCGGCTTCCTGATCGGTCTGGCGGCGAACACGGCAGGGTGGGGCTGGCAGGGAACCCAACTCGCTCTGGCCGGCGCGGGCCTGCCTTTGATTGTCTTGCTGCCGGCGGTGCTTCTCCGCGGCCTGGGCGCCGGCGACTGGAAGTTGATGGGCGCGCTCGGCGCGGTCCTGGGCTGGAGACAGATTCTCCTGGTGCTCCTGGTGACGATCTTTGTGGCCGGGATCATCGCCGTTGGGCAGATGATCCGCCAGAGGCGCGTGCGGAGGACGCTCGCGAACCTCTGGGAGCTCGTTCGTGGCTTCTTTATTTTCGGTCTGCGGCCGCATCCGGAGCTCTCCTTGGAGAACCCGGCCGCCATGACCTTCCCGTTTGGCGTGGCGGTGGCAGCCGCCACGCTGCTGTGCTACGGGGTCATTGCAGTCGGGTTGTGAAAGTTTCGATGGGGGTACGACAATGAATTGGAGCCGAGCGGTTATCGGAATTGCGATTGGCGTGCTCCTCGGGCTGCTCGCCGGCGGTTTCGTCTATACGCAGTTCAAGAAGGCGACAGCGAGGATACCTGCGAACGCGACCCAGGTGGTTGTGGCGGCGGCGCCTCTGGAGCTGGGCACGCGTCTCCAACCGCAGAACCTGCGCCTGATCCCCTGGCCCGCGGGTGCTCCCCTGCCGGGCATGTTTACGCGGGTAGAGGACTGTCTGAACCGAGCGCTGATGTTCCCGGCGGTCGAAAACGAACCCATCCTGGAGAGCAAACTGGCGCCCAAGGCAGCGGGGGCCGGCCTGGCGGCCATTATCCCCGAAGGTATGCGGGCCGTCTCGGTTGCGGTCAACGAGGTGGTGGGTGTCGCGGGCTTCGTCGCACCGGGTACGATGGTGGATGTGCTTGTGACCGGCGCCACGGAGGGCCGCGGCGGCTCCGCCAACATCACGCTCACGGTCCTGGAGAATGTGCGTGTGCTGGCGGCGGGTCAGAAGATCGAGCAGGACAAGGACGGAAAGCCGCAGACCGTCCCCGTGATCACCTTGCTGGTCACTCCCGAAGATGCCAACATGCTGACGATGGCCAGCACACAGGGAAAAATCCAACTGGCCCTGCGCAATACCTTGGATTCCAAGAAGGTGGACCCGCCGCCCGTTCTTCAGGCAACCCTGTTCGGTGGCGGCCCGCCACCGCAGAAGGCGGGGCCGGCACGCGCTTCGCGGAACGCCCTCGCCCCTCCGCCTGCGGTTCCCTACTCGGTGGAAGTGTACCGCGGCACCAAACGCGAAGTGGACAATTTTCCGAATCCATGAGGTACCCAAACTTGGATATCATGAGCAACCAACCCAGCAGCAGATTTGTCACCGCGGGAGCGCTCGGCCTGGCGAGCCTGCTCGCCGCGGTGTTCTTCGCGGGAATCCCACTGCAGGCCCAGGAGGCACAGAGCTCGCCGGCGGCGGTCTCCCAGCAGCGCGAGACCCCGCCGCCGCAGGAAGCGGCACTCTCAGAACGGCTACACCTGCTGGTGGGCCGCTCGCTGGTGATCAGCACGCCGGTGCGGATCAAGCGCGTTTCCATCGCCGACCCCACGATCATCGACGCGATCATCATCAAACCGACGCAAATCCTGCTCAATGGCAAGGTCCCGGGCGGCGTCTCCCTGGTCCTGTGGGACGAAGCCGACCAGAGCCAGACGTTTGAAGTGTTTGTGGACCTGGATATTCTGGGCCTGAGCCAGAAGATCCGCGAGGTCTTTCCCGAGGAGCCCATCCGTGTCGAGGCCTCGAAGGACGTGGTGATGCTCTCCGGGCGCGCCTCCTCGAAGGCCGTGGCGGACAAGATTCTTCAGATCGTCACCGCGGCGACACCCAAGGTGATCAGCCTGATGGAAGCTCCTGCCGCGCCCACCTCCGGAGAAATCCTGCTCGAGGTGAAGATCGCCGAGGTGAATCGGTCGGCCCTGGACCAGTTGGGAATCAACCTCTTCAGCCTAAACCAGAAGATGATCGGCTCCACTTCGACCCAGCAGTTCGCCCCACCGATAACGCCGACCGCGCCGCCAACAAGCTTCACGATTTCAGACCTTCTGAATGTCTTTTTGTTCCGCCCGGATATCCACGTGGGCGCGACGCTTAAGGCGCTGCAGCAGAGGAATCTGCTGCAAATCCTTGCTGAGCCCAACCTGCTCACCGAAACCGGCAGGGAGGCGAGTTTCCTGGCCGGGGGCGAGTTCCCCTTCCCGGTCGTTCAGGGCGGAGCGGCGGGCAGCGCGCCGACCGTCAGTATCCAGTTCAAGGAATTCGGCGTGCGACTCAGCTTCGCGCCCAAACTCACCGAAAACGGAAAGATATATCTAAAGGTCCGGCCGGAAGTTAGCACCCTCGATTTCACCAATGGGTTGAACGTATCCGGGTTTTTCATTCCCGCGCTCTCGACGCGGCGCGTGGAAACCGAAATGGAACTGATGGACGGCCAGAGTTTCGCCATTGCAGGTCTGGTGGATGATCGACTCACGCGTGTCGCCGACAAGATTCCGTGGCTGGCGGATATTCCCATCCTGGGCTATCTATTTCGGAGTCGCTCGCTCAACAAAACCAAAACCGAGCTCCTCGTCGTAGTCACTCCGCACATCGTGAAGCCTCTCTCCGCGGATCAGGTGCCGGCCGGGCCAAAGTTCCCCGAAGCGTTTTTGCCCCCCTCCCCCTCGGGGGCGCCCAAGCCTCCGGAAAAAAACTGAGGCAATTGGAGGCGACGCGAAGCGGTGAAGCGAGCGAACGGGACCAACGGAGGAGAACCCAGGGATGTTGACAGCGGCCATCGTAAGCACTGACGCAGCGAATAGCTCCGCTCTGCAGAAGTGCCTGCAGCAAACGGGTTACGTGTACTCAGTGCGGGAGTGGAGTTTGTCGATCCTGAGCCAGCTCGTTTCCGGTGAGTCGCTGCCCGACCTGGTATTCCTGGATATTTCCAGCGAGACGGCAACCCTCTTCGCCTTTGCCGCCCACCTGCGGCGGCTGCGGCCCACGATCCGCATCATCGCCTGTTCGCCCCAGCAGCAACCCGACCCCGGACTGCTGCTGCAGGCCATGCGCAGCGGGGTGCAGGAGTTCCTGCCGCTGCCGATTGACGCCGCGGCGGTGCGCGACACCCTGGCGCGGTTCGCGCAGGAAAGAGACCCCGCCGGGGTGCGCACTGCCGAGAAGCTGATCGTGGTGATGGGCGCGAAGGGCGGCGTGGGTACTACCACAGTCGCTGTCAACCTGGGCGTGCAACTCGCCCAGCTCAGCAAGAAGCGCGTGGCGCTGCTCGACCTGGGGCGCCCCTTGGGCCACGCCTCCTTGCTGCTCGATTTGCAGCCCCGCTTCTCCATCCGGAATGCCGTCGAAAGCCTGGACCGGCTGGACGGACATCTCTTCGGCGGGCTACTGACGCATCACAAGAGCGGACTGGAGCTGCTTGGTGGGACTTCCCACCCGGAAGAGTGGCAGAGGATCAGCGCGTCGGCGCTGGTGCGGGTCGCCAACGTGGCCAAGAGCACCTGCGACCACGTGGTGATAGACGCAGGGACGGAGTCGCTGGCGGAGTGGGCGGCGATGTTGCGCCAGGTACGCGGGATCCTTCTGGTGGCGGAGGCCAACGTCCCTTCGCTGTGGGCGCTGGAGCGCCAGTTTACCGCGACCGTGGCGCTGGGCATCGAGCCGGAGCGCATCCGCATTGTCATCAATCGCTGGCAGCGCAACGACGACGAGGCCTTGAAAAGCGTGGAGAAAAACATCAAGCGCCCCATCTTCATGCGGCTGCCTAACAACTTCCGGCATGCCAGCCAATCGGTAAACCTGGGTGTCCCGTTCTCCGGCAACCACAACAACCCGCTGGGCGCCAAGTTTCGCCAGCTCGCCTCCCAGTTGACCGGCATCGCGCCCGGGCCGCCGGATAAGCGCACCCCACTCGCGAACCTATTCTCGTTCAAACCCTCGAGGTGAGAGAGCCGATGCACACCGTTCCAGCTTCGGAAACTGGCTTCAGGGCGGTGAAGGCGGACATCCATCGCAAGCTCATCCAGAAACTGAATCTGGACCGGCTGATCCAGATGGATCGGGAAGCAGTGCGGCGCGATGTGACCCAGATCATCGAGACGCTGGTGGTCGGGGAGTCCACCCCGATGACCCTGTCCGAGAGGGAGCGGCTGACCCAGGAGGTGCTCGATGAGGTGTTCGGGCTCGGCCCACTGGAGCCGCTGCTGAAGGACTCAACCATTTCCGACATCTTGGTCAATAGCCATAAGAGTGTCTACATCGAGCGGAACGGCCTACTGGAACACACCGGCATCCAATTTCGCGATGAAACGCACTTGCGGCTGATCATTGACCGCATCGTTTCGGCAGTTGGGCGCCGGGTGGACGAGTCGTCCCCAATGGTGGATGCGCGCCTGGCCGACGGCTCCCGCGTCAACGCCATCATCCCGCCGCTGGCCATTGACGGGCCTTGCCTGTCTATCCGCCGCTTCGGGCGCGACCGCCTGACGGCGGACGACCTGATCCGCAATCAGACTTTGACGACGGAGATGTTGGCGCTGCTGACCGGCTGTGTGCGCGCCCGCTTGAACATCCTGATCTCAGGAGGCACCGGCGCCGGCAAGACCACGCTGCTCAACGTGGTCTCATCGTTCATCTCCAACCGCGAGCGCATCGTGACCATCGAAGACGCCGCCGAACTCCAGCTCCGCCAGGAGCATATCGTGCGCCTGGAAACCCGCCCGCCCAACATCGAGGGCAAGGGCGCGGTGCGCCAGCGGCAACTGGTCATCAACTCCCTCCGGATGCGGCCGGACCGTATCATCATCGGCGAGGTGCGCGGCGAAGAGGCGCTGGACATGCTCCAGGCCATGAACACGGGCCACGATGGCTCGCTGACCACCATCCACGCTAACTCGCCCCGGGACGCCCTGGGGCGCTTGGAAACGATGGTGGCCATGTCCAGCCTGAACCTTCCCGACAAACCCGTCCGGCGGCAGATCGCCTCGGCGATCAACGTAGTGATCCAGATGAGCCGGCTGAGCGACGGCAGCCGCAGGCTCGTTTCGTTCTCGGAAATCACCGGCATGGAGGGTGAAATCATCACCATGCAGGAGATTTTCGCGTTCAGGAAGACGGGAGTCGGGGAAGATGGCAAGGTAATGGGCAGTTTCCAGCCCACCGGCATCCGACCCAGGTTTGCGGAGCAGTTGGTGACTTCCGGGATCCGGCTGCCGATGGAGATGTTTGACCGCTCCATGACGCATTGAGGAGCTGACGATGGCAGTTCTACTGGCAGGGCTGGTCTTTTTTGTGGTGGTGATCATCTGCACCATCCCCCTGCTGATGAGCACGGGGCAAAAGGGGCAGGTAGTGGTCCGCCGGCTGGAGGCGATCGAAAGCGCCCGGAAGCGGGGTCACAAGTCCCTGGACCTGGAATTGCTGCGCGACGAGCTGCTGAGCGGTGTGCCGATGTTGAACCGCTTGCTGATGCGCTGGGCGGGCGCTTTTCGCCTGCGGACGTTTCTGGCGCAGGCCGGACTCGATATCAAGCCGGGTAAGCTGGTGCTGACCATCGGCGTGGCCGCCCTGGGTGCGTTCGTGATTGTCGAGATGATCTATCACAGCGTGCTGGCGGGGGCGATCGCCGGCATCGCGGTCGGCTTCATTCCCACCAGTGTGGTGAGCTTCCTGCGCATGCGCCGGCTGCGCCAGTTTGAGAAGCACTTCCCGGAGGCGATTGATCTGCTCAGCCGGGCCGTACGCGCCGGGCACGCCTTCAGCACCGGGATGGAGATGATCGGCAAGGAGCTCCCCGAACCCGTGTCCGGAGAATTCCGGACGACCTTCGAGGAACAGAACCTGGGCCTGCCCTTGCGCGAGGCGCTGTTCAATCTGGCGGCCCGCGTGCCTCTGGTGGACGTCCGATTTTTCGTTACCGCTCTACTGATCCAGAAGGAGACGGGAGGCAACCTGGCCGAAATCCTGGATAACCTTTCGACCACGATCCGCGAGCGCTTCAAGATTCTGGGGGAGGTGCGCGTGCGCACCGCCCAGGGCCGCCTGACGGCAGCCATCCTGATCGCGTTGCCTCCGATCATGCTGCTCCTGCTGAAAAGCGTCAACCCGGAGTACGTGAACCTGTTGTGGAACGACCCCTGGGGAATCTATATCCTGCTGGGGGCGTTCTGCCTGCAATTGGTCGGCTCGATGATTCTCTGGAAGGTCGTTCACATCGAGGTGTGAGCGGGGTGCGCGAGGAAGAGCAATGATCTGGGCTGTTACCATCGTGACGTTTCTCGCCACGCTGGCTGTGTGCACGATGCTGTACCTGGCCTTCGTGCCCACCAGCCGCTTGGTCGGAGAGCGCCTCGCCCGGCTCCGGCGCTCGGCGACCGCTGCCCCGGAGGCGCGTTTCCGGCAGAAGCAGAAGGACCGTGTGGAACGGGTTCTGACGGATGTTGGGAAGATCCTGCCCAGCTCCAGCAAGGGGCTCTCCCGCACCCACCGGATGATGGTCCGGGCGGGCTACCGCCGCATCGAGGTCGTGCACGTCATGCAAGGGATCAAGGTCCTGCTGCCCATCGGCCTGCTTTGTCTGGTGTACTTCACCGACTTCTATCTGCTGAGCCCCGCCTTCATTCTGAGTTCTGCTGTGATCGTCGGTTTCATATTGCCGGAGCTCTGGCTGGTGTCGCGTGTGCGGCGGCGGCAGTATCGCATCACCATCGCGCTGCCGGACGCGCTGGACCTGTTGGTGATCTGTGTGGAGGCGGGACTGGGCCTTGACCAGGCCGTCGCCCGTGTCGCCGAGGAACTGCGCATCGCCCATCCCGATCTGAGCGACGAGCTCCAACTGATCAACCTGGAGATGCGCATCGGAAAGAGCCGGACCGAGGCCCTCCGCGAGCTGGGCGTGCGCACCGGCGTGGACGACCTCAGGTCCCTCGCGGCCATGTTGATCCAGACCGACCGTTTCGGCACCGACCTGGCGCAGTCGCTGCGCGTGCACTCCGATAGCCTGCGAACCAAGCGACGCCAGCGGGCCGAGGAGATGGCGGCCAAGACCACCGTGAAGATGGTTCCACCCCTGGTGTTTTTCATTTTTCCGGCGCTATTTGCCGTTCTGCTGGGACCCGCGGTGATTGGATTGGTACGTCAGTTGTTCCCGGCATTGAAATAGGTAGGGGCGAGTGGGAGAAGCGTAAGGAGCCTGGGGGACCAAGAGGGGTCATCAATCGGGTTGGAGGAGGGAAGAGATGGATACGACAACTTTGATTCGGATCGTCGCGGGCGCTTTGGCGGTCGTGGTGCTGTTGATCATCATCTGGCGGCGTCGGCGGCAGGCTTCCGAGTAGAGTGCGGCTCAGGGCGCAGGGACAGGCGTCCCTGCAACGGCAGAGTGAGGCGGAACTGTGGAGAACCATTCATCGGCAGTGTACGTCTACAACCAGACGCGGGACACGTTTGTGGCCACCGAGGTCACCGTGGCCGATACGTATCTGCGCCGCCTGGTCGGCCTGCTCGGCAAGACCAAGCGTTGGGCGCGCCCGGGTCGTGGTCTGTGGATTATTCCGTCGCATGGGATCCACACAGTGGGAATGCTGTTCCCCATTGACTTGATCTTTCTCGACCAGACCAAGCAGGTGGTCCACATCGAAGAGCATGTCCGCCCGTTCAGCATCTCAAACATCTCTATGCGGGCCAATAGTGTTCTGGAGCTGCCTACCCATACCGTATTTCGCACCGGAACGTGCATCGGCGACCGGTTCGAAATCCTTCCGCTGCGGTGACTTGCAACCGGCGGTGGCAAGTTTCAACCTCGATTCGGTCGCCGAACCGGAGTCCCATGTGGGTCCCCAGGCGAGGAGGCTCGATCTGTCTGACGCCGCTAAGAATGTAGAGGCGCGTCTTGCCTGCGAGGCCGATGCGCGCGCCACGGGTCTGCTCGGGAAGCTGTGCGAAAATTTGCACTTCGCGGTGAGTGTCCTGTTGGGCGCAGCTCTCTTTGCTGCGCTATTCATGCTGAAGCTGCCCCTCCGGTTCGACTGGCCGGGGTTCTTTGTGGTCTACTGGGTGGGCTTCGTACTACTGTCCATCTTCTTTGCCGTCGTCCTCTGTGTCATCGGCTTACCCTGGGAACAGACGGTTCAACCCCTATGGCGGCGCTACTGGAGCGATAAACGTCGCTTGCTCTTTTTCGTGCCGGTGGTCGTCGAGCTGTTTTGGCTGTTGGGCCCGGGGCCGGGGCTGGTTTGTTCCGTGGCTGTGGTCGCGTTCATCGAGCTTCTCGCGCGCTCCCAGGAGCGCCGGGTGCCTCTATCCAGGACGAGCGCGGCCGTGGCGGTCCCTGCGACATACCTGTTCGCCGGCTTGACCCTGGTGCTGGTTTACAACGATCTGGTTGTTTCGTTGAAATACTACGGCGCGTTCGACGAGGTCTTC
Source organism: Candidatus Acidiferrales bacterium (assembly GCA_049273775.1). Lineage (GTDB taxonomy): Bacteria > Acidobacteriota > Terriglobia > Acidiferrales > UBA7541 > JBASRK01. The sequence continues at coordinate 13,649 of JBASRK010000279.1, forward strand.
AACCGGATGGATCTGTGGCTGCTGGGCGGCAAGAGCGTTCCGGACATGGCTCATTGGGCGCTCCGGCATCTCCCCGCCCGGGCCGTGCGGTTTCTTGAGTTTGTCTATTTCGGGATGTTTTCTCAGGTCGGCGCCGGACTTGTTCTCACGGGAATCGCTTGCGGAAGGAAGCGCGCCTTTCAGTACGTCGGCACGGTGGTGACCGCCTACTACCTGGCGTTGCTCCTGTTCTTTTTCTGGCCCAGCCAGGGACCCTACTACCTCTGCGCCACGCACTTTACAGAATACCCGGGCGGGTTCAGGACTTGCCTCCTCCAGCAACGCTTGCTCGAAGACGCTCGGGCGCTGTGGGGGCACGGGATGAGAGGCGGATTCGGTCTCGATTATTTCATTGCTTTTCCCAGCATGCACGTGGCCTTGGTTTTGATCGTCCTGTGGTACCTCCGCAGATGGAAGCGCATGGTGGCCTTCCTAGTTGTTATGGACCTGTTGATCGTGTTTTCCACAATGCTGTTCGAATGGCACTACGTGGTGGATCTGATCGGCGGAGTAATCGTCGCTTTGCTGGCCATCGGCATGGTGGATGGCTGGGGCAGAAAGTCCCAGCCGGCCGAAGTCGCTCCGCTGGGAACATTCTGAGAAGTCCCGGCCGCTCGGGAAGCGTCTGCGCGGGCCAGGTGAGACCCTCCCGCCTGGCGCGGCCAGGACTGGAGAGTTTTTGGCCTTCGCGGGAGCCGCAGCGGAGGCCGGTGTCACAGGCCGGCCGCCCGAATCAGCGATCCGGTAAAGATTCCGCCGGTATGTCAGGCAACTTCTTGTTAAGCGCGTCCAAGAGATTTGCGCGGTCCACTTCGTAGATCCGATAGTTCGGGTCCGAACTCGTCATCGTCAGGCGGAGCGGCGCCGGACTCTCCCTTTCGAGGGCACCGATCCAATCATCCAGAAACGGGACATGCGCGGCAAATGCCGGAGTGCGCACGATATAATCGACCTTTTGCTCGACGACTATGCGCGTGAAGGAAGAGATCTGGGC
>JBASRK010000007.1:0-11897 GCA_049273775.1 Candidatus Acidiferrales bacterium
ACATGGGAATCCGCACCCCCCTGCTGGCTTGCCTGGCGGCGCTAGCGGCGCTTGTAACGGCGCCGGAGCTTGCCGCACAGACGGGAAGGATTGCGGCGATAAGAGTCGTCGGCTCGCAGCGGTACACCGAAGCGCAGGTGGCGGCGGCGAGCGGCCTACACCTCAGGGATACCGTGGGCCGAGAAGAGATCCAAGCCGCGGCAGATCGGCTGTCGCAACTTGGCTCGTTTGCGAGCGTCCGCTTCCGTTTTACCAGCGCCGGCGAAAGCGTCGCGGTGGAATTTCAGGTGGAGGACGCGCCCACAGTGCCGGTCTTCTTCGATAACTTCCCCTGGTTCACCGATGACGAGTTGACCGCCGCACTCCGTCAGGCGGTGGATCTATTCGACGGCACTGCGCCCGAGCAAGGCAGCATCCTGGACCAGTTGACGGAGACCCTGCGGAAAGTGCTGGCCACCCGCGGCATTCACGCCGCCGTCGAGCGGACGCTAATGGCTCGCCCTGGCGGCGATGGCATGATGCAACAGTTCCGGGTTGTGGGCGCGAGCCTGAGAATCAACGCCATACAATTTGGCGACCCCCTCGCGGCACAATCCAAGCGCGTCGCCGACCGTCTCTCGGACCTGGTTGGCAAGCCCTACTCGCGGTTTGCCGTGGAAGTGTTTTCAGGCGAACAGGTGCGGCCGCTCTACCTCGGGCAGGGTCATCTGCGCGTGCGTTTCGGCCGGCCGCTGACGCGGTTCACCGGCGACCCCAACCGCCCGCTCCCCGACAGCGTGCTGGTCATTGTGCCGATCGAGCCAGGCCCGGTCTATCGCTTCGGCGGCGTCGAGTGGACGGGCATGGCGGCATTTGGGCCCGCGGCGCTTAATGAGTTTCTCGACTTGAAGACCGGCGAGGTCGCCGATGGGATCAAGATCGCGGCGGCCTGGCCCCGCGTGCAGGAGGAATACGGTCGCCGCGGCTATGTCGAGATGATGCTCGAGCCGAAGCCCCTGTTTGACGAGGCGGTGCAGCGGGTCATCTATCGCGTCGGCATCACCGAAGGCGCGGCGTACCGCATGGGCGATCTGGTGCTCACCGGACTCTCGCTCGCCGCCGAAAACAGGCTACGCGAGGCGTGGCGCCTACTGAGGGGAGAAATCTTCGACCGAAGCTACTTCGAGAGATTCCTTGTCAAGCTCGAAAAAGGCGGCGCGGAAATTTTCGGTGATCTCCCGATCCACTACGAACAAACCGGCCACTGGCTGCGCACCAATCCCAATACGCGCACGGTGGATGTTCTGCTCGACTTCAAGTAGCCCGGCCGCGCCTGAGCGGCCCGGCGCTCGCGAACAGGGTTTTCGCGCTACAATGAACTCTGCATGCTGGACAGAGTTTTCCTTTCTGTCTTGGCGACGGTAAGCCTGCTCGCTGCCGCGGGTCAGGCGCCTTTGGCGGCGCCCGCCGCGCAGAGCAAAGCACCGTCGCCCCAGCCCGGCCAGACCACAAAGAAGCCACCCGACCCCGAGGTTGAACTCCAGCGCAGCATCGACGATGCCGGTAACGACCGCGCCGCGCTGGTGCGCAACCTCGAGGACTATCTGCGTCGCTTCCCGGACGCCCCGCGCAAACTTGAGGTGTACCGCGCACTCGTGGAATCGGCAATGCAGCTTCGTGATCAGCAGCGCGCGCTCGAATACGCCGAGCGCATCATTGCCCTGCGCCCCGGAGAGGTGGAAATGATGCTGTTTGCGGTGGAGTTACTCGAGCGCGCCGGGGACGACCACAGCCTAGTGCGCGCCGTCGGTTACACCTCCCGGGTACTCGACCGCGTCGAGAAGGCCGCGGGCGAGGGCCGGCCGGCGCGCACCTCACAGGCCGAATGGGACGCCGAGCAGAAAAAGCTGCGCATGTCGGTCTATCTGATCCGGGGTCGCTTGCAGATGGAGCGCCACGACTACGCTGCGGCTGCGGTGGACCTGGAAACCAGCTATCGCTTGCTGCCAAGCCCCACGGCCGCTCTGCGCCTGGGGGAAATCGCGGAGCTGCGCAAGGACTACAGCAAGGCCATCGAGCACTATGTCGCTGCGTTTGTGCTGCCGGAGCAGGCCGGCCTGCGGGTGGACCGCTGGGAGGTGCGCCGGAAGCTCGGCAATCTTTGGCAACTCCTGCATGGCAGCGAAGCCGGGCTCGGTGAGCGCCTGTTGCAAGCCTATGACCGCCTCGCCGTCGAGCCGAAGCCCGCCGAATCGGGTAGGCACAACAAGGGCGCCACTGCGCCTTTTGAATTTGTCCTGCGGCGAGCCGACGGTGCCGCTCCGGTGAAGCTTGCGGACTGGAAAGGCAAGGTCGTCGTGCTGAACTTCTGGGCCACCTGGTGCCTGCCGTGCCGCGAGCTGGAGCCGCTGTTCGAACAGGTGGAGCGTCAATTCGAGAATCGCAGCGACATTTTCTTCCTGGCCGTCAACGACGATGAGGACGAGAGCCGCGTCAAGCCCTACCTCGAGCGTGAGAAGATTCGAATGACAGTGGTCTTCTCCGACGGGCTGGATGAGCTTCTGGGCATCAAGGCTTTCCCGACGGTCATTGTGCTCGACCGGGCCGGGAGGATCATCTATCGCGCCCAGGGGTTTGACCCAGACGGTTTCGCTCCGGGCCTTTCTGGCGCCATCGAGCGCGCACTGGCCGGCACAAGCTGAAACCCGCTGTCCGCACATGCGCCGGGCGTCTTTTCCTCCGCCTCTACGCACTTCTCTCCGCAAGAATCTCTGTCATTTCGCGTTCGCAAAGATGGGAACGGGTTCAGACGCGAGCCGTGGCGGACCGTTCAGCGGCGAGGTCGCGAGCCGCCAGAATCGTGTTGACATGGATGCGTACAGTGTCCTCGACGCGCCGGGCGTAGCCGCCAGCCAACGTGATGGCGATCGGGACCCCACGGCGGCGAGCATGCTCGAAAACCATTCGGTCGCGATCGCGCAGCCCTTCGATCGTGAGCGCCAGGCCGCCGAGCTGGTCTTCGCGATACGGGTCGGCGCCTCCCACGTAAAAAAGCAAGTCGGGCTGAAAATCTTTGAGCGCCAGCAGCAGGTTCTTCTCGAGAATGGCCAAGTAGTCGGCGTCGCCAACGCCATCCGGCAGGTGCAGGTCAATGTTCGAGGGCGGCTTGGGCAAGGGGTAGTTGTTCTCCTGATGGATGGAAAGCGTGAAAACGGTCTCGTCAGACGCGAAAATTGCCGCCGTGCCGTTACCGTGGTGAACGTCAGTATCGATCACCATGGCCCTGCGGATGGCGCCATCCGCCTGCAGCCGGCGAATGGCGATGGCCACATCGTGGATCATGCAGAAGCCTTCGCCGTGCCCGTGGAAGGCGTGATGGAAGCCGCCGCTGAGATTTGCGGCAAAGCCGTCGGCGAGCGCGCGCTGTGCCGCCAGGATCGAGCCGCCCGCTGCCAACCAGAACGCCTCGACCGTTTGCGGAGAATACGGAATCTCCAGGCGCATAACTTCGCTCGCGCTCAGGTGACCCGTCTTGAGCTTGCGCACATACTCTGTGGAGTGAACGCGCAGCACGTCCGCGTCGCTGGCAGGCCCGGGCAAGAGAAAATCAGCCGCCTCGGCCAGATTCTCGCGGAGCAACATCTCGCGCACCAACCGGTATTTTTGCGAGGGAAAAACGTGGGGGCCCAGGTTCAGATCGTAGCGCTCGTGATAGACCAGCTTAAAGGGCAGCATGGAGACCCGCCCCGGGTCAATTGTCGCGATCGAGGATGAAGTCGGGGACGGTGAGCAGAGCGCGGCCATATTCAGAATTGACCCAACCGTTCAGGCAGGCCTTGGCGCGACTGGCGAAGTCGCAGGCGAGTTGCCGGGCGCGATCAAGCGCGCCTGAGTTATGTACAAGCGCGGTGATCTGTTCCGGTCGCACGCTCTGAAAGCCCTTTTCCTCGAGCACGGTAGCCACCATGCGCCGCCCGGCGGATTCGCCGTTCTCGAGCGCGTAGATCAGCGGCAGGGTCACCTTGCCTTCTTTCAGGTCGCTCAGGACGGGCTTCCCCAGCTTTTGCGGCGAGGCGGTGAAGTCGAGCAGGTCGTCCACGAGTTGAAACGCCAGTCCCGCATTGCGGCCATACTCGGCCAGGGCCTGTTCGACGCCGTCGCCGTGACGACCCAGCACCGCTCCCAACCGAGCGCAGCCGCTGAATAGGCAGGCCGTCTTGCGCGTGGCCAGCGCCAGGGCATCATGTTCGGTCAGGTCAATCCGGCCGAGTTTGGTCAGTTGAATCAACTCGCCCTCGACCATGTTCTGCGTGAGCTGAATCAGGATGTCGAGGATTTTGAAATTGCGCTCGCGCAGGGCCATCTCGAACGACTGCATGTAGAGCCAATCGCCGGCGAGCACGCTCATGTGGTTACCCCAGCGGGAATTCGCCGAGGGGCGGCCGCGACGCGTGTCGGCACCATCAATCACGTCGTCGTGGATCAGCGTGGCGCTGTGGATCAGTTCCACGACGGCGCCCAACCGGATGGCGCTCGGCCCCCGGTAGCTGCAGGCGCCCGCGGAGAGCAGAAGCAACGCCGGACGCAACCGCTTACCACCGCCGCCCAGCAGGTAACCCACGATCTCCGCGACCGGCTGGATGGCCGAGCCGTTTTGCAGGGCGATCTCCTGCTCGACACTCAGCAAGTCCTCGCGGACCAGGTCGAAGATCTCCTTGGCGGTCAGAAGCGCGATGGCAACCCTCCCGGACTACTCCGGCGCAATATCAGCCGGGAACCCCGTAAGCCGGAAAAAGCGACGAAAATTCGCGGCGGTCGCGGCGGCGAAATCGTCAGCCGCCAAGTCTCTCACATTCGCGAGGGTCCGCGCTACCTCGGCGACGTAGGCCGGCTCATTGCGCTTGCCCCGGTGGGGCTGCGGCGCCAGAAACGGCGAGTCGGTCTCAACCAGAAGGCGGTCCAGCGGCAGCGCGCGCGCCACGTCGCGTAGGTTCTGCGCTTTAGGATAGGTGACGTTACCAGCGAAGGAGACCAGAAACCCCATCTCGATTCCCTTCCATGCCTGTTCGAGCATGCCGCTGAAGCAATGGAAGATACCCCCCAGCGCCGTGCCGCGCCATTCCTGCTCCAGAATGCCCAAGCAGTCGGGCCAGGCCTCGCGGCAATGGATGATGATGGGGAGCTTCGCCGCCCGCGCCTGTTCGAGCTGCCGGCGGAAAACGCGCTGCTGGACTTCCCGTGGGGAATGGTCGTAGTGATAGTCGAGCCCCACCTCGCCCCAGGCAATCACCCGCGGATGTTTTGCCAGTAGGTTGAGCTGCTCGAAGTCAGCATCGGTAGCGAGGCGCGCCTCGTGCGGGTGGATGCCCACAGTGGCATAGATCCAATCATTCTGCTCGGCGTAAGGTAGCGCCGCGTCGAGCTTTTCCGGACCCGGGCCGCTCCCGATGGCGAGCAATGTCCGTACGCCTGCCTGCCGGGCGCGATCGAGCACCTCGGCACGATCGCCATCGAACTGCGCGAGATCCAGGTGCGCGTGCGAATCGATCAGGTCCATGGCGAATCAGCCGATTGCAGGCGCCCGGCATTCTATGCTCCTACATAAGCGTCATGGATCAGCACAAGCTGAAATCCTTTGCTAGCTGCGCACGGCATCACCAACCGCAACACGCGCTCAGGATGACGTTGACGCGTCACTTCAGGCGCGAGCCCACGGGAACGTCTTCGAGGAATCCGGCCAGCACGGGTTTGCCCTCAGGAGGCACCGAAGCGGCTACGATCATCCCGTTCGATTCCACGCCCCGCAGCTTCCGCGGCTGTAAATTGACGACGACGATCACCTTGCGGCCTACCAAGTCCTCGGGTTTGTACACCTCGGCGATACCTGCGACCACTTGGCGCACTTCGTCCCCGATATCAACGAGTACCTTTAACAGCTTGTCGGCGCCGGCCACGCGCTCGGCCGACTTCACCTGGCCGACACGCATTTCGACCTTGGCAAAGTCCTCGATGGTGATGCGACTCGGGGGCGCCGGGGCGGCTGCGGCCGCTGGCGGGGTGCTCGGTGGCTGACGCATTTCTTGTTCCATCGCTTCAATCCTCCCCATCACTTCTGTGTAATCCATCCGAGGAAAGATAGCCTCAGGCTTCTTAATAGGGGTCCCTGGCTTAAGCGCACCCCAGTTCAAGTCATCGATTCGGTTACGTTCGACTCTGCCTAGCTGTCCAAGATGCTCCCAGATCAGTTGCGTCGCCTGTGGCAAGACAGGGTGCGCCAGAACAGCAATTATCCGGAGAGCTTCTGAGGCAGCGTAGAGAACCTCTGCCAAGTGGGCCTTTTCCGACGGGTCTTCGCCGAGCTTCCAGGGTTTTTCCGTTGTCAGATACGAGTCGACATTCGAGATCAGCCGCCAAATACTCTGGAGCGCGCCCGAAAAATCATACTCGGCGTACCTCTCCAGCACTATTGCTGTAACATTGCGGGATATGAAATTCAAAGTGCTCTGCTCGACCAAAGGATCGTCTTGGGATGGCTCAGGTATCCTAGCGTTGAAATATCGCTCGACCATCGTCAGCGTGCGACTCGCAAGATTACCCAAGCCATTCGCGAGGTCCGCTTCGTAGCGGGCGAAAAGCGCGTCGCGGCTGAAATTGCCGTCCTGCCCGAAAACCATTTCGCGCAGCAGGAAATAGCGCAATGCGTCCACGCCCAAAACGCGCACAATGGGCTGCGGCGACTGGATATTGCCCCGCGATTTCGACATCTTCTCCTGTTCAAACATCCACCAGCCGTGCGCAAACACCGATTTCGGCAGCGGCTCGCCCGCACCCATCAGGAACGCCGGCCAATAGACGGTGTGGAAGCGCAGGATCTCCTTGCCGATCAGATGCAGGTCGGCCGGCCAGAGCCTGGCGAATTCGTCCGGGTCGTCGCCGTAGCCCACCCCGGTCATGTAGCTGGTGAGCGCATCGGACCAGACGTAAAAGACGTGCTGCTCGTCGCCGGGCCACGGAATGCCCCACTTCAGCGTGGTGCGGCTGATGGAAAGATCGCGCAAGCCGCCGCGGACGAACGCGATCACTTCGTTGCGGCGCGACTCGGGCTGCACAAACTCGGGATGTTTGTCGTAATGTTCGAGCAGGCGCTCCTGGAAGGCAGAGAGTTTGAAGAAGTAGTTCTCCTCGCGGATGCGTTCGGTGGGGCGGCCGCACTCGGGACACGGCGCGTTGGGCGTGGGGTCGTCCACATAAAGCTCGTCGAAGACGCAGTACTGCCCTTCGTAGTGTCCTTTGTAGATGTGGCCGCGGTCGCCGGCCTTCCGGAACAGCCGCTGGACAGCGCGGGCGTGGCGCAGCTCGGTGGTGCGCACAAAACGGTCGATGCCGAGCCCCAGCTCGTCCCACAGGCGCCGGTATTCGCCGGCGATCTGGTCCACAAACTGCTGCGGCGCAATCCCCGCGGCCTTGGCCGACCGCTCGACCTTTTGCCCGTGCTCGTCAGTGCCGGTAAGCAGCACCACATCGTAGCCACACATGCGCTTGTAGCGCGCAATCGTATCGGCGACGACGGTCGTATAGGTGTGGCCGAGGTGCGGGCGCGCATTAACGTAATAGATCGGCGTGGTCAGATAGAACTTTGGCTTCAACGAGAGCCCGCCCCTGCGCTAGTTCGATCGTCCGCGCTGCTTCTGGAACTCAAACGTTCCTTCGGCCAGCACCCTGCTTGAGCGGCACGGCTCGCTCGGCCGCCAAACGCCGGCAAATCTCGCACTTGGGCGCGGCTTTCATGAAGTGCCAGTAGAAGCTCGAAACGCTCATGCGGATCACCCGAGCGGAGTGCTGACCAACGCCTTCCCGATCGAGCGTTCGCCGGCGCGCCCGCCAACCTGTCGCTGGTGATGCCGGAGAAGCAGTCGAAGTAAGCAATTTTCATGCGACTCGGGTGATACTAGTCTGGCCGACCGATGCTGTCAAATCAGGCGGCAGAATGTGCGTATCACAGCCAAGCGAGCGGTGCTGCCCGCCGGAGAGCCATTTCTAAGCGGGCGAGGCGACAAGGCAGGACAAATAACAAATCGGAGGCCAATCCCGCAAATTTCAGAGACTTGCTTAGCCGCACCGGCCGCGAGACAGCCGCGCCGCTTCTACAACGCGTTCGGCGTCGGCTTCAGCGCACAGTTAGTCATCGGGCTCTTTTCGGACGAACTCAATGATCTTGGCGAGGGTCGACCAGTTTCTACTGGTTGCCGAAACCCCAAGTTCTTTCTCAATGAAGTTGGTTACGGATGGCATGCGTAGCCGATTGCTGACGATCAATCGCCTTCCCGGAACCAAGAAGGGTGTGGTGAGCGAGCTCCCCTCCCGAAAAGTCGCTGTAAGAAAAGATGGCGGGTTCAAGCTGAGCCATTCGCTGCGCCGGCTTCTTTGACCTGTACCGCTACAGCACCTATAATCGGTTGTTTTTTGCCGGCCCGAGGAGGCGCGTGTACCACGCCGTCGAAGCCCGCATCCGCGAGACCCTCCAGGTATTCATTCATCGCCGTTACCACGTGGACGCGCCGGTGGTCACCGAGCGGCCGCCGCGGATCGAAATGGGCGAGGTGGCCTCGCCGGTCTGTTTCGACTTGGCCAAGCGCCTAAAGCGCGCCCCCCGGCAGATCGCCCAGGAAATTGCTAACCAGATCGGCAAAATTGAAGGCGTCGAACGGCTAGAGGTCGCTGGCGGCGGCTACTTGAACGCTTATCTCGACCGGGCGGCGTTCTTCCAAGCTGCCGCTTCCGGGGCCGCCCGCGAAGCCGTCGCGGCGCCAGCCACCGGGCCCAAGAACATCGTCGAGCACACCAACATTAACCCCAACAAGGCCGCCCACATCGGCCACCTGCGCAACGCCGCGCTGGGGGACACTTTCGTGCGCCTGCTGCGGCACGCCGGCCGCCGTGTCGAGGTGCAGAACTACATTGACAACACCGGCGTTCAAGTTGCCGACGTCGTCGTGGGCTTCCTGCACCTGGAGAAAAAGCCCGCCGGCGAGGTCCGCGCCCTGGCCGCCGGGCCGCGGTTCGACTATTTTTGTTGGGACCTCTATGCCCGAGTCACACAATACCTGGAAGCAGACCCAGCGCGGAGGACCCTGCGCACCGAAACACTGAAATCCATCGAGCAGGGCCGCGGCGCTGCGGCAGAGATCGCCGAGACGGTGTCCACGGCCATTGTCCGTTGTCACCTGCGCACGATGGAACGCCTGGGCGTCGAATACGACCTGCTGCCACGGGAGAGCGAGATCCTGCATTTGAAGTTTTGGGAGGCAGCGTTTGAACAGCTCAAGCAGCGGGGCGCAATCCACCGGGCCACTGCCGGCAAAAACGCCGGCTGCTGGGTGATGCAGATGCCCGCCGCGGCGGGTGCCGGGAGGGGAACGGCAGCGACCGATGCGGACGGGGAAGAGGATCCAGACGCCGAAGCGAAAATCATCGTGCGTTCCGACGGCACGGTGACCTACGTTGGCAAGGACATTGCCTATCAGCTCTGGAAATTCGGACTGCTCGGCCGCGACTTCCGCTATACGCGCTTCCACACCCATCCGGGAGGGCACGCCGTCTGGGTGACCTGCGCCAATGGCGGTGACCCGAACGCGCCCGCGTTTGGGAAAGCGGCGCAGGTCTACAATGTCATTGACTCCCGGCAAAGCTACCTGCAAAACGTCGTCGTCGCCGGCCTGCGCGCGCTGGGCTTCGAGGAGCAGGCGGACCGATCCATCCACTTCGACTATGACGTCGTGGCGCTTTCCCCACGCTGCGCCGCCGAAATGGGGTACGAGCTTACGCCCGAGGAGGCCAAACGCAGCCACGTTGAAGTGAGCGGTCGAAAGGGATTGGGCGTCAAGGCCGACGATCTCCTGGACCGGCTCGAGGCCGCCGCCCAGGCGGAAGTGGACCAGCGGCACCCGCAAACATCTGACGCCGAGCGCGCCGCCATCGCCCACGCCATCGCCATCGGCGCGCTGCGCTACTTCCTGCTCAAGTACACGCGCTCGACCATCATCGCCTTCGATTTCAAGGACGCACTCAGCTTCGAGGGCGAGACCGGCCCGTATTGCCAGTACGCCGTGGTGCGCGCCCTCAATATTTTCCGCAAACTCACTGAGGCGCAAGCCAGCAAGAGCAACCAGGGGCACTCCTCCAAATCGGTTGAGCACGAACCGGATTCCCTTAGCGGATGGATGCGGCGCGTCTCAGGTGAAGACTGTAGTCGGCTCTTGAAGGCGCCGGAGGGCAACGATCTTTGGGAGCTGACGCTCCTGGCGGGTTCACTCGAGTTGCAGGTGGAGGCGGCCGTGGCGGCGCAGGAGCCGGCATTCATCGCCAAGTTCGCCTTCCAACTCGCGCAAGCATTCAACAACTTCTACCACCGGCACCATATCCTTTCCGAAGAAGACGACACGAAGAAGTCGTTTCTGCTGCTCTTGACCATGCTGGTGAAGGAGCATTTGAGCGCTGCATTGTCGCTGCTCGGAATCGAAGTCCCGGAGAAAATGTAGCCTGGGGCTTCTTTTTCCCCTGTCATTCTGAGCCCGCCCCGCGGTGCGGGCCGGGCAATGACTCTCCCTGCATCCGGCGAGTCTTCGGCAGGTAAGAGAGGGATCCTTCGCTTCTTCCCGACAGGGTCGGGACTCCGCTCAGAATGACAACGCTTGTGTGGGAGGGCGGGCCCCCGCCGAATGGGGAGACGCCCAGAGGGCCGGCGTGAAGCCGACCCCACACGGAACCGGCGGGACGCGGGGGCTACCGCCCCGGGGGCTCCTTGGCCTCAAATTTCATGACGAAGTCAACCAGCGTACGCACGGCCACGCCCGAGGCGCCCTTGGCAGCCCATGGCTTGGCGTCGTCAAGCCATGCCGTGCCGGCGATATCCAGATGGATCCACGGCGTCTCGCCGGCGAATTCCTTCAGAAACATCGCTGCGGTGATGGCGCCGCCGCCTTTGCCGCTGCCGACGTTCTGGATGTCGGCGATGCTGCTCTTGATCATTTCACGGTAATCGTCGTCGAGCGGCATGGGCCACATCTTTTCGCCTGCGGCGCGCGCGCTTGCGAGCAGCCGGTCGGTGAATGCTCTGTCAGAGCCGAACACGCCCACATTCACACTGGCGAGCGCCACTACAATCGCTCCGGTGAGCGTGGCTGCATCCACCAGATGCGTGCAGCCAAGCTGTCTTGCATAGGTCAAGCCATCGGCCAGGACCAGCCGGCCTTCGGCGTCGGTGTTAATGACCTCGATGGATTTGCCGGAGAGCGCAATCTGCACGTCCCCTGGCTTCTGGGCGTGCCCGCCGGGCATGTTTTCGGTGGCCGGCACAACGGCGATCACTTTGACGGGAGGCTTGAGCCCCGCCAGCGCGCGCATCACGCCCAGCATGGTGGCGCCCCCAGCCATGTCATATTTCATCTTCTCCATTCCATCGGCCGGCTTGATGGAAATGCCGCCGGTATCGAACGTAATGGCCTTGCCGATTAGACCAATCACCGGTGCGCCGGGGCGGGCCTGCGGCGGCGTATAGGTGACGACGATCAATCGCGGCGGCTCGTCGCTTCCCTGCGCCACGGAGAGCAGCGCGCCCATCTTCAACTCTCTTATCTTGCGCTCGTCCAGAATCTCCATGGCGAGCCCCGCCTCGGCCGCCATGGTCGCGGCCCGGTCGGCGAGCATCCGCGGCGTCAGGCGGTTGGATGGCTCATTCACCAGCTCACGAGTGAAGTTTTGCGCCTCGGCGATGATCCGCCCGCGAGCCACCCCGCGCTCGGCCTGTGCGCCCGCGGCGGTGCCCCAGCCCGCCAGGACCGCCGTTTCAACCTCTTTGCCGTTCTTTTTTTCGGTCTTGTACTTGTCCGATTCAAACCCGGCAATGAGCAGGCCCTCGG
>JBASRK010000025.1:0-1618 GCA_049273775.1 Candidatus Acidiferrales bacterium
CGAGAAAGATGGCGGGCCCGCGAGCGGTGCGAGCAGGCGCGCCAGCGGCCCGCGCCCCAACCAGCCGAAAACCGCGACCTGCGACGCCAGCAGCAGAATCACCCAGATCGCCGCGAAGTGCAGACCGATCCGCGCCGCAGCAGGGCGCAGACGAGCCCCTGCCTTGGTCAGCAGGAGAAGAAAAATGATTTCCAGCAGCATCGGCAGCCCGAGGATAAACGTCGTCATCGCCGCCGAGGCGTTCAGGTCGCCGTTCTGGATGGCGACGCGAAATGGAGTGACGCTCCAACTTTGGGCGGGTGCGCCCGCGAGCGGAAGAATCGCCAGCGGCACGAAAACGCGATCAAGAGTCAACCCGACCCAGTAGCCCAGATACGCCAGCGCGAGCCAGCCAATGGGTTTCCCTGCGAGTCTGCTGACGGCGGCAAACTTCATCGGTGCACCGGCCCGACATATTATCTCCCGTCTCGTGGTCGGACAAGCTCGTCCACAGGCAAGCCCGCTTGCGAATTCGCTCTGCCGCCGCTAGAATCTCGCTCCGTGCTGTCCGACCTGTGAGACCTACGGCGGTAGATCTTTCCGACAGCCGGTCAGGAGGAGCAAGTGGCCGTTGCCACGCAGTTGAAGGTGGCGCTCGATAATCGTCCCGGGGCGCTGGCGCAGTTGTGCAGCGAGCTCGCCAAGCGGGCGGTAAACATCAACGCCATCGATGCGAGCGAGGTCAAGCCCGTGGGGTCGGTGCGGCTGTTGGTGAATCAGCTTGCCACTGCCAAAGGTGTCTGTGACGCGCTGGGTTTGAAATACGTCGAGGAGCAGGTGCTCGCGGTGAACATCGGCGACCGCCCAGGCTCGCTGGGCCGGATGACACGCAAGCTTGGGGAGAAGGGCGTCAACATCGAGTACCTCTACTGCACTGTTCAGAAAGGTTCCGGACGCGCTCTGGCTGTGCTGGGGGTTTCCGACATAGAAGCCGGGGCGCGGGTGGCGCGCTAACCAGACGCGCCTCCGGAGCGCCGATTCAAGGTCGCGTTCCGGCCGGAGAGGCTTGCGCCTTGAGCTCGCGCAACGCCGCGAGCGCCTCGGCGTTGTTGGGATCGGTCTCGAGCCCGGCCTCGTACTCGCGCACGGCGTCCGCGACGCGGCCCCGAGCAGTATAGAGTGCGCCCAGACGGAAGTGCGCGTGGCTGTCGAACGGGTCGAGCCGCATGCTTCGCTCGAAGGCCTGCTCGGCGCGGCCGCTGGCTCCCCAGCGAATGTAAATGTCTCCGAGACGGTCGTAGGCCTCAGCCGTCGGGTCCACCTCGACGGCGCGACGGAATTGCTCCTCGGCCTCTGCCAGCCGCTCCGCCCTCAGCAGGAACCCGCCCAGACGCCGGCGCGCCTCGGAATTGAGCGGGGCAAGGCCGACTGCCGTCCGGTATTCGGTTTCGGCCTGCTCGGGTCGGCCCATCTCGCCATAGGCGATGCCCAGGCTGAGGTGGGCGTTCGCAAAAGTAGGCTTGAGACGGATGGCTTTCTGCAAGAACTCGACGGCCTCGGCGTAGCGCCCCTGGCGCGTGCGGAGTACACCGAGGTTATTGAGCGTGATGACGTTTGACGGCCCGAGCCGATACGATTC